>NZ_CP022222.1:7594394-7895390 GCF_009930815.1 Bradyrhizobium sp. CCBAU 051011 | reverse complement strand
AGCGTCGCGACCGAATTGACCGGCTTCTCGGACTCTCCCACGGCAATCTCAGCCGATTTGTAGACATTGGCGCGCTCGGGCCGCAGCCTGGTCAGCATGTCGCGGATTTCGTCGACGCGGCCCTGCAGGGCCAGAAACTTTGGCGATTCCGGCAGCATCAGGTGCATGAAGGGCAGAAGCAGGAACGACAGCGAGCCGATCCAGTAGAGCGACGTCCAGCCGAACACCGGGGTCGCAAACACGCCGGCGACACCGGCGAGCGTGCCGCCCAGCGCCCAGCCGAGCGCGACGCCCCACAGCGCAAAGGTGTTGGCCACGCGCCGCGGCGCCAGCTCGTTGATGTAGGTGGTCGCAAGCGGCAACAGCACGCCGAGGCCAATGCCGGTCAGGATCCGCAGGATGCAGAACGACAGGAACGAGTCCGCCGAGGTCGCGGTGAGCAGGGTGAAGATGCTGGTAATCCACAGGCCCCCGAGCAGGGTGCCGCGGCGGCCGAACCGGTCGGCAATGATGCCGTGGAGTGCAGCCCCGATCAGAAATCCGACCAGCCCGCTGGAGATCAACAGTCCCGCCTGGCCGGCCTGAAGGCCCCATGGTTTTGCGACGTAATGAATGACGTAAGCCGGATTGAACGTGTCATATCCGTCGAACAGCGTCAGCAGTCCCATGATGGCGCCGAGGCGCCAGTGAAAATTCCCGACCTTTGCCTCGGCTAGTTCCTCGTGAAGATCGATTGCCTTCGCAGTCATGCCCGTATCCCTCCCAGATGGTGATGGTGTCATGTGAGACCGCTTATTCCGCGGCTTGATGGATGCCGTTCCCGGCGACAGTGGTTTCGCCGAGATCGAGCTTGAACAGGTCGATGGCGTTGCGTCGGCCGATCTTCAATCGGTCATTCTCGCTGATGCTGGCGCTGTTGAACCAGTCGGAGGCATGATCGACGTTTTCGAACGGCCAGTCGACCGAGAACAAAATGCGGTCCGCTCCGATCTCCAGAATTGAATCGATCAGCGTTTGCGTGCGGAAATTGCCTGAGGTGGTCAGGAAGAAGTTGGCGTTGAAGTAATCGCAGATCTTCTTCTTGGCCTTGTGCTTCGGCGGTGCCTTGACCCAGCCGTTGCGATGATCGACGCGCCACATGCTGTAGGGCAGGCCTTCGCCCATGTGGCCGAGGATGATCTTCAGTTTCGGATAGGCATCGAACAGGCCCGATCCCATCAGGCGCAGCGCATGCACGGCAGTTTCCTGTCCGAACGCCCAGGTCGGACCCATCAGCCACGGATGTCCCTCATAGATCGCACAGTCTTCCGGCAAGGGATTGCGCGGGTGCAGGTAGAAGGGCAGGCCGGTCTCTTCGACCTTGGCCCAGAACGGCCAGTATTGCGGCAGGTCGTAATAGACGGGACGCTTGCCGTCGCCAATCTGCGAAAAGCCGTTGACCAGCGCGCCGCGGAAACCGAGCGTCCTGATGCAGCGCTCGAGCTCCTTGATCGCGAGATCCGGATCCTGCATCGGCAGCGCGGCAAAGGCCTGAAACCGCGATGGCCGTTTCGCCACTTGCTCGGCGAGGAAATCATTGGCGCGGATCGCAATCTCGTTGGCGCGGGCGACGTCGGGAATCGCTTGAACCGCCGGCGCGTTCAACGACAGGATCATCATTTCGATGCCGTGCTGGTCCATCTGCGCCAGCCGCTTGTCCTGGATATCCAGGAGGCGGTCTTTCAATTCCGGCCAATAGGATTCCGGGACGAAGCCCGCTGAATCCATCAGCGTGTCCGGTATGGCGAAATGTTCCTCTAGTGCGATCTTGCCCTGCATGTCGTCCTCGCTGATGTCTGATGTTGATTAGTACTGTCCCTGCGGCGTCAGTCCGAGCGCGAGCTGGCCGTACATCGTGCCGACCGCGTCCCAGTTCATGCTGATGTGGCGGCCCACGGCATTGGCGTCGCGCCAGGCGCGCTGCACCGGATTGGAGAGATCGAGGCCTAGCCCGCCGGTCGAGGCGTTCAGCGCTTCGCTGGCGCGGATCGCGAGTGCGACCGAGAACGCCTGGCCGCGGCGGCTGACGATACGGTCCTCGACCGAGACCGGGTTGCCGGCACGGATGGTTGCCGCACGGTCGCGAAGATCGCGCAGCAGCACTTCGCGCGCGGCGTCGACGGAGGCTGTGGCTTCGGCCACCCGCAACTGGATGGTTGGAAATTCCGCCATGCGATTGTTGTGGCCGGCCACCGCGCCGCGGGTGACGCGCCGCGCGGTGACGGCGAGATAGTCCTCCAGCGCGCCGGCGGCGGCGCCGACCGCGGTGGATGCCAGGCAGGAGGGAATGTTCGACAGCATCGGGATCGAGAAGGCCGGGTTGGCGGCATAGAGTGCGGCGCCCGGCGTCTTTCCGGACGTGGTGTCGGCGAATGACAACAGGCGGTGCGCCGGTACGAACACGTCCGCGAGAACCAGCGTCTTGCTGCCGGTGCCGCTGAGGCCAACGACATTCCAGGTATCGTCGATGACGTAGTCGGAGGCAGGGACCAGCAGGAAGGCCGGCGCAAACTGGCCGCTGTCTGTCTTCGACGGCAACAGCGCCGCGCAGAGCGACCATTGCGCGTTGTCGCAGCCGCTGGCGAACGACCAGCGGCCGCTCAAGCGATAGCCGCCCTCGACCTCGATCGCCTTGGCGGCCGGCGCGTAGGAGCCGCAGGCCACGGCATCGGGATTAGTGTCCCAGACGTCGCGCTGCGCGGCTTCCGGAAATCCCGCGATCAGCCATTGATGGGCCGCGAGCAGGCCGCCGACCCACGCCGTCGAGGCGCAGCTTTTCGCCAGCTCGATGTTCAGTTCGACCAGCACGTCGAAATCATACTCGTAGCCGCCGAACATCGCGGGCTTGACGATGTCGAAATAGCCGATGTGGCGCAATGCGGTGATGTTCTCTTCGGGAACGCGCCCGGCCTTTTCGGTATTGTGGGCGCGCGCCTTGATCTGCGGCGCGATCTGCGCCACGCGGCTGCGCAACTCGGCAAGGTCGGGGCGAGGGGCCGCCTGTGCCGGCACGTCCTTCAACTGGGCGACTGAAACCATTGGCTTGCTCCGTGTCTTCGATTGTCTGAAAGGCGGCTCGGCGGCAGGGTCGGGTTCACGCAGCCTGGCTGTCGTGGGGCACCGAGAAGCAGTAGGTCGCATCCTGATAGATCAGGGGTTCGATCGGATCGCGGACGTTCACGGTCTCGGCTTCGCCGATGAAAATCGTGTGCGTGCCGTAGGGGACGGCGGCTGCCTTCTTACAGAAGATGTTGATCTGGGCATCGGCGAGATAGGTGACGCCCTCTGCAGAGGTCATCCAGTCGCCGAGCCCGAACCGTTCTTCGGCCGGGAGCGCGCCGCTGAAGGCAGATGAAAGAGTGACCTGATCACGGCGCAGCACGTTGACGCAGAACCGGCGCGCCAGCAGCATGATGTCGTGCAGCAGCGTCTGCTGGTTGACGCAGACGATCAGGGAAGGCGGGTCAAGCGACAGCGAGGTTACCGCGGTTGCCGTCATGCCGTGGCGGCGGTTCTGGTCTGACGATGTGATGACCGACACGGCGGCGGGAAATCGCCGCAACGCGCGCTTGAACGTTTCCCGCAATTCGTCGGATGCCGAATCCAGCGACATGGTTTCCTCCACTGAACGGTCCGCTCTTCTCCGGCGGCTTAACTTTCCAAAACAATAGTTGCAGTTGCAAATATCAGTCAAGCGGAAATTTTCAAATGCAACAATTGCCTTGAAAAGCGATCGGCGCCCAGCTATTGGAAGGTCGCAACAATTGCGACAGCACGGATTGCAAGACCTTGTACAGGCTGACAAATTCCTTTCCGTATCTGCTCAACCGCGTCGGCGTGCAGATGGGCGAGCTGTTTTCCCGGCGCATTGCCGGTTATGGCGTGACCCTGCCGATGTATCGCGTGATGGCCGCGCTGTGGGAAACCGGCGATCAGCGGCTCGGCGATCTCGCAGCGATGACGACGATCGAGATATCGACATTGTCGCGGCTGGTCGGCGAGATGAAACGCCGTGGCCTCGTCACGCGCGCGCGGCTGAAGGACAACGGCCGCACCGTCGCGATCAACCTCACCCCGAAGGGGCGCACACTAGTCGAGGAGTTGATCCCGATCGCCATCCACTTCGAGGAGGTCGCGGTTCGCGATTTCCCGTCGAAGAACATTTCCGACCTGAAGACGGTCCTGGCCGAGATCTACGAGAGCCTGAAATCGCTCGAACCCGAGATCGAGGAAGCGAACAAGGCGCGCAAGGCGGCAAAGAAAGCCTGACTTTTTCGCATTAGCGCGATCAGGCTCTGCTGGCCATTAGCTGCGCATGGCGGCGCGGAAGCCGACGAAGCTCAACGCGCCCGCTACGATAACTGCAATCCAGCTCGCCCAGAACGGCACATCTACGCCGTTCAAGGTGACGGACCATCCCATCACAATCCGGATCAACTGCAGAACTGCGATCAGGGCAAAGATGGCGGCGGCAAGCGTGCAAAAGGTTCTCATGCTCATTGCCCATCTCCGATGGCACACGAGGAGGTGCTTCCCCCGCATCCAAGATGGGGAGGGACCGGCGCGGCGGCTACTCTCCTTAGACAGGGAAGTGATGTAACCGAGCCGCTTTCGATATGTCGCACAATCGCCGTTTCGCGACGCCGCGGGTCTGCATCACTTCCGCCCTTGGCACCTTTGAGACGTCCGACAGCGACAGCGGATGTCTGTTTGTCGGGGCAGACCAGAGGTGATCGGTACACCAAAACGACGCGAGTGATCCGAAGCAGACCTCGTCCGCTTCGGGTGGATTGGGCCTGAGGTCGGGCTTGCTCACCAAGTTCTGAAGAGAGCGACCGAAGCCGTTCCAGGAGGAATTATGCTCGCTGAATCAAATTTCGCAGTCGACTGAATTCAAAGCCTTGCGCAAGCCACCAAACGCGCTCAGCCGACAGGGTTCGGTGGCGCTGGCGGCCTTTGACCGCTCGGAAATGGTAGTTCGCTTGATATCGGTTGGCTTTGGCTTCGGCTTAGGAGGGGCAGCAGTAGCGACCTTCTTTGATTTGGGATCGTGCCGATGGCGGTTGATCACCCTCGGGGGCTCCGAAGAACCGATACTGACGCCTTCCGACGGAGAAATGCGTTCGTCGACTAGAGCAGGCTGTGCTGGCGTCTCGCTGCTCGCAGCGGTACTTTCAAGTCGATCAGCCTTCGCCAGCGCACCATGTGAATCGGAAATGCCTGCGCCTGTCTCGGCGAGGGGCTGGACGATCACCACTGCACTACGCGGTGGAGCTCTGAGTTCCATTGCCGCCAGTACGCCTACACCCAATGGGATGAGGAGGCCCAACGACACCATTCTCAGCATGATGTCCTCCGGCTTAAATTTGTGCCGGTGAAAATTCTCCGATCTAATGAGGCAACTTGGCGGCGGCTGACTTAACAACCCGACCCTCGTACAGGGCGTTTGCCGACAGGGTTAACCGTTTGGCTTTGCCGGCGGCAGCCATCTCTTTAGCGGATGCGGTGTTCTGGCGACGAACGCCTGCGCATGAGCGGAGGTGCCGTTATGCGGTGCATGGGTCCTGTTATGGCACAAAACGTACATCGATCCGGTGATGGTCGATGTCGGCGCACGGCCATTCGTGGAACCGTGAACCCCTTCACATTTGAAATCCGTCAGTCGTCCTAGGTTTGTTTAACCAACGCTGGGGCTGTTCTCAAAGAGTGGAGAAAGCTGCAATGCGTGAACCAAATCTTGAAAAGTTGAACGCGCTCGTAGCAAAGCTGGTCGGCGACCTCGGCATCTCACTGGGCGGCGCAAGCATACTGCTCGGCGATCGCCTCGGGCTTTACAAGGCGATGGCGGATGGTGCTGTGGTCACTCCGTCCGAGCTCGCCAGGAAGACTGGTCTGCATGAGCGTTATGTGCGCGAATGGCTGTCCGGGCAGGCCGCCTCTGGATACATCGACTACCACCCCGAAAAAAATGCGTTCTCACTCTCGGCGGAACAAGCCATGGCATTCGCCGAAGAGGGGTCGCCAGCTTTCTTTGCCGGTGCATTCGATGTCGTGCAGGCCACCTATCTCGATGAACCAAAAGTCGCCGAAGCGTTTCGAACTGGCAAAGGCGTTGGTTGGCACGAGCATTCGAAGTGTCTTTTCTCCGGCACCGAACGTTTCTTCAGGCCGGGCTATAACGCCAATCTGGTTTCGAACTGGATTCCGACGCTCGAAGGCGTCGAAGCGAAATTGAAAGCTGGCGCCAGGGTGGCCGATGTCGGATGCGGCCACGGCGCCTCCACGATTGTGATGGCGCAGGCCTACCCCAATTCAGAGTTCTTCGGGTTCGATTACCACAAACCTTCGATTGAACGCGCGAAGGTCTTGGCGCAGGAAGCGGGAGTTGGGGACCGCATTACGTTCGCGCAGGCCAGTGCCAAGGATTTTCCGGCGAAAGACTATGATCTGGTGGCGTTCTTCGATTGCCTGCATGACATGGGCGACCCCGTGGGTGCAGGCAAGCATGTCAAGGAAACGCTAGCCAAGGATGGGTCGTGGATGATCGTCGAGCCGTTTGCTCATGATAATCTCAAGGATAATCTCAACCCGGTGGGATGCATCTTCTATCACGCCTCGACATTCATTTGTACGCCAGCCTCACTCTCTCAGGAAGTGGGCTTGGGGCTCGGTGCGCAAGCGGGTGAAAGCAGATTGCGGCAGGTGGCGACTGAAGCGGGCTTCAAGCGCTTCCGCCGCGCGACCGAGACGCCGTTCAACATGATCTTCGAAGTGCGTTCTTGAGCGATCAGAGCAACGGTGCGCATCAGTCCGGATGCTGCAGGAAATGCAGCTCCCAGAGCCCTGCATTCAGTCCGGACTGATGTCACCTATTGGCCCATCGCGTCGATATCGGCATGTCTGCTTTTGCGCCGTCTTGGAGGCCAAGCGGACATGATCAACTATGAGCCGACGCGCTAATTCGCCGCCGTGCGGCGCTTGCTCCGGCCGGCGACGTCGGGATAGCCGTGCAGCATCACCTTGTCGGCCTGCACGCCCCAGCTTTCCAGGCGATCCAGAAAACTCATTCCGAGCAGGTTGGTCTTCATCTGCCCGCGCGGCACCACCAGCGCCGGGATCGATTTTTCGACGAGCGCGCCGACTGCGAGACGATCGAGCGTCAGCCGCGCCGCCTTGGTGTGACCGCCGGCGGTTTCGACATCGACATTATATTCGAGCATCTCGATCGGCAGGCCGATCGCTTTCGCCGTTTCCCAGGTCAGTACCACCGAGGTTGCGCCGGTGTCGATCACCATCGGCGCCTTGACGCCGTTGATCTTGGCGTGGAGCGCGAATTCGCCGGCTCTGCCGCGCGCGATCTCCACGGCGGGCGCCGGCTCCAGGCTGCGTTGCCGCAGCATTTTCGATACCGAGTTGCCGGCGCGCGCGAGCTGGTCGGGATCGCCATAGGCGACGACAGCGCCGGCGGTGGCCGCGAGCATCGCCAGAACGAGCAGGATGCGGATCACCTGGCGCCTCCGCAGCTTGGTCCGGTAGTCAGCCGCGTTCGCTGCGCGGCGGTATCGGCACCAGACCGGCGTCCGCCATGCGCGCCGCAAGCCCTTCCATTACGGCCAGTCGCTCCGCCGTTTCCATGCGGTGCCAGCGCGCGATCTCCGGCAACGTTCGTCCGCAGCCGAAGCAGAGTTTGGTTTTGGGATCCATCATACAGACTGCGATACACGGCGTTTCTTTGCTCATTCGTGGATAGTGAAGTGGTTTACATCCCTTGCGCAAGCGCTTGCGGTCATAGTCCCGTGCCGGCACTCATGATCGGTTTGTGACGCGCCCGGCGCTTCTCGTCGGCCGCCGTGACGGCCGGTTCCGGCTGCAGGGGCGGGGCCTCCTCAGCCATCGGCGCCAGCGCGCTCATCACGCGCTCCGGCGGGAAGGTGACGATGACTTCGGTGCCGATCCGCAGTTTCGATTTCAGCGTGAAGGTGCCGCCATGCATGTCGATCAGGCTCTTGGCGATCGGCAGGCCCAGGCCTGCGCCCTGTTCGGCTGATTTGATCGAGTTGGAGCCCTGGCCGAACGAGGCCAGCACGATCGGGATTTCGTCCTCGGCAATGCCGGAGCCGGTGTCCTTGACGCTGAGATATTGGCCGCCGGATGCGGTCCAGCCGACCTTGAGCCAGATGTCGCCGCCCGGCGGGGTGAACTTGATCGAGTTGGATATGAGATTGAGCACGACCTGACGCGTGGCGCGCTCGTCGCCCCAGATCCGGGGCATGCCGTGCTCGAACACCTCGTGGATCGTGATGCCGCGGCTGCTCGCGCGCAGCTTCAAGAGATGATGGCAGTCGGCGACGACGTGCACGAGCGCCACCGCTTCCTCGTTGAGTTCGTAGCGGCCGGCCTCGATCCGCGACAGATCGAGAATCTCGTTGATGAGATTGAGCAGGTGGACGCCCGAATGGTGGATGTCGGCGGAGTATTCCTTGTAGACCGCCACCGCGTGCGCGCCGAAAATCTCGCTCTTCATCACCTCGGAGAATCCGAGGATCGCGTTCAGCGGCGTGCGCAGCTCGTGGCTCATCTGCGCCAGAAACCGCGACTTGGCGACGTTGGCGGATTCGGCGCGGTGCCGCGCTTCGTCCGAGATCGCCTTGGCCTGTTCGAGCTCGCCGATCAGCGCGTCCTTTTCGGCGCGCGCTTCCAGGGTCTGCAGCGTCGTCGAATGAAGCTGATGGGCCAGCAGCGCAAAATAGCATTCGGCGGCGACCGCCAGCAGCGCGAGGGCGTAATTATCGAAAGTGCCGCCCATCACGAAGTTGAGCGCGATCGCGGCCGTCACCGGCGCGGTTGCCGCCACCGCCGCGATCGGCAGTGTCGCCGCCAGCATGCTCGACACCGCGATCACCAGCAGCATCAGGAACATCATCATCGTGTTCGAGACGGTGTCGAGGCCGGCCGGATGCAGCAGGATCGCAGTCCAGCACAGGCCGTAGAGCAGGTCGAGCAGCACGAACCGCGTCTGCCATTTGCGCGTTTCGGCAAGCGTGGGCTGCTCGCGAAGGAAACGCTTGCAGTTGCGGATGATCGCGGCATGGATGCAGAGCATGCCGAAGGTCCAGACCGCGGCCGGCACGATATACTTCCAGAGGCCGAACAGCACGCCGGTCGCAACCACCAGCAGCATGACGACGAAGGAAGCCGATACCCGGGTCTGGGCGTATTGCCGGAGCAGCTCGGTATCGAAAGCGGGGCGCGTTCCGCTGGTCGACGTTAACCGATCGCGCGCCTCGCGCACCCGTTGTGCTGCCACGCGCCGCGTATTCACCGGTGGTGCGACCTGCGCTTCCGCCGGAAGCTGGACAACCTCAGGCTTTTCTGCCGCGTTACTCATCGAACAACACAAATCCTGCCCGCGAACCGCGCGGGCTCTTGCATTGTCTATCTGTGCAGCGAAATCATTAAGCGATGACTTAAAGAGCTAAAAATTCTCGTTAACGGGAAGTTAAAATTAACCAGTCGAGTGGAGGGAACCCCCGCTTCCGACAGGACAAGAAGCGGGGGTCTGGCTCGTCGCCTTAACCTGATTCTTTAACTCAGCGCTCCAGCCGGGCCAAAAGGCTCGACGTATCCCAGCGCTTGCCACCCATCTTCTCGACCTCGGCGTAGAACTGGTCGACGAGGGCGGTCACCGGCAGGTTGGCGCCGTTGCGGCGAGCCTCTGCGATGCAGATCGAGAGGTCCTTGCGCATCCATTCCACCGCAAAGCCGAAGTCGAACTTGCCGTCATTCATGGTCTTGTAGCGGTTCTCCATCTGCCAGGACTGCGCCGCGCCCTTGGAGATGGTCTCGATCACCGAGGGGACGTCGAGCCCCGACTTCTTGGCGAAGTGAATCCCCTCGGACAGGCCCTGGACCAGGCCTGCGATGCAGATCTGATTGACCATCTTGGTGAGCTGGCCGGCGCCGGCGGGCCCGAGCAGTTTGCACATCCTTGCGTAGGCGCCGGAAATGATCGGCTCGGCAGCGGCATAGGCGTCTTCGTTGCCACCGCACATCACTGTCAGCACGCCGTTTTCCGCACCCGCCTGACCGCCGGACACCGGCGCGTCGATGAACTTGAAGCCCGCCTTGACGGCGGCGGCATCGAGCTCGCGGGCGACCTCGGCGGAGGCGGTGGTGTGATCGACGAAGATGGCGCCCTTCTTCATGCCGGCAAACGCGCCCTCGGTGCCGATCGTGACCGCACGCAGGTCGTTGTCATTGCCGACGCAGCACATTACGAAATCCTGACCTTCGGCGGCCGCCTTCGGCGTCGGCGCGGTGCGCCCGCCGAATTTGTCCGCCCATTCCTTCGCCTTGGCTCCGGTCCGGTTGTACACGGTCACTTCGTGGCCGCCTTTTTTCACCAGATGGCCTGCCATGGGGAAACCCATTACGCCGAGACCGAGAAAAGCGACTTTAGCCATGTGCGATACCTTGGAGTTTTGGCCGGCGACGTTGGGCCGGCCGGACGATGTTTTTGGAGGAGCCGCACCATACCCGCTGCGCAGGGGAGGGCAACGCCTTCGTTGGTTGGCGGGGCCGGATTCGTGCTAGGATAGGTCCCTCAAGAACCTCACAAAAAAGGGAGTGACATCGCATGGGCGTCAGCGTCGGCGTGCTCGATCATTTCAATATCCGGACCCGCAACCTTGCCGATACGGTACGGTTCTATGAGGACATTTTGGGCCTGGAAAAGGGCGCCCGGCCCAACTTCGCATTCCCCGGGGCGTGGATGTACAGCGAGGGCAAGGCGGTGGTGCACCTCGTCGATATCTCCAAGACCGAGGAACCGCAGAAGCCGGATTCCGGCGTCGTCCACCATGTCGCGTTCGCGAGCTACGGCTTTGATGGCATGAAGCAGCGGCTGGAACAGAAGGGCATGGCCTACGACTCCCGGCAGGTTCCGGGCGGCGACCTCTGGCAGATCTTCGTCAATGACCCCAACGGCGTCATGATCGAACTGAACTACGAGGCCGCCAAGGAAGAGACCGCTGCGGCCCCCGCCGAGCGGCAGGACGACGTGGGCGCGAGGTAGCCTTTTGCGCTGAACCGCTCTATTGGGTCGCATCGGACGGGCAAGGCGTTTTGGAACGCAGCCCCGCTCGCGGATTTGCTCCGTGGGCGGATCGGGCCGCGTCAAGAAAGCGCGTCGATACAAGCGAGTAGGGCCCGGTTCTTAATCGGAGCCGCAGGGGCTTCAGGAGATGCGCGAGTGAGCGTAACGCAGCAACAGGTTCTCGATTCCCTTAAGCAGGTGGCTTCGCCCCGTGGCGTGCCCCTGACCAATGCCAACGTGCTGTCGGCGATTTCGGTCACCGATGGCAAGGTGTTCTTCTCCATCAATGTCGACGCCGCCGAAGCGAGAGCCTGGGAAAGCGTGCGCGCGCAGGCCGAAGCGGCGGTGCGCGCAATTCCCGGCGTCAGCACCGCCATGATCGCGCTCACCGCCGAGCGCAAGCCGGGGTCGCCGCAGGCGGCGCCCGCGGCGCACCGGCATTCACACGGCGTGCAACCCGCTTCTGCCCATCGTCCCCCGCAAGGCGCGGCCTCGCCGATGTCCCGGCAAGCCGAAATTCCAGGCGTTGCCGCCGTCATTGCGGTCGCCTCGGGCAAGGGCGGCGTCGGCAAGTCGACCACCGCACTCAACCTGGCGCTCGGCCTGCGCGACCTCGGCCCGCGCGTCGGCCTGCTCGACGCCGACATTTACGGCCCGTCGGTGCCGCGGCTGACCGGCATCAGCGAGAAGCCGCAACTCGACGACAACAGGAAGATGATTCCGATCAAGCGCTTCGGGCTGTCGATCATGTCGATCGGTTTCCTGGTCGAGGAAGACACCGCGATGATCTGGCGCGGACCGATGGTGATGTCGGCGATCACCCAGATGCTGCGCGATGTCGCGTGGGGCACGCTCGATATTCTCGTCGTCGACATGCCGCCCGGCACTGGCGATGCGCAACTGACGCTGGCGCAGAACGTGCCGCTGAAGGGAGCGGTGATCATCTCGACCCCGCAGGACCTCTCGCTGATCGACGCGCGTAGGGGCCTTGCGATGTTCAAGAAGGTCAACGTGCCGGTGCTCGGCATTGTCGAGAACATGAGCTATTTCCAGTGCCCGGAGTGCGGCACGCGCTCGGACATTTTCGGCCATGGCGGCGCGCGGCATGAAGCGGAACGGCTGGGTGTCCCCTTCCTGGGCGAGATCCCCTTGCACATGTCGATCCGCACCACCTCGGACGAAGGTAATCCGGTGGTGGTGAGCGAGCCGGCCGGGCCGCATGCCGCGATCTACCGGGCCATCGGGACCAGGGTTCGCGACCAGCTTCAGGGCGCCATTGCCGCGGCGTAAGCTCGCCTTATGACCCCCATAAGACTTTGGTTTTAATCAGTGCAGTCATGCCTTTGTCGCGTTTTCGCTAGCCAACTTCCGTGTTAAAGCCGCCCCGCCAGAGCGCCCCGGATGACGCAGAATTCGCCCCGCCGGAGGACATGCTCCAGGAATATGGAAACGTCCCGTCTTAAGGAGACTTGAATGAAGCGTCGTGATTTTTTGAAGGTTTCAGCGGCCGGTGCTGCCGCGACAGCCGTTGCCTCGCCGGCGATCGCGCAATCATCGCCTGAGATCAAATGGCGCCTGACGTCGAGCTTCCCGAAGTCGCTCGATACCATCTATGGCGGTGCCGAGCAGGTGGCGAAGTACGTCGCCGAGATGACCGACAACAAGTTTCAGATCCAGGTGTTCGCGGCCGGCGAAATCGTTCCCGGTCTGCAGGCGCTGGACGCGACCTCCAACAACACCGTCGAGATGTGCCACACCGTCTCGTATTATTACGTCGGCAAGGACCCGACCTTTGCGATCTACGCCTCGGTCCCGTTCGGCCTCAATGCGCGCCAGCAGAATTCCTGGTGGTCGCAGGGTGGCGGTGAGGCACTCGGCAACGAGTTCTTCAAGAAGTTCGGCGTGGTCGGCTTCGCCACCGGCAATACCGGCGCGCAGATGGGCGGCTGGTTCCGCAAGGAGATCAAGACCGTTGCCGATCTCTCGGGCCTCAAGATGCGCATTGGCGGCATCGCCGGACAGGTCTTTCAGAAGGTCGGCGTGGTGCCGCAGCAGCTCGCCGGCGGCGACATCTACCCGGCGCTGGAGAAGGGCACCATCGACGCGGCCGAGTGGGTCGGTCCGTATGACGATGAAAAGCTCGGCTTCCAGAAGGTTGCCAAGTTCTACTATTACCCGGGCTTCTGGGAAGGCGGTCCGATGGTCCACGCCTTCGCCAACCTCGAAAAGTGGAATTCGCTGCCGAAGAACTACCAGGCGATCCTGACCAATGCGTGCGCCCACGCCAATAGCTGGATGAACGCGCGTTACGACATGCAGAACCCGGCCGCGCTGAAGCGGCTGGTCGCTGGCGGCACGCAGCTTCGTCCCTTCACCAATGAAGTGCTGGAAGCATGCCTGAAGGCAACCAACGAGCTGTGGGCCGAGATATCCGGCAAGAACGCCGACTTCAAGAAGTCGATCGATGCGATGCAGGCCTACCGCTCCGACCAGTATCTGTGGTGGCAGGTTGCCGAATACACCTATGACAGCTTCATGATCCGCTCGCGCACCCGCGGCTGATTACGACTTAAGTCGCAGAAAAAGGGGCCCGGCCTTCGCTTTGAAGGCCGGGCTTTTTCGTTTGCCCGTATAGTTCGGGATGGAAATCCGGAACCGATTGTTCCATGGTGGCTATGAAGGCCTCGCCAAGAAGGCCATGGCACGCATCACCAACAGGGAAGGATTCAATGAAAAGAAGAGATTTTCTTAAAGTGACCGGTATTGGCGCGGCCGGCGCCGCGACCTTGGCGGCCCCCGCTATTGCTCAATCGATGCCGGAGCTCAAATGGCGCCTGACCGCCAGCTGGCCGAAATCGCTCGACACCCTGTGGGGCGGGGTGGAGCTGATGGCCAAGCTCGTTGGCGAAGCCACCGACAACAAGTTCCAGATCCAGGCCTTCGCCGGCGGCGAAATCGTTCCCGGCCTGCAGGTGCTCGATGCCGTGCAGAACGGCACCGTCGAGATGGGCCATACCGCGTCCTATTATTATTTCGGCAAGGACCCGACATTTGCTTTCGGAACGGCGGTGCCGTTCGGCCCCAACCAGCGCCTCAACCAGGCTTGGTACATGCTGGGCGGCGGCAGGGACCTGCTCAACCAGTTCTACAAGAGCTACAACGTCACCTCGTTTCTGGCCGGCAACACCGGCTGCCAGATGGGCGGCTGGTTCCGCAAGGAGATCAACACCGTCGACGATCTAAAGGGCTTGAAGATGCGCATCGGCGGCTTTGCCGGCCGCGTGATGCAGAAGCTCGGCGTCGTGCCGCAGCAGCTTGCCGGCGGCGACATCTATCCCGCGCTCGAAAAGGGCACGATCGATGCGGCGGAATGGGTCGGGCCATACGACGACGAGAAGCTCGGCTTCAACAAGGTCGCGCCGCATTACTACTATCCCGGCTGGTGGGAAGGCGGGCCGATGCTGCTCGGGCTGGTCAACCTGGATAAGTGGAATTCGCTGCCGAAATACTATCAGAGCGTCATCGAGCAGGCCGGCCAGGCCGCCAATAGCTGGATGATGGCCAAGTACGACCAGGGCAACCCGCCGGCGCTGAAGAAACTGCTGGCAGGCGGCACCAAGCTGCACAGCTTCTCGCCGCCGATCATGCAGGCCTGCCTGAAGGCGACCAAGGAATTGTACGCCGAGACCTCGGCGTCCAATCCCAATTTCAAGAAGGTGCTGGAGTCCATGAACTCGTTCACGACCAACGGATACCAGTGGTTCCAGGTCGCCGAGCTCGGCTACGACAGCTTTATGGCGCGCAATCCGCAAGGCTGATCTTCGAGGCTGATCGCAGCAGCGGCCACGACAAGCAAAACCCCGGAGCGAAAGCCCCGGGGTTTTCATATCTGGGTCGGCCCGCGAACTTGAACCATGCTTCAAGTGGCGTCCATCAACGATGGACTGGCATTTCCTGCTCGTAACGGCCCGCCAATGGCGAATATCTTGGCAACGCCCCCTTGAAGACCCAGTGCCGACATCCATGTACCATCTATACGGATGGTGCATGGAGGGTAAACAATGTCGAATAATGTCCGCGAACTCCGACCGAAGCCGGCCGATTCTGAAAAAATCACGATCAATCTGGGTTATGTCGACCTTGGGCACGTCGACCTCATGGTCCAGGAAGGGTTCTACTCGAACCGGACCGATTTCATTCGCACAGCCATCCGCAACCAACTCGAACGTCATGCGGATGTGGTCAAACAGTCGACTGCTCGGAAAAGTCTGGACCTGGGTCTACGGAATTACAGCCGTGAGGATCTCGAGACGGTGCGACGCGCCGGCGAGATGCTGCATATCAATGTGCTGGGCCTTGCGACAATTGCCAATGATGTCACGCCGGAGCTTGCTCGCGCCACGATTGCCTCGGTCTCGGTGCTCGGAGCCCTCCATGCCAGTCCGGCGGTGAAAGCCGCGCTCGCCGACAGGACGCGGTGATGACGATGCTCAACCAGGACATCATTCGCGAAGCTACACGTCTCACGCGCGCGGGCCGACTCGTCGAGGCCACGGCACTTCTCCAGCACATGCTTCGCGGTGAAAGGACGACGGACGCGACATTGCGCACCTATCCTATCGCCCTCCCAGGAGGTACGCCGTCAATTGTAGACGCGAAAGCAAATTGGGTTAAGGAAACGGGGAGCTCGCCGTTACCGCGGGCCACATCCACTCAACCGCGCAAGTTCAACGCACCGTCAAATCGTACAAACAATTTTGCTGGGCTCCGATTGCGGGGTGCAACAAAGCGGACTCCGCTGTCCACGCGCGACATCGTGCCGGACCGTGCGAGATTTATCGACGGTAGCTATAGCAATTCTGCAGGAAGCCGTGCCTACAGGCTCTTCATCCCGAGTGGTTATCATGGGCAACCGCTTCCGTTGATCGTCATGCTCCACGGTTGCACCCAGTCGCCAGAAGATTTCGCCGCCGGCACGAGAATGAACTTTGTCGCAGAAACGCAACCTTGCTTTGTGGTCTATCCCGCGCAGCGTAGCGAAGCAAATCAGGCGAAATGCTGGAACTGGTTTCGCACCACCGATCAGCAGCGTGACACCGGCGAACCCTCGCTTATCGCGGGGATCACGCGCCAAATCATGCGCGAGTACTCAGTTGATCCAAAGCGAGTCTACGTTGCCGGACTTTCGGCCGGAGCGGCCGCAGCCGCCATCATGGGAGCAACATATAGCGATCTATACGCGGCCGTTGGTGTACATTCCGGCCTCGCATGTGGCGCCGCCACCGACCTTCCCTCTGCGCTCCTCGCCATGCGACAAGGCGGCGGCTTCGATCATCGGGCGGTTCTAACCGACCGGCCAACTGTTCCGACCATTGTTTTTCATGGCGATCGCGACAGTACAGTGCACCCAAACAATGGCGATCAAGTTATCAAGCAGTCCATCGAGGCAACGCGCACGGAAAGAAACGTGCATCGCGGGCAGGTGGCTGGAGGTCACGCCTATACTCGCACTGTCCATTGCGATGCCAGTGGGCGCCACGTCTTCGAACACTGGAGCATCCACGGAGCTGGACACGCATGGTCGGGGGGAAGCTCCGTGGGCTCCTATACTGACCCGCGAGGACCGGACGCAACAAGAGAGATGCTGCGTTTTTTCCTCGAGCATTCGCTTCCGTAGCGGTGACAGACCAGAGATAGTCAGTCTCTGGCCCCTGGCTGACTTTCGCTCAGGAAGCCGCCATGTCTGCTTCCGGAGGGCGAGGCGACCATGGTTAGGCAGGCCGCGGAGGTCAGCTTGTGACCCCGGAGCGGACATTCCATCGTATCAGCGGATCGGCTAGCATAAGCCATGACGGAGATTGTCGCGCACAACTACTATCGCGGACGTTGGCCGGAAGAGCCGATACCGGACGGGGAGCCGATCTGGCTTTTCTACGATGTTGACAAGTTGGCGGACGCGGTGCTGCGAACTGTTCACGTATTCGCCGATGGGCGCGTTGCTCGCAACAGTGTTGTACTTGAGCAGCGGCACGGTGACAAATGCCCTTCACTTATAGACTGCTCGCTCGGAGATTTGTTTGATAGTGGTAAGCTTGAAGAAATCTCGTATGAGCAGTTCGAGGAATGGTGGACGAAAGGCATAGACGTTCCCGTCTGGTTCGTCCGGTAATGGCACGAAACGGACCTGCGGGGGCGGCCTAGCGACGTCCACTCTTGAGGGTACAACGGACGTGCCGTTCAAGCAGGGGCACTTCCGAGTTTGACCCAACTCGGACATCGCCAAACAATCGATACGATTTGAATTGGGCTCTTAAACGAGCCGAAGGGGCGGCTCGTGTAGAGTTGAGCGATTAGACTAGCTAGGATGCGACATTGCTCAGCAAAGCGCAGGCGAATAACATGCCCAAACAGCAAACAGACGCTTTCGGTCGGGTGCTTGAAAATGAACTTGCCTGAATCGTTCCGACAGTATGGCGCGGCCGTTTTGGCCCGAAATTCTGAGATTGTGCATAAGTGGAACGTGGAATCCGACGGTTGCAGCCTTTCTATACCGGCACTCTCCCCAAATGGATTCGACATTCGATTCGAGATCGAGCGAGGCGCCATCACCCTGTATTGGGGCAATTGGCATACTCGCTTTGAACCGACAGCGGGGGTCGACAAGTTGATAGAAGACCTTTTTGATCTCCTACGCGACATGCTCAGTCCCGACATGCGCGTTCGTGAGTTATGCGCGGGGTCCAACCCGTATCGAGGCTTTCTGGAATCGTATGACGGAGCTCATTGGGCATCGGAACATGAAATGGCGCTGGTATTCTGGAATTATTTCGGCAAGCGCTCAGTCAGGACGTACTCCAACTCGATATTGCCTGCTCGGATGTCCAACGCTAACTACGGTACTGCGCCGGATCGAGAGCACTGAGGGCAGACCGGCCGATTGAACCAACGTCTCTTTGTGGCCCGTTGCTGACTTGCGTGACGAGCGCGCAGATGTCCGGTTTGTGGGGTGGAGCGGACTAGCGCCTGATGGATTGCCGAGGTGTTGACCCAAAACGGATGTCCCTCTTAGGATCAGCAAGACAAGCCCCAACGATCCTTCAATTTCTGTTAGCCTCGTTTCAATTTGCGAATGGCGTAATCTGCTGATGGATGGCAAATCACGGATTATGACGGGGTGGCTGAACATCATAAAATCGATCGCCGCTTTTGTCGGCGGTTGGGGCGCTAGCGTATTAGTAGCTTGGGTAGGTCTTTTTTCGCTGTACAAATGGTACGTGTCAGGAGGACTGCTCGTCTACGCTGGACGTGGGATAAATAATATCCGCCAGTATCAGATCATTACTTATGAAACTCACCCATTAGGCTTTCTTGCGCTTTTCGCTGTTTGCGTGATGATTGCCACGTTCGGACTGGCGCTGTGCGCAGGGCAGCTTTTGGCAATCCGAAGATGGTGGCTTAATAAACCCAAATCGGACCGTGACTGACGTCGTCGCGGCTGGCAGCCTGTTATATGATAGCCGATGCTAGCTATTGGCCCTAATGCGAAGTCAGGACGGGCTTTGAGGTAGTCAGCTTGTCGGGGTAGACCGGAAGTAATTGGCCGGTTTCGCAAACGCCGCTTTTGACCCTGGCTGTGTGAAAACGCTGTGCCGCTGGTATGATTCCCTCGTGATTCTGCGGGGGAATTGATGAGGCGCTTCGTTGAAGAGGCGGATCGTGGGCAATGGACGCTATTGCCCGAATGCCTCGATGATTTCATTGACGAGAGCAACCCTGTTCGCGTGATCGACGTGTTTGTCGATGTGCTCGATTTGGCCGAGATGAGCTTTGAGGGGGTGGAGCCGGCGGCGACTGGTCGGCCATCGTACCACCCCTCGGTTCTCCTCAAGCTTTACATTTACGGCTATCTGAACCGGGTTCAGTCGAGCCGACGGCTCGAACGAGAAGCCGGACGCAATGTCGAGGTCATGTGGCTATTGGGCCGGCTCGCACCTGATCACAAGACGATCGCGGACTTCCGCAAAGACAATGGCCTGGCATTGCGCAAGGTATGTGCGCTTTGTCGAACTCTGCCGCGAGATGGGACTCCTTGCGACGGCGAGCGTCGCCATCGATGGCAGTAAGTTCAAGGCCGTGAACAACCGGGACAAGAACTTCACACGGGCGAAAGTGGAGCGGCGGCGCGCCCAGCTGGAGGAGAGCGTCGCGCGCTATTTGGGCCAACTTGATACCGCCGATCGACAGGAACCGACGGAGGCGCTGGCGGAGAAAGTAACAAGGCTCACCGAGAAACTGACGAAGCTGAAGGCGGAAATGGGCAAGCTTGCCGTCTACGAGAAGCAGATGCTCGCGTCGCCCGACCAGCAAATCTCACTGACCGATCCCGACAGCCGATCGATGGCGACGAGCGGCCGCGGTTCCGGCGTCGTCGGCTACAACGTTCAGGTCGCCGTCGATACCGAGCATCATCTGATTGTGGTGCACGAGGTAACGAACAGCGGCTCTGATCGGGCGCAACTTGCCAATATGGCCAAGCAGGCGAAGGCTGTTCTTAAGACCGAGACGCTCGAGGCCGTTGCCGATCGCGGCTACTTCAGCAGCCTGGAGATCCTCGCGTGCCACGAGGCCGGCATCACTGTAACTCTGCCCAAGCCGCAGACCTCGGGCGCCAAGTCAGATGGCCGCTTCGGCAAGCAGGACTTTGTCTATTTGCCAGAGGAGGACGCCTATCGCTGTCCAACTGGGGAGCAACTGCCATATCGCTTTACGAGCGAGGAAGACGGCAAGCGGCTACGGCGCTACTGGACCACAGGCTGTCAAGATTGTTCGCTTAAATCGCAGTGCACGACAGGACCAGAGCGGCGGATTCCACGATGGGAGCATGAGCATCTGCTCGAGGCCGTGCAGCAGCGCCTTGATGCAAATCCACAAGCCATGCGCCAGCGTCGGGAGACGGTCGAGCATCCGTTCGGCACGATGAAGGCCCGCATGGGGGCGACACACTTCCTTACCAAAACGCTTCCAAAAGTAGCCGCCGAGATGGCGCTCTCGATCCTGGCCTACAATCTGACACGGGTCATGAACATCGTCGGGACCAAGCCGCTGATGGCTGCGATCGTGGCCTGAGACCGAGCCGATCCTTGCTTCTCACCGGCTTCCCTGGGAAGGGTGTTTTTACACGCCAAGACCCGACGCGGACATTGGCTAGCGGCTGCAGGTTGCAGCAACAGAGCCGCTTCTAGACCTAGCCACGCTCAGGTTTCAGCCGTTAAGATGTCCTCTCCTCGGCTGGAGCCCGTGAAAGATATGCCGATCAGCATTCGCGCGGCAAGGAACGAAGACCTGGAGATTGCGGCCGCGCTGGTTCAGCGAAGCATCAATGATCTGTGGACCCGGCATGGGGTTGAGCCGTCGATGCCGCTGCGGCCGCCACTGTTCCAAGCCTTCTGTCTGTCCGAGGATGCGAGCGGCCTATGGATTGCGGAAGACGGCGGGGCGATCATCGGCTTCGGTTTCAGCTGGACTCTCGCCGACTTCTGGTACCTGGCGCAGCTCTTCGTGGAGCCGGGGAAGCAGGCAAGGGGAGTCGGCGGGGAACTCCTCCAAAAAACCTTGCTCCATGCGGAGCGGCTGAAGGCGACAAATCGAGCGCTTATCACCTTTGCGTTCAATACGTCTTCAATCGGGCTTTATACGAAGCACGGCCTGTATCCGCGCGAACCCCTCTTTCGCATCAGCGCACCGGCCAGCGAGGTGCAACGGAGGCTTCGAAGCAGCCGCTATGCCCGTCGCCCGATTGCGGCGGGCGCGCCGGTCGATTGGCTTGGCCAAATCGACAGTGACATTCTCGGCTTCCGCCGCGACCGGCACCACGAGTTCCTGTTGCGGACAGATGCGACAGGATTCAGGATTGAGGAAGGCGATTCCGCCGTTGGCTACGCGTACGCGTCGCCCGAGGGTCACATTGGACCTCTCGCAGTTGCGCCGGGCGCTGACACGGCGGAGGTCGTCAGCGCGGCAATGGAAGCTGCTTTGAGCCTTCAACCTCAGCAGCTGTCGCTGATCGCGCCAGGGGGTGCCGACGCACTTATGGCCAAGATAACCGAACTTGGCTTTCGCATCGTGCAGCCGCTCGTCCTCATGTCGGCGCGATCATTTGGCGATTGGCGCAATTATGTTCCGCGCGATCCCGGCTATATGTGAGCGCTGGAAGCCTCCCCTTTCGCCGGCCGCGGCGGCGCCGACCACTTCCGGTACTGGCACCTTTGAGACATGCCCGCCCATCGTGAGGATGTCCGTTCACCGGGGGATTGTGTTGCAAAACTCGGCAGGTCTCGATTTCAGAGCTTAGCGATGAGTTTTAGCCGGCCCCTTGTTTGCGCCCTCCCTTGTGTCGGCTGCGGTGCCTATTCGCTGGTATCTATGCGAGGCAAGCGGCTCCGAGAGGGGATGGGGCACGGCAGAGAAGCTTGGCCAGCCGCCTTAGGTTGCGCCGTTGCTGTGAGCAGGACTTCGTCTCTGGCACCACCCAAGCCCCGCAGCCGAAGTCGGTCGAGCCTGAGAATGCGTTTCATATGCGCAAACCGCATCTCGATCTTCTTACGCTCGCGGCGAGACTGCTGGAAGGCTTCCGTATCGAGAAAGCGGTGGAGAGCAGGCAACGCTACCTCAAGCAATAGCGGCTTCAGCGCCGCGCGAACGATATCGAAGCCGGCGTAGCTGTATAGGAACCTTGCATTCTGTTCGGCATTTTCATGACATGCCAAGGTACTATTTCAACGTGCACAACGTGAGCCCAAGCGCCGGCGACTTGGCCGAAGAACTCCCCGATAATGAAGCCGCTTGGCGACGCGCCACGGTCAGCGCTGGCGCGGCCTTATTCAAAGACGACGGCATCTTTCGCCCCGATCAAGAATGGGCGTTAGAGGTGACTGACGAGGCTCGAAAACCGATCTATTTTATTCAGATTACAGCCTGGCAAGCGGAGTAGTCGCCGAAGGGCGGAGCTCTTCTTTCGTGCCGAAGCAAAACGGCCCCAGCGCCTTCGGGGGACGCGCTGAGGCCGTCTTGCATGTGTCCGGTGTCCTCCAGACGTTGAGCATAATTCAGGAACATTACCACTTGTTCCTGGTGGCCATCTCTGGCGCATATCTTTCCTTTGTCGAGGCTATTGCCGTTTAGATGGAATTTCGCGCAGGAACCTTGCCCTACCTGGGATGTTGGAAAGCATGCAATAACTCAGGAGGAAACTCGTATGAGAACTCTGTTACTGGCTGGTGTACTGGCGGTTGCTGGTTTCGCTATCGCCACGCCGATCTCTACTGCACCCGCGTCAGCTCAAGTTGCCGTTGATACTCCGCTCGGCGGCGTGAGAGTGGGCCCGCAGCCGCGTTACTACCGAGACTACGATCGACCCGCTTATCGCGCCTACGGATACGATCGCCGATATCGCGGTGGATGCCGCACCGTCACGATCGAGCGCGACGACGGTTCGGTCCGCAGGGTCCGCCGTTGCGACTAGCAGCGCCGGACTAGAAGATTGTCCCCGGCGCTCACGAGCGTCGAGCCAAGGCTCTCGCAATCAAGGAATTGGGTGCCATCCACTAAGGCCGCTTCAGTTGGCGGCCTCTTTCATTTCGCGAATGTCTCCTGTTGGTCCGAAACCGAAATGCTTCCGCAATCGCCTTATGTCTGGTGTTGGGGGAAGAACGGACCTAGCTCGGATACGCCCCGAGGTCTGAGTTTGACTCACTTCGGACATGCCGACTGCGCCCGTCACATGGCGCTTGCCTACAATGATAGTTCGAAAAGGTGAGGTCGGCAGACCGGCTAGAGGTTCACTAAACTGCGCGGCCAACGCTACGCTGAGAGTCGCCTTCGTCTAGTCACCTTCTTAGCGAAGGGATAAATGTCGGTTGCGCCGCTGCGGATAACTTCAAAAAACTCCAGACTACTATATTTGCACGTCTGGCAGATACTCAACAAAATTCAACGGCAATCCGTGTTCGTATCGCGCCGCACCCCAGCACTCGGTTGGCCAAACCTTCCCTAATGGTAGTAGTTGAATGACGGAGTTACGAGGAATTGAAAGCGTCGATCCGCGCGAACTAGAGAGCCAACGTGCGCTTACCGCGGCTTTGTGGTCAACGCTGAAAGAACAAGGCGTGAGAGACGGGACACCGGGGCGCATCGAATGCTATTTCTTCGCTAAAAGCGACGCGCACGTGACCGCTCTTGTAGCTGCCTTCCCGCGCTGGGAACGCGAGATCGCGAACAGTGACAATCCTCTCGGACGGCTCTCGGTACACATCATCTCCCCTCCTGTCCACCTGAGCAAAGAGGCTTTTCTTGAACTGGTCGACGTCGCGATGATCGCAGCGCATGAGAGCTCGTGCATCTTCGACGGTTTCCAGGTGGATACGAGCGCGCTGCAGAAGAGACGGTGGTGGAAGTTCTGGTGACGACCAGAGTCACCGCCCTTGGCCATATCGGCAAGGACAATCCTGGCTTCGGAGGGCGTTCGCAGTTGTATATCGAAGGAGTTCGCAAGGCAGGGCTGCCATAGTGACACGGCACCTCGCCGCAAGTATCGATGTCCGTTTCTGGCTCTTTTCGAACCTCGTGCGCTGTCCGAGTTAAGTGGGCGCCAAAGCGGACGTCCGTCGCCGCCCACCGCTTTATGAGGTCACACCCTGGTCATTGCTTCGGCCCGCCGAAATCGAGCGGCGGCAGTTCGATCTGCGGCACCTCGATCTTGACCTTGCTGAGGTCGACGTCGAGCGGCTTTGGAAGCAGGGCGGTAACCACCATCGGGAAAGCGACCACGATCACCACCATGATGGCCTGTAGGCCGATCCAGGGTATCGCCCCCCAGTAGATGTCGGAGCTCTTGACCTCCTTGGGCGCGACGCCGCGCAGATAGAACAGCGCGAAACCAAACGGCGGGTGCAGGAACGAGGTCTGCATGTTGACGCAGAGCATGACGCCGAACCAGATCAGCGCGGCGTCGGGACCCACGATCGGCGCCAGCACCTTCTGCGCAATCGGCGCCACCATCGGCAGGATGATGAAGGCGATCTCGAAGAAATCGAGGAAGAACGCCAGGAAGAAGATGAAGACGTTGATGAAGATCAGGAAGCCCCAGACGCCGCCGGGGATCGAGGTCAGATGGTGCTCGAGCCACACGCCGCCGTTGACGCCGAGGAACACCACCGAGAAGCAGGTCGAGCCGATCAGGATGAACACCACCATGCAGGAGAGGCGCATGGTCGACTGGTAGCCCTGCTTGATCAGATCGCGCAGGTCCGGAATGCGGACCGCTTCCAGGCAGAGCCAGACGACGGCCAGATAGAGCACCGCGAAGGTCAGCTTGAGCACTTTGCCTTCGCCGAGGAACATTCCGACGATTACGGCGACGCCGGTGGCGGCGATGCCGACGAGCAGCATCTTGTGTCCCTTGCTGCTCAGATCCTTGTGGTGGATAGCGGCGAGCACGATGGCGCCGATCGCACCCATCGCGCCGGCTTCCGTGGGGGTGGCCAGGCCCATCATCATGGTGCCCAACACCACGAAGATCAGCACCGCGGAGGGAATGATGCCCATCAGGCATTTGCGCCAGAGCGGCCAGCCTCGCAACGTCAGCGCGTCCTTGGGCACGGCCGGGACGTGATGGGGCAGGAAGATACTCAGAACGAAGGTGTAGCCGGCGAACAGCGCGATCTGCAGGAGCGACGGCCCCCAGGCGCCAAGATACATGTCGCCGACCGATTTGCCGAGTTGGTCGGCCATCACGATCAGCACCAGCGAGGGTGGCACCAACTGGGTGATGGTGCCGGATGCAGCCAGCACGCCGGTGATGTAGCGGACGTTATAACCATAGCGCAGCATCACCGGCATCGAGATCAGCGCCATGGCGATGACCTGCGCCGCCACCGTGCCCGTGATCGCACCGAGGATGAAGCCGACGATGATGACGGAATAGCCGAGACCGCCGCGGATCGGGCCGAACAGCTGGCCCATCGAGTCCAGCATGTCTTCGGCGAGACCGCATCGCTCGAGGACGGAACCCATGAAGGTGAAGAACGGAATCGCCAGCAGCAATTCGTTGGAAAGCACGCCGCCGAAAATGCGGCCCGGAATTGCCTGCAGGAAGTTCATGTCGAAAAAGCCGAGATGGATCGACAGGAACCCGAACGACAGCCCGAGGGCCGCCAGCGTGAAGGCCACCGGGAAGCCGATCAGCATGGCCAGAATCAAGCCGCCGAACATCAGCGGCGGCATCATCTCCAGCGTGATCATTGGGTCGGCCTCTCGTACTTCGCATCAATCACGACATAACCCTTAAGTGCGGCGATGCGCTTGATCACCTCGGAGAAGCCTTGCAGCGCCAGGAATACGAAGCCCACGGGAACGACGAGCTTGATCGGCCAGCGAAGCAGGCCGCCGGCATTGCTCGAGGTCTCGCCGACCGCGTAGGCCTGCATGAAGAACGGCCAGGACAGATAGCTGAGCAGCAGGCAGGACGGGATCAGGAAGAACAGGGTGCCGATCAGATCGAGCTTGAGCTGGCCACGCTCGGACAGCATCAGGTACAGGATTTCAACCCGGACATGCTCGTTCTTCTTGAACGTATGCGAGGCGCCGAACATCACGAAGATGGCGAACATGTACCACTGCAATTCGAGCCAGGCGTTGGACGAGTAGCCGAACGCGTAGCGGATCATCGCGTTGGCGGCGCTCACGACGCAGGCCGCAAGCACGAGCCAGTTGCAGACGCCGCCTAGTTTGTCATTGAGCCAATCGATTGAATTACTCAGGGCCAACAATGGGCGCATTACGCTCTCCTCGGACACGTCATCGAGGCGTGCCGGATGTCTTCATTGATATTGCATTGCCATCGCGCGCCCGACGACCGGAGCTGCCGCCGCGTAACCGGCGCGCAGGTTCGCTCCCGCGCGAAAAACGCGCGAGCCCGCAGCTCATTCGCAGATGCGATTGCAACGATAACTCCTCCCCCGTCTCGCGCTACCGCCGTCTTGTCTGCAACCAAAAGGATGCAGCGGCCTTGTTCCGGCCGTGCTGGCGTGAAAGCAGCCGCACCATTTCAGCGCGCTGCGGCGGCGTCAATCGGAAAATGGACAAATTGACGCGGCAACCAATTGATTGGTTGGCCTGATAAATCCGCGTTTTTACGGGTGATAAGTTGGCCGGCGGACTAGCCGCCGGTCACGCTCATGTGGCGCGAGACGCTCGGGCGGTTATGCCGGCGGTCGATGATGAAGTCATGGCCCTTCGGCTTCAGCCCGATGGCGCGATCGATCGCGGCCGACAGCAACTCGTCGTCAGGCGATGCCCGCAACGGCTTGCGCAAATCGGAGGCATCCTCGTGGCCGAGGCAGGTGTGCAGCGTGCCGGTGCAGGTGATCCGTACCCGGTTACAGGACTCGCAGAAATTATGGGTCATCGGCGTGATGAAGCCGAGCTTGCCGCTGGTCTCGGTGACGCGGACATAGCGGGCAGGGCCGCCGGTATTTTCGTCGAGGTCGGTGAGCGTGTAGTGCTGGGCCAGCCGCGCGCGCAACAATGACAGCGGTACATATTGGTCGATGCGGCCTTCGCCGATCTCGCCCATCGGCATGACCTCGATCAGCGTCAGCGCCATGCCCTTGCCGTGCGCCCATTCCATCAGCGAGGGAATTTCCTCCTCGTTCATGTTCTTCAGCGCCACCGCGTTGATCTTGACCGCAAGCCCCGCGTCGCGCGCGGCCTCGATGCCGGCCAGGACCTGGTCGATATCGCCCCAGCGGGTGATGGCGCGGAACTTCTGCGCATCGAGCGTGTCGAGCGAGACGTTGACGCGGCGGATGCCGCAGTCGCGCAATTCGGTCGCGAAACGCGCCAGTTGCGAGCCGTTGGTGGTCAGCGTCAGCTCATCGAGCGCGCCAGTGCCAAGATGCCGCGACAACGAGCGCACCAGCGTCATGACGTTGCGCCGGACCAGCGGCTCGCCGCCCGTGAGGCGGATCTTGCGCACGCCCTTGGCGATGAAGGCCGAGCACAGCCGGTCGAGTTCCTCCAGCGTCAGCAAGTCCTTTTTCGGCAGGAACGTCATGTCCTCGGACATGCAGTAGAAGCAGCGCAGGTCGCAGCGATCCGTCACCGACACGCGCAGATACCGGATGGTCCGGCCGAACGGATCGACCATCGGGCGCATCAGCTGATCGGGTGACGGGGAGCCGTTCATTCAAACTGCCTTGTAAAGGAGCCTCTAAAGAAGCTTGGCCTGCTGCTTCGCTAGCATAATCTAGGCAGCTTGTAAGGCGCCGACAATGCGCCTCAGCGCGCGGGTTGCGCCGGGGCAGGGGTCGGCGGGCGAGACGAATCGCTGGGGCTGCGGATCGCCGGATAACTGCAGTGAAATCAGCTGGTTACACCTGCGACACGGCCTTGCTCAGCCCGTCCACCGCGGCCGGCAGCTCACGCATATGCCCGATCAGCCGGTCGGGCTTGAACTCGGCGATCGGTACATCGGTGTAGCCGAATTCGACCCCGATCACGGGAACGCCGGCTCGCCTCGCGACGCCGACGTCAGGCCCGGCATCGCCCACCATGACGGTCGCGCCGATATCGCCGCCGGCCCGCGCCACCGTCTGCTGCAGGATGATGGGATCCGGCTTGGAGACACCGAACGTATCGGCGCCGCAGATCGCGGCAAACCGTCCGCTCAGGCCCAATTCGTCGAGCAGCCGCTTCGACAGCCATTCCAGCTTGTTGGTGCACACCGCAAAGCGGCACCCCTGCGCCGCGAGGTCGTCGAGCGCGGCTTCCAGCCCCTCGAAAGGGCGCGAGGCGTCGGCGATGTGGGCGCCGTAATAATCGATGAAATCCTTGGTCAGCCGGTTGATGTCCTCGACGCCCATGATGCGGCCTTCCGCTTCGAGCGCGCGCTCGATCAGCTTGCGTGCGCCGGCGCCGATCATGTTGCGCGCCGTTTTCACGGGAACGGGCGTCAGGCCTTCGCGCGCGAGCACGAAATTGAGCGCGGCAATCAGGTCGGGGGCGGTATCGACGAGGGTGCCGTCGAGGTCGAAGACAACGGTGCGAGGAAAGGTCATCGGAATTCGCTAGCGGCAGGCGTCGCGTCATGCAAGTAGGGAACTTGAAATCCGGGAGGACGACATGCGCGAGCTTGTGGGCAAGACCGCCTTTGTGACCGGTGGGGCTGGTGGAATCGGTTTGGCGCTCGGCCGCGCGTTCGCGCAGGCCGGCATGAAAGTGATGCTGGCCGATATCGAGGCGGATGCGCTGCAGGCCGCCGTCACCAACCTGCGGGAAATCTCGCCCGATGTCAGCGGCATCATCTGCGACGTTGCCGACGCGGAAAGCGTCGAGCGCGCCGCCCAGGCCGCATTCGACGCCTTCGGCAAGGTGCACGTGGTCTGCAACAATGCCGGCGTCGCCGCGGGCGGCGGCATCGACCATATCTCGCTCGACAGTTGGCGCTGGGTGATCGACGTCAACCTGATGGGCGTGCTTCACGGCATCAAGAGCTTTCTGCCGCATATCCGCGCGCATGGCGAAGGCGGCCATATCGTCAACACTGCCTCGATGGCGGGGATGTTGGCCGGACTTGGATTTAGCGCCTACGGCGCCAGCAAATTTGCCGTTGTCAGCATGTCGGAAGGGTTGAGCCTTCAGCTCAAGCCGCACGGCATCGGCGTCAGCGTATTGTGCCCAAACTATGTGCGTACCCGCATCGGCGAGAGCGGGCGCAACCGGCCCGCGCGCTACGGGCCGACGAAGCCGCTCGATCCCGCCAGCCCCGCTGCGGCCTTGGTCGCCGAGCTTGCCCGGAATATCGACGCCGGAATTGAGCCCGACGCGGTTGCCGCGCGGGTGCTCGCCGCGATCCGCCACGATGAACTCTACATTTTTACCCATCCCGGCATGCGGGCCGAGGTCGAGCCGCGTTTCGCCGCCATTTTGGCCGCAATGGATCGGGTTTCACCCCCATAATCGTTCTCTCGCACGACTTTTGGGCGCTGTTCCTGCCGTTAAAACGACGCTAGACATGCGCCCGCGGATCGGCGGGATTCCTGGGAGCATCGTCAGCGTGGATATGGATGGACTTAAGCGGCAGGCGGCGGCGCAGGCGCTGGAGCATGTGCAGGACGGCATGAAGCTCGGGCTCGGCACCGGCTCGACCGCCAAGCATTTTGTCGAGTTGCTCGGTCAGCGCGTGGCCGGTGGGTTGCGCGTGGTCGGCGTGCCGACCTCGGAAGCAACCCGCGCCCAGGCCGAAGCCTGCAAAATTCCCCTGACCACGCTCGACGAAGTCGACCGGCTCGATCTCACCGTCGACGGCGCCGACGAGCTCGATGGCGCCCTCAACCTGATCAAGGGCGGCGGTGGCGCGCTGCTGCGGGAGAAGATCGTGGCGGCGGCCTCGAATCGCATGATCGTGATTGCCGACGATACCAAATGGGTCGATGTCCTCGGCCGTTTCCCTCTACCTGTCGAGGTGATCCCGTTCGGGCTGGCCGCAACCCAGCGGGCCATGGCGGCCGCATTTGCCCAAAGCGGCGTTTCCGGGCAAATGGGGCTCCGCAAGGGCAAGGACGGCCACGTTTTTGTCACCGATGGCGGCCACTGGATTGTCGATGCCCATCTCGGGCGCATTGCGGATGCGCCGCGTCTGGCGGGCCTGTTGAGTCCGATCCCGGGTGTCGTCGAACATGGGTTGTTCATTGGCCTGGCCAGCATCGCCGTCCTGGCAGGTGCCCAGGGAATTCGCGTAGTTGAGCGGCGGTAACGCCGGAAATCGAGGAGAATTGGAATGAAGAGCCTTTCACGGATTATGTCGGCGACCGGCCTTGCAGTGGGGCTGGCCCTGACCGCCGTTCCGGCCAGCGCGCAGCAGAAGAACGCCCCTGCGGCGCCTGCGGCCACGCAACTCAAGCCTGGTTCGCCGGCGGCGATCGCTGCCGCCAAGGAAATCCTGACGATGAAGAACGCGGCGGCGATGTACGCCAACGCCGTTCCCAATCTCGTCGAGCAGACCAAGAACGTGCTGTTGCAGAGCAATCTGAACTACCAGAAGGACCTCAACGAGGTCGCCGTGATCGTGGCCAAGAATCTCGCCGGCCGTGAGAAGGAAATCGGCGAGGGCATGGCGCAGGTCTACGCCAACGAGTTCACCGAGCAGGAGCTGAAGGACCTCGTCACCTTCTACAAGTCGCCGCTCGGCCAGAAGCTGCTTGCGAGCGAGCCCCGTGCGATCCAGTTCAGCATGTCCTACATGAACCAGTGGGCCCAGGCCTTTGCCGAAACGATCAACGGCCAGTTCCGCGCCGAGATGAAGAAGCGCGGCAAGGATATCTGATCCAAACCAGAAGCGACTTCGGGCGGGGTTGAGATGGCTAAGTTCGACGTCGATCTGTTCGTCATCGGTGGTGGCTCGGGTGGCGTGCGCGCCGCCCGAATCGCTGCCGGCTACGGCGCCAAGGTCATGGTCGCCGAAGAATACCGGATGGGCGGCACCTGCGTGATCCGCGGCTGCGTGCCCAAAAAACTGTTCGTGCTCGGCTCGCACGTCCGCCACGAAATCGAGGACGCCGCCGGTTTCGGCTGGTCCATCCCGGAAATCTCCTTCGACTGGTCGACGCTGGTCGCCAACAAGGACAAGGAGATCGCCCGCCTCGAGGGCATCTACGCCGCCAATGTCGAGAAATCAGGCGCGCGAATTGCGAAAACCCGCGCGGTGCTGGAAGACGCCCACACGCTGCGACTGATGACCGGCGAAACGGTCACCGCAAAATATATCCTGATCGCGACCGGCGGCGCGCCGAACCACGGCCGCGAGATCCCCGGCATCGAACACGTGATTTCCTCCAACGAGGCGTTTCATCTGACCGAACTGCCGAAGCGCATCGTGATCCAGGGCGGCGGCTATATCGCGCTGGAATTCGCCGGCATCTTTGCCGGCTTCGGCTCCGATGTGACCGTGGTCTACCGCGGCGACAACATTTTGCGCGGCTTTGACGAGGACGTCCGCAAGCACGTGCGCGCCGAGATGGAGAAGCAGGGCATCACCATCATCACCGGCTGCACCATCGACAAGGTGGAGAAGCACGGCAAGGAATACACCACGCATCTATCCAGCGGATCGAGCATCGCTTCGGAGAAGGTGATGTTCGCGATCGGCCGCCACCCGAACGTCGCCAATCTCGGGCTGGAAAAGGCCGGCGTCGCCATCAATCCTGCGAATGGCGGCATTGCCGTCGATGAGTGGTCGAAGACCTCGGTCGACAACATCTATGCGATCGGCGACGTCACCCATCGCCTCAATCTGACGCCGGTCGCGATTCGCGAGGGCCATGCCTTCGCCGACACCGTGTTTGGCAAGCGGCAGCTAGCAGTCGATCACGCCACCATTCCGACGGCCGTGTTTTCGCAGCCCGAAGTCGGCACCGTTGGCCTGACCGAAGCGCAGGCGCGTGCGCAGGTGAGCCATGTCGACATCTACAAGGCCGATTTTCGTCCGATCAAGGCGACGATGTCCGGCCGCGACACCCGCGTGCTGATGAAGCTTGTGGTCGACGGCACCACCGACCGCGTGCTCGGCTGTCACATCGTCGGCGACACCGCCGCCGAAATCGTGCAGGCGGTCGCGATCGCGGTGAAGATGAAGGCGACCAAAGCCGATTTCGACGCAACGATTGCCCTGCATCCGACCGCCGCGGAAGAGCTGGTGACGATGCGCACGCCGACGGCGCGGTATGTGCGGCAGGCGGCGGAGTAGGCAGGATCGTAGGATGGGTGGAGCGAAGCGATACCCATCACCTTCCGCGAAACGCCACGGCTGACAATTGATTTGGGTTGTAGTCCTGTGTCACGCGAGCCCGAAATTTCTCTGGTAACGAGACGGCTCGCAGCGGACATGACATCGCTTTATCCGCAGCATCGGCGGCACTCGAAAGCGCGCTGATCGATCCGCGTACAGTCGGCGTAAGTGACTCCCCCGGAGAATTCGTCGTTGCTGTGGCGGTTCTCGACGAGAGACTGCTTTATTGGTCGGACATCGAGGAGGGGTGGGAGCTCGAGGTCTCCGATGGTCGCGGCAACATCGCCTCTCGCGGTTGCAACCAGTTTAAACTTCAGCATGTGCTCCATCAGGTTTTCGGCGCCCTGAATGCGTCCTAGGGGCGGCCGAGTGAGCATGCCAAGGGCTACCGATGGCCGCGACACTCTGATAACGGTGCGGGCAAGCATTCAATAACGGAGTTATCCCCATGATCGAACAAATCGGTATCGTAGGCGCGGGCACCATGGGTAACGGCATCGCCCAGGTGTGCGCCGCCGCCGGGCTTCCCGTCGTCATGACCGACATCTCCGACGCCGCGCTCACCCGCGGCATGTCGGTCGTCGCGAGCAGCCTGGAGCGCCTCGTCAACAAGCAGAAGATGACCGACGCCGATCGCCAGGCCGCGCTGGCACGCATCACGACGACTACGGACAACACGAAATTTTCTACCTGCGATCTCGTGATCGAGGCGGCGACCGAGAATGAAGAGCTGAAGGTCAAGATCCTGAAGGATCTATGCGCGAAGATTCGCCCGCAGGCGCTGCTCGCGACCAATACCTCGTCGATCTCGATCACCAAACTCGCGGCGGCAACGGACCGCCCCGACCGCTTCATCGGCATGCACTTCTTCAACCCGGTGCCGCTGATGGCGCTTTTGGAATTGATCCGCGGCCTGCAGACGTCGGACGATACCCATGCCAAGGCGGAAGCCTTTGCAAAACGGGTCGGCAAGGTTGCGATCACGGCGAAGAACAGCCCGGGCTTTGCGGTCAACCGCATCCTGTGCCCGATGATCAACGAGGCGATTTTTGCGCTTCAGGAAGGTATTGCCACGGCCGAAGACCTCGACGCCGGCATGAAGCTCGGCTGCAACCATCCGATCGGCCCGCTCGCGCTTGCCGACATGATCGGCCTCGACACCATGCTGTCGGTGATGGAAGTGTTCTATGAAGGCTTCAACGATCCGAAATACCGCCCCGCGCCGCTGCTGAAGGAAATGGTCGCCGCCGGCCACCTCGGCCGCAAGACCGGGCAGGGGTTTTATAGCTACGGGAAGTAGGCGTAGCGGTGGGTTTGTAGGGTGAGTTAGCGCAGCGTAACCCACCAAACTATTCGTGCGCGGGGATCAAAGCGGTGGGTTACGGCTTCGCCTAACCCACCCTACGCAGCTACTTCGGATTCGGATTGACAAGTCCCTGTCCGGGGTTCTCGAACTTCCCCGCCCGCGCCAGCTTCACCGCATTGCCGAGCGCGCGCGCCGCATTGCGGACCTCGTCCTGGAATTCGCGATCTTCGTCGAGCGCCTGGTGCGAGGTGGCGTAGGGCTCCATGTAGCCGATATAGCCCTCGGCCTCGGCGGTGCGGCCGGCCGAGATCAGCGACATGTCGGTGAGCCAGTCCGACAGCGAGCGGCGCAACATCTCGGCGCCGGCGCTGTCGCCGTGCACGACGAGCCCAAAGTGGCGTCCCGCCAGATGCCGCGGGTAGGGCCAGCCCTTCAGTTCGAGCGCCTTGGCTTGGTCGGCATGCTTGCCGTGGGTGGAGGTCGGATCGGGATTGCCGCCATCGGCGCAGACCAGCCGGTCCATCATCGCCTTCAGCGGCGTCGGCGCGTGATACCAGTTCACCGGCGACACGATCAGGATGCCATGGGCTGCCACCCACATCGGATAGATATCGTTCATCCAGTCGTCAGTCTGGTTCAGCGCGTAGTTCGGATAGCAACTGCAGGGCCAGTGACAGAGCGGCATCGCGGTGGCGACGCAGGATTTGCAAGGGTGAATCTGCCGGCCATATTCCGACGTCAGCCGCGACAGATCGAGAATGTCGACCGCAAATCCCATCTCGGTCAATACCGGCTCGCAGAGTTTGACCAGCCGCCACGTCTTCGAACTCTCGCCGGGGCAGGTATGCTCGGTGCGTGCCGAGCCGTTGATGATGAGGATGCGCGGCTGTGCGGCGGCATCGTCGTGGCGCCGCTGCGCCTCGAGAATGGCCTCGCGCGCGGCCAGCCAATCCAACGATATTTCGTACTCGGGATCGGCGAAGGCCGGCCCCGCTTTTCGCGTCCGCGGTGCCTTGCGCGAATGGCTGTAGGCGTCCCATGCGGCCGCGACGATGGCGTCGAGTTCGCGCTGCAGCGGCTTGAAGGCCGGATCGACGAAGCGGCGGCGGTAGCGCTTCTCGAATTCCTCGCGCGGCAGTTTGACGGCCGGCATTTCCTTGCGAATGTCCGGCGCCGTCATGGATCGGTCCTCGCGCGATGATTGCCTGTCTTCTCAACGTTGCAGGCGTCGCGGAGGTTCCGAGGTGGCCGGACGTCTAATCCGGACGCCACATGTCGAACAGCTCCGCCGCGCTCACCAGTTCGATCTGCTCGCTGAACCGCGTCCGGTACATGGTCATCAGCGCATCGTGGCCGGTGTCGGACGAACTGCACAGCGCGTCTTGCACGATGACGACGCGGAAGCCGAGATCGACCGCGCCGAGCACGGTGGAGAGGACGCAGACGTCGGTCTCCGCACCCGACACCACCACCGTGTCGACGTGCCGCTCGACCAGGAGGTGACCGAGCCGGGAGCCGAAGAATGCCGAATAAGCCGGCTTGTCGACGATAAGCGCCGGCGGCGAATAGCGCGTCAGCTCAGGCACGATATCGAGCGCGGCGGGCGCGAGATTGCCGCGCGTTGCGCGTTGCCATTTCGTGAAATAGGCCTGCCATTGGCCGCGCCGGTCTTGCGGCTGCTCCGGCGTGATAAAGCGCGTGAACACCGTCCGCTCCCGGTAGCGCGCGCAGATCTCGGAGATGACCGGCAACACCCGCTCCATCCACGGCGTTTCCCACACGCCGCCCTTGGCGAAAATGTTCTGCATATCGATGCACAGATGCGCAGCGTCGCGAATTCCCGCCATGTGCGGCCTCTCTCACGATCGGAAGGCTAATTCGATAGACAGGAACTGGTTTCAAGCGCGTCTTGAAGATCATGATGACGGCGCAGGCGATCTGCTGACGTCGATGCGAAGGGCTGGTGCAGGGATCTCAAGCCGAGCGACATGATCGACATGCATTCTTGGCTGCCGGTGTTGGCACGAACTCCTTCTCCGGTTCCACAGATTCACATTCGGGAAGGGATGGCAGTCATGCGGGAACCATCCGCTCCGATCGCTGTTGGCGGCGGTTTGTACCGTCCCTCCAACCCCCAGCGTTCGTGGAGTAATCGATGCTAAAGCCTCTCGCAGCGGCCTCTGTTATCCTGCTCGTCTTTTCCGCCCAGGCAAATGCGCGCCCTCAACACCGCCATCATGGTCATCGGGCCTGGTGCGGCAGCTATCTCAGTAAATATCTCGGCAAATCGGACCGCCGTCTCGCGCTGGCGCGCTCCTGGGCGAACGAGGGGATGAATGCAGGTGGCCCTGGCATTGGCGTCGTGGTGGTCTGGCGGCATCACGTCGGAATCATCACCGGGCAGACATCTGACGGCCAGTGGATCGTTCACAGCGGCAACGACGGCGGCGCGGTGCGCACGCGCGCCCGATCGCTTGCCCGCGCGATTGCGTTCAGACGCGTGTAGCAGGTGTGAGATCGCAGGGTGGGCAAAGGCTCGTCAGCGCCGTACCCACCATCTTTCATCGCGCGCGCTTTTCGATGGTGGGCACGCTTGCGCTTTCCCCACCTACGGACTGCGGACTGATTTGCTTTTGCCGGCAAGCGCAATTCTTGACGTGCAACTGCGACAAGATAACTCGAAGGGGCAAATCAATTCTGATTTTCCGAAATCGTGTCAAGCCCGGAATCAAAAAATATTCCGCTTAACAGGTTGGGCAAATCAGTCGCATAACTCCGCCCGTCTCACGGCAAGATGAGGGGCGCTTCGCGATCGTCACGAACGTGCGGTGAGATGCGATGGACGCTGATGTCACGACGACGTACGTGACGTGAGGCGTACGGCGAAGTCGTGTGGTTCGGACGCCGCGGTGCTGGCGTTAAGTTCTTGAGAAGCGAAGCTTCTCAAGGGCGACGGAGGCAAGAAAGCCGTTCTCCGGGGAGAGCACGAAGTAAGCCGTAAAGCCATTGCGCAGGGAAGGCCGGGATGCCCTCGCTGTACCTGTATGCTCGTGTGCGTTCTTTTTTTGCGCAACGGCACACGAGACCTCGGGTGCAGCAAGCACCCGGTCTTCCCTGCGCCCTTGTGTCCAGGAAATCTGTCAGAATGTGCGAACGGGCGGTTGCGCACCAACCGCCCGTTGCTGGAACTGAGCCCGTTGCGCCCAAAGGCGACCGAGCCTGTGTCAGAGCGAGGGACAGCTCCGGTGTCTTCCTCAACCCGAACAGTTGCAAGGGCTTCGAGCCCGAACCGAGCAAGGAAGGGAGTGGATGATGGCACAAAATGCTCATGTTGTCGTGGGTATCGATGTCGCCAAGGACAAGGTGGATGCGTGCATTCGTGCGTTGGGATTACGGCAAACCCTCCCGAGCACGACCCAGGGGCACCGTAAGCTGGTCGCCTGGCTTCGCAAGCACCAGGCGAACAAGGCGGTGATGGAGGCGAGTGGCGGCTATGAGCGTGCCTGGGCCAAGGTGCTGCGCGACGCCGGCATCGAAGTTCGGATCGTCGACCCCAAACGGGTCCGCAGCTTCGCGCTATCAGCCGGACGGCTGGCCAAGAACGATACGATCGATGCCGAGATGATTGCCTGGTTCGCCGAGACATTCAGCGATGCGCCGGGCCAGAAACACGATGCGGCACAAGAGGAGCTGCAGGCACTCGTAAAGGCGCGCTTAAGCCTGATTGATTTTAGGATGCGCTTGGTCAGCCAAAGCGAGCATGCCGCGCCGGGATTGGTGCAGAAGGCGCATGCCCGCATCTTGAAGAACCTGGCCTGCGAGATTGCCAAGCTCGAGGCCGCCATCTGCGCCAAAATCAAGTCCATGCCGGATTTTGCGGAACGCGCCGAGATCATCGAGAGTGTGCCGGGGTTCGCCGAGACGAGTTCGGCAAACCTCCTTGCAGGAATGCCGGAGCTTGGTCAGGTGAGCAACAAGATCGCCGCGGCCTTGATCGGGGTCGCCCCCTATGACGACGACAGCGGAAAGCGCCGCGGCGAGCGCCACATCAAGGGAGGCCGCCGCTGGGTCCGTAACGCCATCTACATGCCCTGTGTTGGCGCAGCCACGCTGAACAATCCCGTGCTGAAGGCCTACTATCAGCGCCTGATTGCCAAAGGAAAAGAGCCGAAGATTGCCATCATCGCCGGCATGCGCAAGCTGATCATCATCCTCAACACCATGATCGCACGACGGCAGAAATGGGATCCCAGCCGTTACGCGTTGAGCTGACGAGCGCGCCCACCGCGATCGGTTCCGCGACCGAGCGCTTGCAAAGCCGACAGACCGGTGAACGGGCGGGGTCAAGGCCGCAGCCGCCGTAGGCGGGGGCGCGCCAGCGCCAGCCTTGAGGCCGGCCGATCACCGGGCTACTTCCAGCACAGTTGCTCTGATTGGAGAGGGCGACCAAAGAAGATTGCAAACCTCGGGCAAAACATGTCGCGAGATCGCGAAACTATATCCACCGTCATTGCGAGGGCAGCGAAGCAATCCATTGTCACCTCACACGCGGAAGGATGGATTGCTTCGCTTCGCTCGCAATGACGGCGGCACCTTCAAATCGACTCGCCAGGACAATCAGCTCAAAGATCCTGTCGGGTCAGCCGCCCCTGCGGCATCGCAGATCGAACGGCCGCCTTCTTCGGCGTCTCGCCACCCGTCAGCGCCATCACCGAGACCGCAACAACGCGATCGACGATGGCATCCACGTCGTTGAGGTCGCATTGCCCTTCGGACAATCTGGTCAGCCGCTCCTTTTCCCGGATGGTGTGATGCGACATCGCGAGCGCAAAATGCAGGCCCCAATTGAGATCGGCGTCGTTGCGGCCGGGCATCGCGCGGCGCATCGCGGCGATGAATTTTCGCAAGTGATCGACCTCTCGGTTCTTGATGCGGCGGATCGGCGGCACCGATTCAATGGAGGCGCGGATCATGAACCGCGCCGCGGTCGAGCCTTCGCGGTCGGGGCCGAGGCAGCCGCGCAGGGTAGGGCCGACCAGCGCGTGCAGAATGGCGTCGATCGGGGCGTGGCCGCCGCCCTTTTCCTCGGCAAGCTTCAGCTCATTGAGCCGCTCGCGGTTGGTAGCGAGGCTGCGGGTGACGAACAGCTCGGCTATCAATTCGTCCTTGGAGCCGAAATGATAATTCACCGCGGCGAGATTGACGTTCGCTTCGGCGACGATGTCGCGCAGCGTCACGTCGCCGAAGCCGCGATCGGCGTAAAGCTTCTCCGCGGCGGCAAGGATGGCAGACCGGGTCCGATCGCTCGACATATCTGGTCCCCGTTTGCGGAGTTGCTATTCAAACACTTGTATGAAACTATCGTTTGAAGGGCCGGAAATGTCAACAACGTTTGCGAACGTGTCGCATCTCCAACCAGCCGCACTGTCAGATCCGCAAAATGGCTTGCGGGCCGCGGGTAGCGGGCAGACAGTGCGGCCCAACGGTTTCAGAAGCTAAAGGCGAGGAGCGTCCCATGAACTTCGATATGTCAGAGAAGCAGAAAGATTGGCTGAACCGCGTGCAGGCGTTCATGAAGACGCATGTCCGTCCCGCGGTTCCGATCTACGAGAAGCAGGATGCGGAGGGCCCGCGCTGGAAGGTGATCCCGATCCTCGAGGAACTGAAGAAGAAGGCGAAGGCCGAAGGCCTCTGGAACATGTTCATGCCGCCGAACGCGCATGAGGACGACGAATTCCGCGGCGCGGGATTGACCAACCTTGAGTATGCGCTGTTGTCGGAAGAGATGGGCCGCATCTCCTGGGCCTCGGAGGTGTTCAATTGCTCCGCCCCCGATACCGGCAACATGGAAGTGTTCATCCGCTACGGCACCAAGGAGCAAAAGCGGAAGTGGCTGCGGCCGCTGATGGACGGCGAAATCCGCTCCGCCTTCCTGATGACCGAGCCCGCGGTGGCGTCATCGGACGCGACCAACATTGAGACGCGGATCGAAAAAGATGGCGACCACTATGTCATCAACGGCCGTAAATGGTGGTCGTCGGGTGTCGGCGATCCCCGCTGCAAGATCGCGATCCTGATGGGTAAGACCGATCCGAACGCGGCGAAGCACCAGCAGCAGTCGCAGATCCTGGTGCCGCTCGACACGCCCGGCATCAAGGTGGAGAAGATGCTGCCGGTGTTCGGCTTTGACGACGCGCCGCACGGTCACGCCCAGGTTCTGCTGGAAAACGTTCGCGTGCCGAAAGAAAACATCCTGCTCGGCGAAGGCCGCGGCTTCGAGATCGCGCAGGGCCGCCTCGGTCCTGGCCGTATCCATCATTGCATGCGCACCATCGGCAAGGCCGAGGAGGCGCTGGAGAAGATGGTGAAGCGGCTGGCCTCTCGCACCGCGTTCGGCAAGAAGATCATCGAGCACTCGGTGTGGGAACAGCGCATCGGCGAAGCCCGCGCCGATATCGAAATGAATCGCTTGCTGTGCCTCAAGGCCGCCGACATGATGGACAAGGTCGGCAACAAGACCGCGCAGGCCGAGATCGCGATGATCAAGGTCACCGCCCCCAATATGGCGCTGAAGATTATCGACAACGCTATTCAGGCTTACGGCGGTGGCGGTGTCTCCGATGATGCCGGCCTGGCGCGGGATTATGCCCATATCCGTACGCTCCGCCTGGCGGACGGTCCGGACGAGGTGCACAATCGCGCCATTGCCAGACTTGAACTTCGGAAGTATGCAAACGCTACTCACTAACGGGAGAGCCATCGATGGCGCTCCCCAAAGTCTAAGAAGAATTAAGGGAGCGTCATCGTGGCGGACGGCGTCAGGAAAGACGAAGAGTTCTCGGGCACCAAGGAAGTTGAGGAGCGTCATCGTATTGATGAGGCGAGCCTCGATCGCTGGATGCGCGAGCATGTCGAAGGCTACCAGGGACCGCTGAAAGTCCTGCAGTTCAAGGGCGGTCAATCCAATCCGACCTACAAGCTCGAAACGCCGGCACGATCCTATGTGATGCGCCGAAAGCCGTTCGGTAAATTGCTGCCGTCGGCGCATGCAGTCGATCGCGAGTTCCGCGTTATCGCGGCGCTGGGCAAGCAGGGCTTTCCGGTCGCAAAGGCCTATGCACTGTGCACCGATGACACCGTGATCGGCGCGGCCTTCTACATCATGTCGATGGAAGACGGCCGGGTGTTCTGGGACCCGACCCTGCCGAGCCAGACGCCGGATGCACGCCGAAAAATCTTCACCAGCAAGATCGAGACGCTGGCAAAACTCCACGTCTTCAATCCCGAAGCAATCGGGCTCGGCGATTTCGGCAAGCCCGGCAATTATTTCGCGCGCCAGATCGATCGCTGGACCAAGCAATACCGGGCGTCCGAGACGCAGCACATTCCTGAATTCGAGAAGGTGGCCGAGTGGCTGCCGCGAACGGTCCCTGAGCAGAAGCGCGTCTCGATCGTCCATGGCGACTACCGCCTCGACAACATGATTTTCCATGCGACGGAACCGCGGGTGCAGGCGGTGCTGGACTGGGAGCTGTCGACGCTCGGCGATCCCATGGCCGACTTCACCTATCTGTTGATGCAGTGGACCATGCCGGGGCTCGCCAACGCCGATCTCAAGGCGCTGAACATTCCGAGCGTGGAGGAGGCTGCGCAGATCTACTGCGATGTGACCGGCATGGAAGTGCCTGACCTCAACTGGTACTTCGCCTACAACATGTTCCGCCTCGCAGGCATCACGCAGGGTATCGCCGGACGTATCCGCGACGGCACCGCGGCCAATGCCAAGGCGCTGGAATCGGCGGCGCGCACCGTGCCGCTGTCGAAATCTTCCTGGGAATACGCTCAGAAGGCCGGCGCGACCTGACCCGCGCCGTTAGTTCAGTCGTTAGGTTCCTTGGCACTCTCCCCGAATATTCGCGGCAGCCTGCTCATGGCAGTGTCCATGGCGGCGTTCACCACGAACGACTCCATCACAAAGGTGGTGTCGTCCGAGATGAACTTCGGCCAGGTGATCCTGGTGCGCGGGCTGTTCGCGATCGTCCTAGTCGCGGTATTCGCCTGGCAGCAGGGCGCGCTGCGTCCGCTGCACACGCTGATGGTGAAGCCGGTCGCGCTGCGGGTGTTCGGCGAGATCGGCGGCACGGTCTCGTTCATGGCGGCGCTCGTGCATCTACCGCTCGCCAATACCTCGGCGATCCTCCAGGCGCTGCCGCTGGCGATCACGCTCGGTGCTGCTGTGATCTTCCGCGAGCCCGTCGGCTGGCGGCGCTGGTCGGCAATCGCCGCAGGCTTCATCGGCGTGCTCATTATCGTGCGGCCGGGACTTGCCGGCTTCAGCCAGTACTCGCTGTTCGCACTGGTGTCGGTCGCGTTCTGCGCGCTGCGTGACCTTGCGACCCGGAAGATTCCGGCCAAGATCCCGTCGCTGTTCATTACGTTGCTGACTGCCGTGACAGTGACGACGGCCGGCGGCGTCATCCTCGTTCCGCTCGGGGGCTGGACGCCGCCATCCGCCAGCGCGCTCGGCCTGCAGGCGCTGGCCGCGGTGCTGCTCCTGATCGGCTATCAATGCATCATCTCGGCGCTGCGCACCGGCGACATCTCGGCGGTGGCGCCGTTCCGCTATTCCGCGCTGCTGTGGGCGATGATGCTCGGCTATCTCGTGTTCGGCGACATACCCGACGCGATGATGGTGACGGGGGCTGCGATCATCGTTGCCTCCGGCCTCTACGCCTTCTACCGCGAGCGCATCCGCCACCGCGCGCTGGCGGCGGAATCATCCGGCCTGCCGCCCGACGGCTTGTGATTGCATCATGGGAGCCCATATCTCCGAAGCTGATTGGAGATGGTCATGATTCAGCAATTGCGCATCTACGAAATATTCGAGAAGAACAAGGCCGCGTTCCACGCCCGCTTTCGCGATCACGCCGCGCGCATCATGCAAACCAGATATGGTTTCCGGATCGTCGCGATGTGGGAAACCAAATTCGGCGACAGAACCGAGTTTGCCTATCTGCTGGAATGGCCGGACGAGGCGGCCAAGACGACTGCATGGTCAGCTTTCATGGCCGATACCGAATGGTCCGACATCAAGCGCGTGACGCATGCGGAGCATGGCCTGATGGTAGGCCAGATCGAGGACCGCTTGCTGGCGCCAACAGACTATTCGCCGGCGATAGGCAGGAGCCTTCTTGCGGCATCAGCGTAGAAAATCAGTCTCGTGTCCCGGACGCGGTGCGGCACGAAACGACGCGCGGCCGCGCCACGTCCGGACGACGAGAACGTCGCTAAACCGGCTTGCCCGTATACGGCATCGAGGCGGTGAGGCCGCCATCGACCGGGATCGCCTGGCCGTTGACGTAGGAGGCGTCGTCGCTGGCAAGGAACAATCCCATCGCCGCGAGCTCATGCGGCTGGCCGGCGCGCTTCAGCGGATTGAGCTGGCCGATCTTGTCTTGGGTGCCGCGCTCCTTGGCGCGGTCGAACACCGGCTTGGTCATGCCGGTCTCGATCAGGCCCGGGCACACGGCGTTGATACGCACCCCGGTGCCGGAGAGCGAATAGGCGGTGGTCTGCACCAGGCTGATGACGCCGGCCTTGCTGGCGCCGTAAGGATGCCCGCTGGCGCCGGCCTTCAGCCCAGCGACGGACGCCGTGCAGACGATCGAGCCGGACTTCTGCCGGATCATGTGCGGCATCGAATGCTTGATCGCCAGGAACGGGCCGATCAGGTTGACGCGCAACACCTCCTGCCAGTGCTCGACGGTCTGCTCGGCCAGCGGCACCAGCCCGCCGCTGACGCCGGCATTAGCCCAGATCGCATCGAGCCTGCCATATTTCGCGACCGCCTTGTCGATGAACGCCTTCACGTCGGCTTCCGAACCGGCATCGGCCATGACCGCTTCGACCGTGCCGCCGGCGTCGCCGACGAGTTTGGCGGTCTCCGTCACGCCCTCGGTCTTGTCGACGATGATGAGCTTCGCGCCTTCCCTGGAGAACAGCACCGAGGCTGCGCGCCCGATGCCGCTGCCCGCGCCGGTGATGATGACGGATTTGCCTTCGAGGCGGCCCATGAGTCTCTCCCTGATAGCTATGCGCTTAGGCGTCTGCCGCCTTGCGGAATTCAAACAAGATTTCAAACGTCAGATTCACTTGAGACGATGCGTGCTCTGACGTACAGCGACAACGAACAGTATTGAAGGGGCGTTGCGATGTCCAATGCAGACAAACCGCTGATAATCACGACGCGATGGTGGTGGATTCGCCATGCGCCGGTGCGCGAAGATAATGGCTGCATTTACGGACAGAAGGACCTCGGCTGCGACACTAGCGACCGCGTCGTGTTCGAGGCAGTCGGAAAAATCCTGCCGCGCAACGCGGTCTGGTATGCAAGCAATCTGAAGCGCACGCACCAGACTGCCGATGCGATCTGGGCCGCGGGCTTTCCGAAGCCTTCGCAGATGCCGCACGTAAATGCGTTCGCCGAACAGCATCTCGGTGAGTGGCAGGGCCTCAATCGTGCAGCGTTCCTCGCCAGCCGCGCTGTCGGCCGTAACTGGTTCGCTGAGATCGACGAGGTCCCGCCCGGCGGCGAGAGTTTTATGAACCTCTATGACCGCACTTGCGGCGCGATCGAACGCATCAATGCCGAACAGGCGGGCAGGGATATCGTCGTGGTTGCGCACGGCGGCACGATCAGGGCTGCGGTCGGGTTTGCGCTCGGCGGTCAGCCGGAGAAAGGTCTCGCCTTCGATATCGACAACTGTTCGGTGACGCGGCTCGATCATCTCTCAAGCGCGGGCCAAAGTTTCTGGCGGCTGCCGATGGTCAATCAGCAGCCTTGGATCGCGGACGCTTCGCATAACGCCATGCATCAGCCGGCCGGGCCGGAGATCGAACCGCCATCGACAAAACTAGCCTGATGCCCGGTTGTCGAAAACTGCAAACGCTGCTTAGTTCGAATTCAAGACGAAGCCGGCATCGCGCTGGGTCAACATTTGGGAGAGAGACATGAGCTTGTTCGATATGACCGGGAAAGTCGCCGTCATCACCGGCTCCACGCGCGGCATCGGCCGCGCTATCGCCGAGCGCATGGCCGAGCACGGCGCCAAGGTCGTGATCTCCTCGCGAAAGCAGGACGTCTGCGACCAGGTCGCCAAGGAGGTCAACGACAAGTTTGGCAAGGGGACGGCGGTCGCGATCGCCGCAAACATCTCGAACAAGGAAAATTTGCAGAACCTCGTTGACGAATCCAACCGCGCCTTCGGCAAGATCGACGTGCTGGTGTGCAACGCCGCGTCCAATCCCTATTACGGTCCGCTTGGCGGCATTTCCGACGACCAGTTCCGAAAAATCCTGGACAATAACATTGTCGCCAACAACTGGCTGATCAACATGGTGGTGCCGCAGATGATCGAGCGCAAGGACGGCTCGATCGTGATCGTGTCCTCGATCGGCGGCCTGAAGGGCTCGACCGTGCTCGGCGCCTACGCGATCTCGAAAGCCGCCGACATGCAGCTCGCGCGCAATCTCGCCTGCGAATACGGCAAGCACAACATCCGCGTGAACTGCATCGCGCCCGGCCTGATCAAGACCGATTTTGCCAAAGCGCTGTGGGACAACCCGGAGACGCTGAAGGCCTCCACGGCGCGTTCGCCGCTATTGCGCATCGGCGTGCCGGATGAGATAGCGGGCGCCGCGGTGCTGATGGGATCGAAGGCCGGCGACTTCATGACCGGCCAGACCATCGTGATCGACGGCGGGGCGACGATCAGTTGAGATTGGCTCGTCATTCCGGGGCGCGCGCTAGCGCGAACCCGGAATCTCGAGATTCTCTGGTGCGCAAGTGCGCACCAGAGTTCAGCCCTGCGGGCTGCCCCGGAATGACGCTAGTCGACCGCGGCGTAGACCAGATCCCGTAACATGTTGCGGATATATTCGCGCTGGCCGGGACCTTGCATCATGAACACGGTGAACAGGTCCTCGGCAGGATCTATGAAGAAGAACGTGCCGGCCATCCCGCTCCAGAAGAACTGGCCGAGCGAGCCCGGGAACGGGGCGATGCCCCGATGGGTACGAACGGCGAAGCCGAGGCCGAAACCATGGCCGGGCGGCATCAGCGGCGAGTCGACCTTCACGTTCGGCGAGAGATGATCCGACGCCATCAGCTCCAGCGTCTTGCGGCCGATGATCCTGACGCCGTCGAGTGAGCCGCCATTGAGCAGCATCTGGCAGAACCGCGCATAGTCCATAGTGGTCGAGACCAGCCCGCCGCCGCCGGATTCCATCGCGGGCTTCTCCAGCATGTTGAAGAGTTGCACCTTGTCGCCGTTCCAGGGATCAATCGGGAACGCCTCGGCGAGGCGGCCGGCATTGGTTTCCGATGTATGGAACGCAGTCTCTGCCATCTGCAGCGGCGCCAAAATGCGTTCGGTCAGGAAGGCGCCGAGCGACTTGCCGGAGACGACCTCGATGATGCGGCCGAGCACGTCGGTCGAGCGGCTGTAATTCCATTCCGCGCCCGGCTGGCAGATCAGCGGCATGCCGGCGATCATGGTGGCGTGCTCGGCATTGGTGATCTTGCGGCTGCGCAGCCGCGACTGCTGGTAGAGCTTTTGGACCAGGCCGTTGCCGGTGTGGTCGTAGGTCAGGCCCGAGGTGTGCCGCAGCAAGTCCTGAACCGTCATCTGCCGCTTCACCGGGACGAGGTCGAGCTTGCCGTTATTCTCGACGCCAACCTTCTGCTCGGCAAACTCCGGAATGAATTTGGCGACGGGATCACCCAGGATGAAGTGGCCGTCCTCGACGAGCATCATGATGCCGACCGAGACGATCGGCTTGGTCATCGAGAAGATGCGAAAGATGCTGTCATGGGCCATCGGCGCGCTGGCGGCCGGGCTCTGGCGGCCGATCGCGTCGAACCAGCCGATCTGGCCGCGCCGCGCCACCATGACCGTGGCGCCGGGGAGGGTGCCCTTGTCGATCTCGCGCTTGAAGGCGTCCGACAACCGCTGCAATCGCGTCGTCGAGAGCCCGATCGTTTCCGGCTTGGCGTCGGGGAGAGGTGGGGTCTGGAGGGCGGATGTCTGCCGGGCGGCGGCGGTCTGCGCGTTCATGGTCTCTCCCGTTGCGCTTGTTGTTTATAAGATCAAGTCTGGAGCAGAAGGCGTGCTTTGGGTAGGGCGGAAGCCGCTTCGCCCTTGCATTCAGGGTATGCCCTATGCTTGAAACGGCACGAACCGACGCACGCGCCGGTTCCCTGCAGGAGTGTAGCTCAATTGGTAGAGCACCGGTCTCCAAAACCGGGGGTCGCAGGTTCGAGCCCTGCCACTCCTGCCAGCTAAATCAAACACTTAAGCTGATTTTGACGGCGCCGGCATTTATCTGCCGCGCGTTCAATTCATGTCCCGCATCGCGCGGCGCCGACGGCTGATCCTCTCCCCACCGGGCCGGGCGGCTGGCGGTCGGTGCGATTTGTCCACAGCGGACGGGCTGAGGTGGCGGCGGGCCGTTCTCCACGCGCCACGACGCCAGGCGGCGGTGCGGCGCGATGGTTGCAAGGTTCGCGTCGACGGCAGGCGCCTCTGGCCCTATCGGCGAGTTTTGATGCGGTAAGGAAACCTTCCGCGAGCTCCACCCGTTGCAGCACTGTCCAGGCTTGCTGCGCATTGGAGGAGGTCAGCGCAGGTCATGGGAACGTTGTGGCGGATATTGAAGGCCGCCGTCTCGGGCTTTGTGGCCAACGACGCCTTGAGCCGGGGAGCTTCCATTGCCTTCTACGCCGCCACGTCCCTGGCACCCGTGCTCCTTATTGTCGTTGCGGTCGCCGGCCTCGCGTTCGGGCAGGACGCGGCTCGCGCCGCCATCAGCGACGAACTCGGCCGGCTGCTGGGGCCGACCGGCGCCGACTTCATTAAATCCATCCTGGCGCGATCCAGCGATCCGACCTCCGGCGCGACTGCGACCGTCGTCGGGCTCGTCACGGTGCTGGTCACGGCATCCGGTGTGTTTGGCGAGATGCGCACGGCATTGAACGCAACGTTCAAGGCCAAGCCGACGGACGAGCCAATCCTCTCCTTGATCCGAAGCCGGGCGGCCAGTCTCGGGCTCGTCGCTGCATTGGGCTTCATGCTGATCGTCTCGCTGGCCGCGAGCGCTGCTCTGTCGGCCCTGGAACAATGGTCTGTCGGCACGGTGGTGCTCGGCGCGCTTAACACGGTCCTGTCGCTCGGTATCTTCACGCTACTGTTCGCAGCGATCTACAGGGTGCTACCGGATGCGACGCTCTACTGGCGTCACCTTCTGCTGGGCGCTTTTGTCACAGCCCTGCTGTTCACCGCCGGAAAATCGCTGATCGGATGGTATCTCGGTCAGGCGGCTCCGAACTCGACCTATGGCGCCGCGGGTTCGCTGATCGTCCTGATGTTCTGGGTCTACTACTCCGCACAGATCTTCCTGTTCGGCGCCAAGCTGACGAAGGCAATCGATGACGCGCGTAATCCTACGGCGTCCGAGGAGCGTTAGGAACCATTCAATAGCGCCTGAGTTCGCTTCAAAACGACACGAACCTAAAGGGCGGTGACGACATGACACGATCCGTAGAGGAGCTACGACGGGATTCCGAGCAGAGCCGTACAGAGCTTGCGGCAACCGTCGACAGGTTGAGGGAACAGATTGCCGATACGGCAGAAGACATCCGCTACAAGGTCTCGCCGGAGCACATCAAGGCCGAGGTATCCGGCTTCATCAGTCACAAGACCCATAGCTGGCTGGATGCGCTGAAGCAGCAGGCCATGGACAATCCGATGCAGGCGATCGCCGCCGGCACAGCGATTGCCGTCCCCGCGCTACGCCTGGTTCGCGGTTTCCCATTGCCGCTCCTGATGATCGGCGCTGGCCTTGCGCTGACCTCGAAGACCGTCCGCGATCGCGCTGCGGAGGCAGCGGAGCCTGCCATTGAGAAGGTGAGGGAGGCCATGGACGAGACGGTGGAGCGCGCGCAGTCCCTCCGTGATGGCATGAAGAACGCGATGTCACACGCGGAGCGTCAGGCCGTCGGCATGGCCGATGAGGCGCAGCAAACCGCGGGCGAAATGGCAGATGCGGCGAGCGGAATGACTGGTGACCTGAAGGATCGCGCGACGCAGGCTGCCGATGCCATGACTAACAAGGTCAGGTCCGGCATGGATGCCGCCACCGAAATGGCAAAGGAGAGAATGGAGCGCGTTCGATCCACGGCGACGAATGCTCCGGCGACGGCGAGCAAGGTGATCCGGGACAACGCCGCATTGATCGGCGGGCTGGGGGTTGCGATCGGCGCGATCCTTGCCGCTTCCCTCCCGAGCACCACGGCCGAGGCCCGCGTGGTCGGTAGAGCGAGCGATCGGGTCAAGCGCGCTGCCGGCTCTGCCGCGCAATCCGGATTCGAGGCCGGCAAAGACGCGGTGTTCTCAGCTGCCGAAGCTGCAGCAAAAACTATCTCCGACGCCGACCTCGGTGAACACGCCAGCCGCATCACCGAAGGCGTAACCGAAAGACTCAAAGAAGTGGCCGACGATGTCGTGACAACGGCCTTCGATCCTTCCCGAAACCCGAACAGCTAATAGAGGCCGTCATGAGCGATATGGATCTTAATACCCGCAACAAGAATTTTTCCCAGAACCAGAATACCGGCTCATCCCAGAACCTGAAGGATCAGGTGGCGGATGCGGGCGCTGAAATCAAACAGCGTGCTGGCGATGTTTTGAGGGAATCGACTGACACCGCCCGCGATACATTCAAGGAGGCGGCTGATGCCGCCAAGGACGCTGCGGCTGGAGCTGCGGATCGTTTCCAGGACCAGGCTCGTGAACAACAGCGCAGCGGAGCGGATTTCGTCGGCCGGTTGGCCGGCGATATCAGGAATGCGGCCCGCGCATTCGAAAATGACGTGCCATTCGCAGCGCGGGGCATCAATTCAGCCGCCGAATATGTCGACGAGGCTGCGGAGAAAATCCGCAACGGAAGCTTCCGCGATCTCGTCGATGGCGCGACCGACTTCGCAAAGCGTCAGCCTGCTGCGTTTCTGGGGCTGTCGGTGTTGGCCGGTTTCGCGGCTGTCCGCTTCCTGAAGGCATCGGGGGGTGCGAGCCCTTCAAGTCAGGGCTCATCATCTTCGTACACGTCATCAACGTACAACCCGTCGTCAGCCTACAGCTCGGGATCCTACAAGAGTGAGGCGTCATGAGTACGAAAACCGATATTCGAACGATCTCGCATCTCTTCGGTGATGCGCTGTCGCAATTTGCAAAACTGTTCCAGAACGAGGTCGATCTCGCCAAGGCCGAACTTGGCGAGAAGGTTCAGCAAGTCGGCAGCGCCGTCGGCCTCATTGCGGCCGGCGCCGTTCTGGTCATCCCCGCAATCGTCATGGCGCTGTTTGCGCTATCCGCGGCCTTGATCGCCGGCGGATGGTCGCAGCCGGTCTCCTATCTGATCTCCGCGATCATTGCCGCGGTGCTCGCAGGCATCTTGTTTGCGGTCGGGATGAACCGGCTCGACGCACGTCATCTGGCGCCGCGTGAAACGTTGCGTCAGCTTGAAAAGGACAAGGACACCGTGAAGGGAATGGTGCGATGAGCGGCTCACAAGAGAGTTTCATAGATAGTCTGACCACGGCGGCCCGTGACAACCCGCTCGCTGCGGCTTTGATCGGAGGCGGCGCGCTGTGGCTGCTGATCGGTAGCGACAAACTGAAGAGCGCCGCCGGCTCGGTGACGTCAGTGGCCGCGCCGCTCGCTGATCTCGGCGCGCGCGCCCAGAGGTCAGCGGCTTCCAGCTGGGAAGACTGGGAAGACGCCTACGGCTCCATGCGGAAGCGCGCTTCCCGGATGCGGGACGAGGCTTCGCGCGGCGGCATCAACGAAACGGTGCGCAATGCCGGAACGGCCGCTTCCGACGCGATGTCGGGCGCAGCCGAAACGGTGGGTGAGCGGTTCGAGGAAGGCGTGGCTGGCGCGCGGGACATGTTCGATCGGTTGGGTCGGGCGTTGCCGCGGAAAGAGACCTTCATGCAGGCGCAATCATCGCTTTCCGACCTGCTGGAACGGCAACCGCTGGTTCTCGGAGCCGTCGGCGTTGCAATCGGCGCCACAGTGGCCGGCGCCCTGTCCAGGTCCGGTGTCGAGGATGAGTGGGTAGGGAACCTGAGTGACAGCCTGAAGGCCGACCTGAAGGAGCGTGCCGGGGCCGTGTCGCAAAGTGTCCAGGAGGCTTCCGATACACTGAAAGCCGAGCTCTCGGACGCCGGGGCCGAATATGCCGACCGCGTAGAACAGGCCGGCCGGGACGCACTGGACGCGGGCCTTGAGAAGCTGCGAGAGTAACGCTCGCCGGTCGGAATTCGTCGTGAGGTCAGTGGCTTGGCTGGATTCTTTCCCGCCAGGCCGAAACTAGCTGAAGAATGCGGAGAGCACCGCAATATCCGATCGGGCCGGGGCCTCGCCCCGCAAATCGGCATCGATTACCCGCCTGCACGCATCGACCGTGATGGTGTCGCCGAGGTCGTTCGCCGCGTCGAGAACGGTCCAGGCCGTCTCGCCCGAAAATCTCTCCTGGTCCTGGCCTAACAGCTCCATGGTCATTTCCCTCATTACCCCTCTGAATCATGAGGCTAGCCGACAGCTTTTAAGAACCAGATCGCGCTGTCATGAGGATTTGATGGGAGGCAGTACCTACGATTAACCAATGGCTTTTCGCGGCCCGGGGCCAAAGTGCCGAAAATGGCCTGCGGGAAGCCCTGCGGCACCCCTATCTTGACCTTTTGCCCGGTCGGCAGTAGATACGCGCCACCTGCTGCCGGCCCGCTAGATGCGGATATCCGGCGCGGCTTTGGATTCCCCCGAACAATCGAGCCCGCTTGGCGGCTCATCCTTCGAGAGAGGGCTGGGCGCAAGAGGGCTGTTCGGATTCGCTTTAAATCTCAATCGTCTCACGAAGGACGCGGTAACCAACGATGGCTTTCAGCCCGTTCAAATTCCTGCAGGAAGTGCGCTCGGAGACCGCCAAGGTCACCTGGCCGACACGCCGTGAGGTGACGATCACCACGATCATGGTGTTCGTGATGGTTGCGCTGGCTTCGATCTTCTTCTTCGTGGCGGACTTGATCATCCGCTACGTCGTCACTTTCCTGCTGGGCGTCCACTGATGAGCACCGGAACCCTTGCGATGGACAAGCGCTGGTATATTGTTCACGCCTATTCGAATTTCGAGAAGAAGGTCGCGGAATCGATCCGCGAGCAGGCCAAGCAGCGCGGGCTCGAGGAACTGTTCGAACTGGTACTGGTGCCGACCGAAAAGGTCACCGAAGTGCGCCGCGGCCGCAAGATCGACGCCGAGCGCAAGTTCTTCCCGGGCTACGTGCTGGTGAAGATGAAGCTGACCGACGAGGCGTTCCATCTCATCAAGAACACGCCCAAGGTGACCGGCTTCCTCGGCGCCGAAAACAAGCCGATGCCGATCTCCGAATCCGAGGCGATGCGGATCCTGCATCAGGTGCAGGAGGGCGTCGAACGTCCGAAGGCGTCGGTGTCGTTCGAAATCGGCGAGAACGTGCGGGTGGCCGATGGCCCGTTCGCCTCGTTCTCCGGCGTGGTTGAAGAAATTGACGAGGCGCGTTCGCGCGTGAAGGTCGCGGTGTCGATCTTCGGCCGCGCCACGCCCGTCGAACTGGAATTCGGTCAGGTCGAAAAGGTCTGATCGGAAAAGCGCGAGGCCTTGGCTTCGCGTTGAAGAGGCCGTGGGAGGGAGAGGGCGGTCGCCAACCGCTCCTGAACCGAACCACGGAACCTGAACCAGCCGGCGACCTGCCGGCGCAACAGGAGTGATACATGGCAAAGAAAGTGACCGGATACCTGAAGCTTCAGGTCCCGGCCGGTGCGGCGAATCCTTCGCCCCCGATCGGCCCCGCGCTTGGTCAGCGCGGTCTCAACATCATGGAATTCTGCAAGGCGTTCAACGCGCAGACGCAGAAGGAAGAAAAGAACACCCCGATCCCGGTGATCATCACCATCTATGCGGACCGTTCCTTCACCTTCGAGATGAAGACGCCGCCGATGTCCCACTTCCTCAAGCAGGCCGCCAAGATCCAGTCCGGCTCGAAAGCCCCGGGCCGCGACAAGGCCGGCAAGGTGACGAAAGCGCAGGTGCGCGAGATCGCCGAGAAGAAGATGAAGGATCTCAATTGCGATTCCATCGAATCGGCCATGAAGATGGTCGAGGGCTCCGCCCGTTCGATGGGTCTGGAAGTTGCGGGGTAACGGACCATGGCAATCGGAAAACGTTTGAAGAAGGTTCGTGAAGGCATCGACCGCGAGAAGCTCTATCCGCTCGCGGATGCCATCAAGATGGTCAAGGAACGCGCCACCTCGAAGTTCGACGAAACGATCGAGATCGCGATCAATCTCGGCGTCGACCCGCGTCACGCCGACCAGATGGTTCGTGGCGTCGTCAACCTGCCGAACGGCACCGGCCGCACGCTGCGCGTCGGCGTGTTCGCTCGCGGTGCGAAAGCGGAAGAAGCCAAGGCTGCGGGTGCTGACGTCGTCGGCGCCGAAGACCTGGTCGAGAAGGTGCAGGGCGGCAACATCGATTTCGATCGCTGCATCGCCACTCCCGACATGATGCCGCTGGTCGGCCGCCTCGGTAAGGTGCTCGGCCCGCGCGGCATGATGCCGAATCCGAAGATCGGCACCGTGACCATGGACGTCACCTCCGCCGTGAAGGGCGCCAAGGGCGGCTCGGTCGAATTCCGCGTCGAGAAGGCCGGCATCGTGCAGGCCGGCGTCGGCAAGGCGTCGTTCTCCGAGGAAAAGCTGGTGCAGAACGTGAAGGCGCTTGCCGATGCGGTGTCGAAAGCAAAGCCCGCGGGCGCCAAGGGCACCTACATCCAGCGCGTGGCGGTCTCCTCCACCATGGGCCCGGGCGTCAAGGTCGAGCCGGGCACGCTGCTCGGCTAAGGCTTTGCCGTTGACGTAAATAATAAAGGGCGGAATCGGGTGACCGATTCCGCCCTTTGCGTTTGCTATCGGTTTTGCGTAATCGTCGCCCGGCCGGACTTGCCAAGAAAGAAGAACAATGCCCGAGAAAGTCCTGATCTATTCGCGTTTTCCCAAAGCCCAGATGGAGCGCTTCGGCCAGCGCTATGAATTGCTGAACGCGGCCGGCAAGGCGCCCAATGAGGTGCTCGCGGCCGATCAACTCGCGGATATTCGTGCGCTGATCACCGCAGGCGCTACGTCGCTTCGCGGTGAAGCGATGGACATGATGCCGAAATTGGGCGCCATCGTCTGCTACGGCACCGGCTATGACGGCGTCGATCTGGCGGCGGCGGCGAAGCGCAGGATCGCGGTTGGTCACAGCCCGGGCGCGAATGCGGCCTCGGTCGCCGACATCGCGGTCACGCTGATGCTCGCAGCCACGCGGCGGCTGCTCGTGGCGGATGACTATGTGCGGGGCGGGAGCTGGGCGGCGGCAAAGCCGTCGCCGATGATGCGCCCGCAAGCCGGCATGCTCGGCCGCAAAATCGGCGTCTACGGCATGGGCGAGATCGGCCGCAAGATCGCGGCGCGGGTGGCCGCGTTCGAAACCGAGGTCGGCTATTTCAGCCGCAGTAAGCACGACGTTCCCTATCAATATTTTCCGACGCTCGATGCGCTGGCCGAATGGTGTAGTGTCCTGATGATCGCGGTGCGGGCGGGCGCGGAAACCAATCACGCGGTCGATGCCAATATCCTGCGCAAGCTTGGCAAGGACGGCTACGTCATCAACATTTCGCGCGGCTCGGTGATCGACCAGCCGGCGCTGATCGCGGCGCTGTCCGACCAGACCATCGGCGGCGCGGGCCTCGACGTCTACGCCAAGGAGCCGCATGCGCCTGACGCGCTGACGGCGCTGCCCAATGTCGTGCTCTCTCCGCATATCGGCGGCCATACGCTGGAGTCGCATGTGGCGATGCAGGATTGCGTGCTGGCCAATCTCGACGCGTTCTTCGCCGGCAAGCCACTGCCGTATGCGGTGCCGCTCGGCTGACGCGTCAGTGCGCCGCCGCGGGCGGCAGGTGCCGCAGCTTGTCCGGGTTGCGAACGACATAGATCGCGGCGATTTTCTCGCCTGATATCGCCATGCTCAGGGTGAGATCGAGTTCGCCGTCCAGAAAGAGCAGGGCGCCAGCGGCGCCGTTGATGGCAGCCGGCTCGATGCGGAAATCCTGGCCGGCGATCTTGCCGGCAAGGCCGATGAAGAAGCGCGCGACCTTGTCGGCGCCGATGATCGGGTTGAGCGCGGCGAACTTGCGGCCGCCGCCATCCGTGATCGCCACCGCATCCTCGCGCAGCAACTCGGCAAGCTGCCTGACATTGCCGCTAGCAACCGCATCGCTGAAAGCCTGCAGCAGGCGCGCGTGACTGTCCGGCGTTGCCGCGGGTGCCGGGCGATCGTCGCGCACCGCGCGGCGGGCCCGCGATGCCAGTTGCCGGCAGGCCGCCTCGCTGCGGTCGAGCATGGCGGCGATTTCGGGAAACGGCGTATCGAAGACGTCGTGCAGCAGGAAGGCCGCGCGCTCCAGCGGCGACAGCCGATCCAGCGCCAGCAGCAGCGCGAACGACAGGTCGTCGGCCAGTTCTGTAGCGGCGTCGGCCGACAGGCCCTCGGCATCGAACACCGGCTCGGGAAGCCAAGGCCCGACATAGATCTCCCGTTGTGCTTTCGCGCTCTTCAGGCGATCGAGACAAAGCCGCGTCACGACGGTGACGAGAAAGGCTTCCGCATTGTGAACGTCCTGCGCGCCGGTAAATCGCAGATAGGCGTCCTGCACGACGTCTTCGGCGTCGCTGCGGCTGCCGAGCATGCGATAGGCGAGCCCGAGCAGACGCCCGCGATGGGGCGCCAGCGGGTCGTGATCATGCGGCCTGTTTGACGACATCAACATCGTGCCCGCTCACCGAGACGCGGCGGCACTCCTTGGCATAACCGAGCCCGGCCTTCACCATCGGAAACATGCGGCCGAGCTGCAGCGCCATTGTCAGGTCTATTACGCCCTTGGGGCCCCATTGGGCCGTGACGGCGTCGCGAAATTCGTCGTCATCCGTCGAGCGGCGCACCACGGCATCGGCAAAGCGGAACCCGAGCATGGTCGCGTCATTCATCGCGCGCGGATCGCGGCGAAGTACCGCTTCGATCTGGTCCTTGGCCATGCCGGCCTCCAGCGCCATGTCGACAACGAGCTGGGTACAGGGGCCGCAATCCTCCGCCAGTGCGCCGACGATCTTGGCGGCGAAGCTGGCATCGGCCGGGACCACCTCGCGGTGGGCGGCCGCCTTCATGAGGGGCGCGAACTTGAAGAGGGCGGCAGGCGATTCGTTCAGCATCATTTCGAGATAGCTGACGTCGTAACCATAGCGCCTGGCGAATGCACGCAAACTGCGGCGGGCGATCCAACTACGCATGTTGTTCTCCTTGGTTGGGGAAGGCGGAATAGAGGGCGGCTGCGGCGGGCAGAACGATCGCGAGAAGGTCGAAGGCGGGGTAATGGGCGTGGCCGCCGACCAGGATCGCCACGTGGAGCAGGGCGTGAACGACCAGGAATCCGGCGCCCGCAACGGCCGCCGGCCAGTACCTTGGCCGCCATGCCCGAGCGGCCAGCGCAAGACCGGCGACGAGGAAGGCGGCACCGATGTCCTGGACGAAATGTGGGTTGAAGGGGCCGGTATCCGGCACCCCCGGCACGGTTTGATACCAGAACGGGCCGGCGACCAGCATGACCAGCCCATTCAGAACCGTCAGTATCGCAAGAATCGCTGCCAACTGACGCCGCATCGGGAGCCTCCTGGGGCAAAGACGAGCCAGGCGGCCCCGGTGTGACGGAACCGGTCAAAAAAATTTCGGGGGCAAACCGGAAATTTTTCTCCGGCCGGGCCGGCAAACTGGTGTGAATTTTGCTCTTGGCAAAAAGGCCAAGACCCGTTAAAGAACGGCTTCCGGGCGTGCTGGCCATTGCTGGCATCGTCTGTGCTCGCATTCCGAAAACCCGACACGGTAGGAGATCATTCCTTTCAGGACGTCCGCATGGATTGCTCGAAAGGAAGGAAACCTGATCGTTTCGTGGAATGCGGCAGGGGTCCTTCGGCTTGCCGAACGGCCTCGATCCTGTCCGAGACTGCAGGCGCTCGCGAAGAAACGCAAGTTCTTCAACGGCTTAATTTTACAGCCTGCATAGACGGGTGAAGACCGGATTTTGCTTTAACGCCGCCTCTCGCGGCGCCATGGCTGATTTGGTTCGAACCTCGACACCCCGCGCCATCTGGTTCGGGAGGGCAGGCTTTTCAAATGTCGTCTGCCCGGCGTGTCCTAGAGACTGGTGTCTAGAGGTCAGGTTTTGGGCGAGACGATGGGTGCAACCCGGCGGTCTTGCTCTTGCGAAGGCCGCCAACCGGAGAGAGCTTGCTGTGGAAAGAGCGGCAAAAAAGGACGCGGTTGAGGCGTTGAACGGGGTCTTCAAGACCACGAGCGTCGCAGTCGTCGCCCACTATTCCGGCCTCACCGTGGCCCAGATGCAAAAGCTGCGTACGCAGATGAAGCAGGCGGGCGCGTCGGTGAAGGTCTCGAAAAACCGTCTCGCCAAAATTGCTCTTGAAGGCACTGACGTCGTTGCCATCGGTTCCCTGCTGAAGGGACCGACCGTGATCGCCACTTCAAACGATCCGGTAGCGGCGCCGAAGGTTGCCATGGAATTCGCCAAGGCGAACGAAAAGTTCGTCATTCTTGGCGGTTCGATGGGTAAAACCGTCCTGGATGTGAACGGCGTGAAGGCGCTTGCCTCGCTGCCGTCACTCGATGAACTGCGCGGAAAGCTTGTCGGCCTCCTGGTGGCGCCGGCGACCAAGATCGCCCAGCTCTCGACTGCGCCTGCGGCCAAGCTCGCGCGCGTCATTCAGGCTCATGCCTCAAAGGGCGAAGCGGCCTGACCCTTCGCTAATCTCAAACCTGGTTCGAAACCAAACGTTTAAGGAAATAGATCAATGGCTGACTTGCAGAAAATCGTCGACGACCTCTCGAGCCTGACCGTGCTCGAAGCCGCCGAACTCGCCAAGCTCCTCGAAGAAAAGTGGGGCGTTTCCGCCGCTGCCGCCGTCGCGGTTGCCGGTCCCGCGGGTGGTGGCGCCGCCGCCGCTCCGGCTGAAGAGAAGACCGACTTCACGGTCGTTCTCGCCGCTGCCGGTGACAAGAAGATCGAGGTCATCAAGGAAGTCCGCGCCATCACCGGCCTGGGCCTCAAGGAAGCCAAGGACCTCGTCGAAGGCGCTCCGAAGCCGCTGAAGGAAGGCGTGAACAAGGAAGAAGCCGACAAGATCAAGGCCCAGCTCGAAAAGGCTGGCGCGAAGGTGGAATTGAAGTAAGCGAAGCTTGCTTCAATTCCATCCCCGGACAAGCGAGGCGCAAGCCGAGTGCGATCCGGGGATCTGCCAAGGACGTGGATGGCCGGGACAAGCCCGGCCACGACGAAAGTGGCGGGATCTGTGCAAAGTTCGTGCGATGGGGTAACCCGGAACACGGCGTACACAAAAAAGTGTGGGGATTCGCGGGGTTAGCTCCTCGAATCTCCACGTTTCCGCCCCATATCGGAGCGGCAGCAGGAAAACGCGGTAGGCGGCGGGGGCAGCAGGGTTCCCGGCGTAAGCCGTTGGGAGACAGTCAGATTTCGGGCTTTCTCAGTCCGTGAAGTGATCAGTTGTGACGGGCGGGTGCGTCATGCGCCCCGCGCGTCGTTTTGCGTTTTGAAGGTCTAAGGTGCGGGTTCAGGACTTAATTCCTGAAAGTGGGCTTTGTTCCTTTGAGCGATTCGACATTCAACCCGGGGGCGATGGCAGTCGCGCTTCGGAAGGTTCGCCCACAAGGGCGACGAAAATGAGAGGCCACGATGGCGCAGCAGACATTCACCGGTCGCAAACGCGTTCGCAAGTTCTTCGGACATATCAAGGAAGTTGCCGAGATGCCGAACCTCATCGAGGTTCAGAAGGCGTCGTACGACCAGTTCCTGATGGTCGACGAACCCCAGGGCGGTCGGCTGGACGAGGGTCTGCAGGCGGTGTTCCGGTCGGTATTCCCGATCTCGGATTTCTCGGGCACCTCGATGCTGGAATTCGTCCGCTACGAATTCGAGCCGCCCAAATATGACGTCGACGAGTGCCGCCAGCGCGGCATGACCTATGCTGCGCCGCTGAAGGTGACGCTGCGCCTGATCGTGTTCGATATCGACGAGGAAACCGGCGCCAAGTCAGTCAAGGACATCAAGGAGCAGGACGTCTACATGGGCGACATCCCGCTCATGACCATGAACGGTACCTTCGTCGTCAACGGCACCGAGCGCGTCATCGTCTCCCAGATGCACCGTTCGCCGGGCGTGTTCTTTGACCACGACAAGGGCAAGACGCATTCGTCCGGCAAGCTGTTGTTTGCCGCGCGCGTAATTCCGTATCGCGGTTCCTGGCTCGACATCGAGTTCGACGCCAAGGACATCGTGTTCGCGCGCATCGACCGCCGCCGCAAGATCCCCGTGACCTCGTTGATGTACGCGCTCGGTCTCGACGGCGAGACGATCCTGTCCACCTTCTACAAGAAGATCAATTACAAGCGCGCCAAGGAAGGCTGGCGCGTGCCGTTCGACGCCTCGCGTTTCCGCGGCTACTCGACCATCAACGACCTGATCGACGCCGACACCGGCAAGGTCGTGCTCGAGGCCGGCAAGAAGCTGACGGTTCGCGCGGCGCGCCAGTTGCAGGAAAAGGGCCTGAAAGCCCTGCGCCTGTCGGATGAAGAGCTGATCGGCAATTACCTTGCCGAGGATCTCGTCAATCCTAAGACCGGTGAAATCTACGCCGAAGCCGGCGAGGAACTCACCGAGAAGTCGCTGAAGGCGCTGAACGAGCAGGGCTACAAGGAACTGCCGCTGCTCGACATCGACCACGTCAATGTCGGCGCCTACATCCGCAACACGCTGAATGCTGACAAGAACATGACGCGTGAAGACGCGCTGTTCGACATCTATCGCGTGATGCGTCCGGGTGAGCCGCCGACGATCGATTCGGCCCAGACCATGTTCCAGTCGCTGTTCTTCGACGCCGAGCGTTACGACCTGTCCGCGGTCGGCCGCGTCAAGATGAACATGCGCCTTGAGCTCGACGCGCCCGACACCCATCGTACCCTGCGCAAGGAAGATATCCTGGCCGTCATCAAGACGCTGGTCGACCTGCGCGACGGCAAGGGTGAGATCGACGACATCGACCATCTCGGCAACCGTCGTGTGCGTTCGGTCGGCGAATTGATGGAGAACCAGTACCGCATCGGTCTGCTTCGCATGGAGCGCGCGATCAAGGAGCGCATGTCCAGCGTCGATATCGACACCGTGATGCCGCAGGACCTGATCAACGCCAAGCCGGCGGCTGCCGCGGTGCGCGAGTTCTTCGGCTCCTCGCAGCTCTCGCAGTTCATGGACCAGACCAACCCGCTGTCGGAGATCACCCACAAGCGCCGTCTCTCGGCGCTTGGCCCGGGCGGTCTGACCCGCGAGCGCGCCGGCTTCGAGGTGCGCGACGTGCATCCGACGCATTACGGCCGTATCTGCCCGATCGAGACGCCGGAAGGTCCGAACATCGGCCTGATCAACTCGCTGGCGACGTTCGCGCGCGTCAACAAATACGGCTTCGTCGAGACGCCCTATCGCAAGGTGAAGGACGGCCGCGTCACCGACGAGGTCGTGTATCTCTCGGCGATGGAGGAGGGCCGCTATCGCGTCGCGCAGGCCAACGTGCCGCTCGACGCCAAGGGCCGCTTCACCGAAGACCTGATCGTCTGCCGTCACGCCGGCGAAGTGCTGCCGATCACGCCTGATAAGGTCGACTATATGGACGTGTCGCCGAAGCAGCTCGTTTCGGTCGCCGCGGCGCTGATCCCGTTCCTCGAGAACGACGACGCCAACCGCGCGCTGATGGGCTCGAACATGCAGCGCCAGGCGGTGCCGCTGGTTCGCGCCGAGGCGCCGTTCGTCGGCACCGGCATGGAAGGCGTTGTGGCCCGTGACTCCGGTGCTGCGATCGCCGCCCGCCGCTCCGGCGTGATCGACCAGATCGACGCGACCCGCGTCGTGATCCGCGCCACCGAAGATCTCGATCCCACCAAGTCGGGCGTCGATATCTACCGGCTGATGAAGTACCAGCGCTCCAACCAGTCGACCTGCATCAACCAGCGTCCGCTGGTGAAGGTCGGCGACATCGTCAAGAAGGGCGACATCATCGCCGACGGCCCGTCGACCGATCTCGGCGAGCTCGCGCTCGGCCGCAACGTGCTGGTCGCGTTCATGCCGTGGAACGGCTACAACTTCGAAGACTCGATCCTGCTCTCCGAGCGGATCGTGAAGGACGACGTCTTCACCTCGATTCACATCGAGGAGTTCGAGGTGATGGCCCGCGACACCAAGCTCGGACCTGAGGAAATCACCCGCGACATTCCGAACGTCTCGGAAGAAGCGCTGAAGAACCTCGACGAAGCCGGCATCGTTTACATCGGCGCGGAAGTGCGCGCCGGTGACATCCTGGTCGGCAAGATCACGCCGAAGGGCGAAAGCCCGATGACGCCGGAAGAAAAGCTCCTGCGCGCCATCTTCGGCGAAAAGGCTTCCGACGTCCGCGACACCTCGCTCCGTGTGCCGCCTGGCGTGCAGGGCACCATCGTGGAAGTGCGCGTGTTCAACCGTCACGGCGTCGACAAGGATGAGCGTGCGCTGGCGATCGAGCGGGAAGAGATCGAACGTCTGGCCAAGGACCGCGACGACGAACAGGCGATCCTCGACCGCAACGTCTACGGCCGCCTCGCGGAGCTGCTGGAAAACCGCCAGGGCATCGCGGGTCCCAAGGGCTTCAAGAAGGACACCAAGATCACGCGCGCCGTGCTCGATGAGTATCCGAAGTCGCAGTGGTGGATGTTTGCATCCCCGAACGACAAGCTGATGGCCGAAATCGAGGCGATGCGGAAGCAGTATGACGAATCGAAGAAGGGCCTTGAACAGCGCTTCCTCGACAAGGTCGAAAAGCTGCAGCGTGGCGACGAACTGCCGCCCGGCGTGATGAAGATGGTCAAGGTCTTCGTCGCGGTGAAGCGCAAGATCCAGCCCGGCGACAAGATGGCCGGCCGTCACGGTAACAAGGGCGTGGTGTCCAAGATCGTTCCGATCGAGGACATGCCGTTCCTCGAGGATGGCACGCACGCGGACATCGTGCTCAACCCGCTCGGCGTGCCCTCGCGCATGAACGTCGGCCAGATTCTGGAGACGCATCTCGGCTGGGCCTGCGCCGGCCTCGGCAAGCGCATCGGCCAGACCATCGACGGCTATTATCAGAAGCAGGATCTCAAGCCGCTGCGCGAGACCCTGAAGAAGATCTATGGCGACGATGAAACCATCAAGTCGCTGAACGACAACGAGCTGATGGAGCTTGGCAAGAACCTGAGCCACGGCGTGCCGATCGCAACGCCGGTGTTCGACGGCGCCAAGGAAGCCGACATCGAGGAGATGCTGAAGCTCGCGGGCTTCGACGCCTCCGGCCAGTCGACCGTCTATGACGGCCGCACCGGCGATGCCTTCGATCGCAAGGTGACGGTGGGCTACATCTACATGCTCAAGCTGCACCATCTGGTCGACGACAAGATCCACGCGCGTTCGATCGGTCCGTACTCGCTCGTCACCCAGCAGCCGCTGGGCGGCAAGGCGCAGTTCGGCGGTCAGCGCTTCGGCGAAATGGAGGTGTGGGCGCTGGAAGCTTACGGCGCGGCCTACACGCTGCAGGAAATGCTGACCGTGAAGTCGGACGACGTCGCCGGCCGTACCAAGGTGTACGAGGCGATCGTGCGCGGCGACGACACGTTCGAGGCGGGTATCCCGGAATCGTTCAACGTGCTGGTCAAGGAAATGCGCTCGCTCGGCCTCAACGTCGACCTGCACAATTCCAAGATGGGACCGGCGCCGACATCAGAGGCGGCCGAGTAACGCCGAAAGTTCCATGTCCGGCCCGTGCGCGAAGACAGCTTCGCAGATGGGCCGGACATTCGCGCTCCGCTCGGACGTTGAGCGGGGCGCGGGCCAAGAAGAATTTCGAATTTGCTGCCGGTGACGATCGGCACGCGAGGAGAAGACGATGAACCAAGAAATTATGAATCTCTTCAATCCGACGACCCCGGCCCAGGTCTTCGACCAGATCCGGATCTCGATTGCGTCCCCGGAGAAGATTCTGTCCTGGTCCTACGGCGAGATCAAAAAGCCGGAGACCATCAACTACCGGACCTTCAAGCCGGAGCGCGACGGCCTGTTCTGCGCCCGCATCTTCGGGCCGATCAAGGATTACGAGTGCTTGTGCGGCAAGTACAAGCGGATGAAGTACAAGGGCATCATCTGCGAAAAGTGCTCGGTCGAAGTGACGCTGTCGCGCGTCCGGCGCGAGCGCATGGGCCATATCGAGCTGGCCGCGCCCGTCGCCCACATCTGGTTCCTGAAGTCGCTGCCGTCCCGCATCGGCCTGCTGCTCGACATGACGCTGAAGGATCTCGAGCGGATCCTGTACTTCGAATATTACGTCGTGCTGGAGCCGGGCCTGACCGCGCTCAAGGACCGTCAGTTGCTGTCGGAAGACGAGTACCTGAAGGCGCAGGACGAATACGGCCAGGATTCGTTCACTGCCATGATCGGCGCGGAAGCGATCCGCGAACTGTTGAAGGGGCTTGAGCTCGAAAAGCTCGAGCAGTCCCTGCGCGCCGAGATGCAGGAGACCGAGTCCGACATCAAGCACAAGAAGCTCGCCAAGCGCCTGAAGATCGTCGAGGCCTTCCGCTATTCCGGCAACAAGCCGGAGTGGATGATCCTGACCGTGGTGCCGGTGATTCCGCCGGACCTGCGTCCGCTGGTGCCGCTCGACGGCGGCCGCTTCGCGACCTCGGATCTCAACGACCTCTACCGCCGCGTCATCAACCGCAACAACCGCTTGAAGCGGCTGATGGAGCTGCGCGCGCCTGACATCATCATCCGCAACGAAAAGCGCATGCTGCAGGAGGCCGTCGACGCGCTGTTCGACAACGGCCGCCGCGGCCGCGTCATCACCGGCGCCAACAAGCGGCCGCTGAAGTCGCTGGCCGACATGCTCAAGGGCAAGCAGGGCCGCTTCCGTCAGAACCTGCTCGGCAAGCGCGTCGACTATTCGGGCCGCTCGGTGATCGTGGTCGGTCCCGAACTGCGCCTGCATCAGTGCGGCCTGCCGAAGAAGATGGCGCTCGAACTGTTCAAGCCGTTCATCTATTCGCGGCTCGACGCCAAGGGTCTGTCCACCACCGTGAAGCAGGCGAAGAAGCTGGTCGAGAAGGAGCGTCCCGAGGTCTGGGATATCCTCGACGAGGTGATCCGCGAGCATCCGGTGCTGCTCAACCGCGCGCCGACGCTGCATCGCCTTGGTATTCAGGCGTTCGAGCCCGTGCTGATCGAGGGCAAGGCGATCCAGCTCCATCCGCTGGTTTGCGCGGCGTTCAACGCCGACTTCGACGGCGACCAGATGGCCGTGCACGTTCCGCTGTCGCTCGAAGCGCAGCTGGAAGCGCGCGTCCTGATGATGTCGACCAACAACATCCTGCATCCCGCGAACGGCCAGCCGATCATCGTGCCGTCGCAGGACATCGTGCTCGGCCTGTATTACCTCTCGATCATGCGTGAAGGCCTGCCCGGCGAGGGCAAGATCTTCGGCGACATGGCCGAGCTCGAGCACGCCCTGCACTCGAAGGTCATCCACCTCCACACCAAGATCAAGTACCGGTGGGAGGGCTCCGACGAGAACGGCAAGTCGGCCAAGCGCTGGATCGAAACCACCGCGGGCCGCGTCATGCTCGGCAACGTGCTGCCGAAGAACTCGAAGATTTCGTACGACATCATCAACAAGCTGATGACCAAGCGCGAAATCTCCGGCGTGATCGACCAGGTCTACCGTCACTGCGGTCAGAAGGAGACCGTGATCTTCTGCGACCGCATCATGGCGCTCGGCTTCTACAACGCGTTCAAGGCCGGCATCTCGTTCGGCAAGGACGACATGGTCGTGCCGCACTCGAAATGGAAGATCGTCGACACCACCCGTACGCTGGCGAAGGATTTCGAGCAGCAGTACAACGACGGCCTGATCACCCATGGCGAGAAGTACAACAAGGTGGTCGACGCCTGGTCGAAGGCGACCGAAGAAATCGCCAAGGAGATGATGAAGGAAATCTCCTCGACCAAGAAGACGCCGAAGGGCGCCGATGCCGACATCAACTCGATCTACATGATGGCGCATTCGGGCGCGCGCGGTTCGCCGGCCCAGATGCGTCAGCTCGCCGGTATGCGCGGCCTGATGGCGAAGCCGTCGGGTGAGATCATCGAGACGCCGATCATTTCCAACTTCAAGGAAGGTCTGTCGGTGCTCGAATACTTCAACTCGACCCACGGCGCCCGCAAGGGTCTCGCGGACACCGCGTTGAAGACCGCGAACTCCGGTTACCTCACCCGCCGTCTGGTCGACGTGGCGCAGGACTGCATCATCACGCAGGACGATTGCGGCACCAAGCTCGGCATCAAGATGCGCGCCATCGTCGACGCCGGCACGGTCGTCGCTTCGCTGGCCTCGCGCATTCTCGGCCGCGTCGCGGGCGAGGATCTGCGCGATCCCGCCTCCAACAAGGTCGTGGTCAAGCGCGGCACGCTGATGGAGGAGTCGCACGTCGACGCCATCCAGCAGGCCGGCATCCAGGAAGTGAAGATCCGCTCGGCGCTGACCTGCGAACTAGTCAACGGCATCTGCGGCAAGTGCTACGGCCGCGATCTGGCCCGCGGTACGCCGGTCAACCACGGCGAGGCGGTCGGCGTCATTGCCGCCCAGTCGATCGGTGAGCCCGGCACGCAGCTGACGATGCGCACGTTCCACATCGGCGGCGCGGCGCAGATCAACGAGCAGTCGTTCGTCGAATCGAACTTCGAGGGCAAGGTCACCATCAAGAACAAGTCCATCGCCCGGAACAGCGAAGGTCACTTGATCGCGATGGTCCGCAACATGGTCGTTGCCATCGTCGATGCCGACGGCACCGAACGTGCGACCCACCGCATTCAGTACGGCGCGCGCATGCATGTCGACGAAGGCGACATGGTCAAGCGCGGCCAGCGCATTGCGGAATGGGATCCGTACACCCGTCCGGTTCTCACCGAAGTCGAGGGCACCATCGGGTTCGAGGACCTGGTGGAAGGGCAGTCGATCTCGGAAACGCTCGACGAATCCACCGGTATCGCCAAGCGCGTCGTCATCGACTGGCGTGCGTCGCGGGGCGGCGCCGACCTGCGTCCGGCCATTGTGGTCAAGGGCAAGGACGGCAAGGTGCTCAAGCTCGCGCGTGGCGGCGATGCCCGGTACATGCTGTCGGTCGACGCCATTCTGTCGGTGGACACCGGCGCAAAGGTCAAGGCCGGCGACATCCTGGCGCGTATCTCGACCGAAAGCGCCAAGACCCGCGACATCACCGGCGGTCTGCCGCGGGTGGCCGAACTGTTCGAGGCCCGCAAGCCGAAGGACGCGGCCATCATCGCGGAGATCGCCGGCACGATCCGCTTCGGCCGCGACTACAAGAACAAGCGCCGCATCTCGATCGAGCCGATGGACAAGACCGAGGAGCCGCGCGAGTACCTGATCCCGAAGGGCAAGCACATCCATCTGCAGGACGGCGACATCGTCGAAAAGGGCGATTTCATCGTCGAAGGCAATCCGGCGCCGCACGACATCCTGGCGATCAAGGGCATCGAGGAACTCGCTGCCTATCTGGTCAACGAAATCCAGGAGGTCTACCGGCTGCAGGGCGTGCTCATCAACGACAAGCACATCGAAGTGATTGTCCGTCAGATGCTGCAGAAGGTCGAGATCACCGATCAAGGCGACACCGACATGATCTCGGGCGAGCAGGTCGACAAGATCGAGTTCGATGCGCTCAACCTGAAGGCCAAGGAAGAGGGCAAGAAGCCCGCCACGGGAACGCCGGTTCTGCTCGGCATCACCAAGGCGAGCCTGCAGACCCGCTCGTTCTTCTCGGCGGCCTCATTCCAGGAGACCACCCGCGTGCTCACCGAAGCCGCCGTCAATGGCAAGGTGGATCCGCTGGAAGGCCTCAAGGAGAACGTCATTGTCGGCCGGCTGATCCCGGCGGGCACCGGCGCCTCGATGGCCAAGATCCGCGAAGTCGCGGTCAAGCGCGACAAGCTGATCCTCGACGAGCGCGAGAAGCAGTCGGCGATCGTGCCGACCGCTCCGGAAGCCGAACCGCTGGCGCTGCCGCCGGCGGAGTAAGGGTTCCTCAGGTTCCAATCAACAAGAAAGCCGGCTGCGAAGCCGGCTTTTTCTTTGTGCAGATGGGGAGCGATGTTGCGCTTCACCCAGATGGGGGATGCCTGCTATCAAGTCGGCGAGGGGCGTCCTGCCACAACGGTAATAGTTGCTCATGAGCGAATTGGCTCATCTTGAATCCTTGATCGATCGCATCTACGAGGCGGGGCTCGTTCCTTCCCTTTGGCCGGCCCTGCTTGGCGAGCTCAGTGCAGCGGTCGGCGGCAACGGCGGCTTTCTGTTCGGCGTGCGGGACGGGTACGCAAGCGCGGTCAATTCCGTCGAATGGGACCCGCTGATGCCGGTTTTCCTGGGAGAGGGATGGAGCGAACGCGATCCCAATCTGCCGCGCGCCATCGCTCTCAATCACGCGGGTTTCGTCACCGACTTCGATCTCCTCTCGGAGGAGGAGATTGCGACCAATGACGTCTATTGCAATTTTTACCGCAAGCACGGCCTCGGCTACCGGGCCGGAACGATCATCCCGATGCCGAGCGGCGATTCGATTGCGATCGTCGTGCCGCGGCATCAGGATTTCGGTCCGGTGCCGCGAGAAGTCGTCACCTTGCTGGATGGGCTGCGGCCGCATCTGGCTCGGGCGTCCCTCGCAGCAAATCGTCTTGGCTTCGAGCGCGCCCGCGCGCAGGCTGACGCCCTGCAGGTGCTGGGCCTGCCGGGCGCGGTGCTGCGTGGGCGCGGCCGGGTGTTTGCCGCCAACGGCCTGTTCGAAGCGCTGGTCCCTTCGCTGTTTCAGGATCGGAACGAGCGCGTAACGATGACGGATGTCACGGCGGACGCGATGCTTGCCGAAGCGCTCGGCCCAAAGTCTCTTGCCGATGGCCGGACCGTGAAGTCGATCGCGGTCGCTGCGACGGCAACCCGCGTGCCGATGGTGCTGCATGTTATTCCCGTGCGCGGCGATGCACGCGACATCTTCTCGCAGGCCACTGCGCTGTTGGTGGTGACCCCGGTCGATCGCGCCGCGGTGCCGACTGCGGAGGTTTTGCAAGGCCTGTTCGACCTGACGCCGGCGGAAGCGCGGGTGGCGCGGGGAATCGGCCGGGCTGAAACCGTCGACGCATTGGCCGACGCGACCGGCGTTAACCGAGAGACGGTGCGCAGCCAGCTCAAGGCTGTGCTGTCGAAGACTGGCCTCTCGCGCCAGCAGGAGCTAGTGAGCCTGCTCGCCGGCAAGGCATTCCGTGGCGGATAGAGCACACCGGCCGGCCCATCCGCTGGCCGAATAGGACATCCGCAAGAATACGGTGCGAAGACAAATGGCCGGCGCAAGCCGGCCTTTTTGCTGCTTTCTTTAATTGCTGCGTTGCGAGGACCTGCTTTGTTCATCTTCCCTTCAGGGTGAAAAGCGCCTTTGAATGCGGTTTAAACCGGCTGTTTTCCCATAGGCAGGGGGAGCCGGAGGGCGACGGAAAAGACATGTTGGATCTTGCAATCGTAGGCGGCGGCCCGGGCGGGCTGATGAGCGCCTGGTATCTGAAGAAAAAGCTCGGCGATCTCTGCCGCGTCACCATCTACGAGGCGTCCGACCGTGTCGGAGGCAAGATCGTCTCGCGTAAATTCGATTCCGCGCCGGCGATGTATGAGGCGGGTGTAGCCGAAATCTACGATTATTCGATGACCGGCCCGGATCCCCTACGGGAACTGATCCAGCATTTCGGCCTGCAGACCATCCCGATGGACGCCGAGCAGGTGCACCTCGACGGCGAACTGCTCGAGGACGTTCCCGGCATGCGGCGCAAATACGGCGCGAAAACCGCTGCGGCGATCGAAGCGTTCCGCAAGCGTTGCGCCGACCTGGTGTCGCCGATCGAGTATTACGAGGGCGTCGGCGCCCACGACAACGAGCACCCCTGGGCCTACATGACCTGCGAGGAAGTGCTCGACAAGGAAGTCGAAGATCCCACCGCCAAGCGCTTTTTGAAGGTGATGGCGCGCTCCGATATCGCGACCGAGAGCCACAATACCAACGGCCTGAACGCGCTGAAGAACTTCGTGATGGATATCGAGGGCTACATCGGCCTGTATTCGATCCAGAACGGCAACGAGCAGTTGATCGAGTGCCTGCGCTCGGAAGTCGATGCCGACATCCAGCTCAATCACCGCGTGCTGAAGGTCGGAAAGACCTCCGCCGGCCGCTACCAGCTCAACATGATGAACGGGAAGGGGCCGGAGGTCAGGGATTTCGATCTCGTGCTGATGTGCCTGCCGCATTCCTGGCTCGCCACCATGCGCTGGGATGGCGAAGACCTGCGCAAGTCGATGGTCAAGCACGTCGCCTATTTCGACCGTCCGGCGCATTATTTGCGCGTGTCGATCCTGTTCGACGAGCCGTTTTGGGGCGAGAAGATCCCCGGCGCCTGGTTCATGTCGGAAGCGTTCGGCGGCTGCTGCGTCTACAATGAGGGTGCCCGCCACGACGTCGGCAAGCATGGCGTGCTCAACTGGCTGATCGCAGGCTCCGATGCGCTGGCGTTTGCCAATCTCAGCGACCAGGAACTGATCGACGCCGCGTTGAAGTCGTTGCCGCCGTCCTTCGGCGATGCCCGCGATCATTTCATGGAAGGCAAGATCCATCGCTGGTTGTCGTCGGTGAATGCGCTGCCGGGCGGCCTGCCGGTCCGTGACGTCATGACCAACCATCGCCCCGAGCCGAAAGAGCATCCGGGCATCGTCGTGGTCGGCGACTACCTGTTCGACTCGACGCTGAACGGTCTGCTCGACTCTTCAGACGCCGCGACCGACATCATTCTGACCGAGATGATGCGGCTGCGCCGCGCCCGCGCGCAAGCGGGCGAGGAATCGTCCGACAAGATCGATCGCAGCTATTTCGAGAATTATCGTGGGCTTGGCCCCTACAGCGAAGTCTGGAGCCGGTTTACCGACCCGGCCTATCTGACCGACCTGATCAAGATCGTCTGGAACAGGGCGAAGGGCTACAAGCTGCTCGTTGCGGGCTCCGCCAGCGGCGAACTGGTCGGCGCGCTGCGCGAACGCGGCATCGACGCCTGGGGCATCGAGAACAACAAGGCGATCCACGCCAGGACGCCGAAGGCGCTGCGCAAGTTCAACAAGCTTGGCTCCATCGTTGACATGCCGTTCAAGGACGACGAATTCGACTTCGTGTTCGAGACCAGCCTCTGCCACGTCTCCGAAAAGCAGGTCCCGCGCGCGGTGCGCGAGCTCAACCGCGTCGTGAAGACCGGGCTGGTGTTCGGGTCGGTGACATCGGACATGGCGCCTGCGCTGATCGACCGCTACGACCTCTTGCGCGGCGTGAAGAAGCTCGGGACCTGGTGGGAATGGTCCGAATTGTTCTTCGGCAACGGCTTCGACCTTTCGATGCACCGCCGCGATTGCACCGATGCGGTGTGGGCGGCGACGCTGGCCGCCAACAAGGGGCCGGGGCAGTGGTACGCCGACGCCGACAGCCTGCGCTATTCGTTCTTCGACAAGGTCGAATCGGACGACTGAGGTCCGACCGGTTTGTATTTAGGGGCGACCGGCTCTGACGAATCAGGGCCGGTCGCCCCAAATGTTTGCCGAATTCATCCCGATCGCATAGAATCCTTGCGGTAGCGCTTGCCGCTACCGCGTTCGATTTGCGGTCATGCCGGCCGTGCAGCATCGGTTGGTTTCATGGCGCCCATGCCTCCTTCTTCGGATGATCGGAATCCTGTTCCGGCTGACGATCCGGAGCTCACGAAGAAGCTTATGCTGGAGGCCGTCGCGCCGCCGACCGGTGGCAAGGCTGCGCCTGCCGATGACGCCGACAAGGATGGCAAGGACGACGAGCTGGAGCTCGACGACGATGATGATGACGAGGATCTCGTCGTCTTCACCGCCAAGGAAGCCGCCGGCGCGATGGCGACGATCTACGGCTTCACCAAGCCTTATCTGGGCAACTACAGAAAGCTGCTCGCCTTTGTGACCTTCGGCGTTCTCGTTGAGACGCTGTTCAACGTCATCATGCCGCTCAGCCTCAAATTCCTGATCGACGACGCGCTCGGCGAAGAGGACTTCCAGGCGCTCTACAAGATCCTCGGCGTGCTCGCGGTCGCCGGAATAATCACCTCGATCATTGCGGTTTGGTATGAGCGCTGGGATGCGCGGCTGGCGGCAGGCGTCATCGCCGACGTGCGGACGCGGCTGTTCGAACACGTCCAGAACCTGCCGTCGTCATATTTCGCCCGCACCAAGCGCGGCGAGATACTCTCGCGCTTCTCGATCGACCTCGCGGCCTATGAAAGCTCGGTCAAAACCTTCGCCAACAGCGCGGCACTGCCATTCCTGGAACTGATCGCCGGCATCATCCTGATGCTGTTCCTGAACTGGCAGCTTGCGGCGGTGGCGCTCTTGGTGTTCCCGATCACGCTGATCGGGCCACGAATCCTGACGCCGAAGGCAGTACAGGCGAATTACGAGCAAAAGCTCAATGAAGCGGCGCTGCTCGGCACGGTGCAGGAAAATGTCGCGGCGCAGGCGGTCATCAAGGCATTCAGCCTGCAGCGCCGCACGCTCGGCTGGTTCACCATGCGCAACCAGGATGTGCGCATCAAGACGGCGTCCGCCGTCTTCCTCTCCACCATGGTGGAGCGCACCGTCACCATTTCAGTATTGCTGCTGCACCTCGTCGTGCTGGCGATCGGCGCCTATCTCGCCACCAAGGGCCAGATCACCATCGGCACTTTCGTCACCTTCGAGAGCGCGTTCTGGGAGGTGTCCTATAACATCGCCCATCTGATGCATTTCATTCCGGTGTCGATCCAGTCGGCGGCGGCGGTGCGGCATATGCAGGAACTGCTCGACGAGCCGACGCGCGGCGCCGATCGCCCGGGCGCGCCCGATCTGCCGCGCATCACCAACGACATCAGCTTCGAGCGCGTCACCTTCGCCTATGAAGGCAGCGAGACGCCGGTGCTCGACAATTTCAGCCTCAAGCTCAATGTCGGCAAGCGCATTGCGATCGTCGGTCCCAGCGGCTCGGGCAAGAGCACGCTGCTCAACCTGATCCTGCGGCTTTACACGCCGGACGAGGGGAGGGTGGCGATCGACGGCGTCGATATCCGCCGCGTGACCCGCGAATCCCTGCGCAGCGGTATGGCCATCGTGTTCCAGGAGAACATGCTGTTCAACATGACGATCCGGGAGAACATCCGGCTCGGCAAGGAAGGCGCCAGCGACGAGGAGGTCGAGGAAGCCGCGCGCAAGGCCGAGATCCACAGCTACATCATGAGCCTGCCGCAGAAATACGACACGCCGGTCGGCGAGCGCGGCGATACGCTGTCGGGCGGCCAGCGCCAGCGTATCGCGATCGCGCGCGCTATCATCCGCAATCCCTCGCTGTTGCTGCTCGATGAAGCGACGTCGGCGCTCGACCAGACCACGGAAGCGGCGATCAACCGCACGCTGCTCAACGTGGCCGAGGGGCGCACCATGATCTGGTCGACCCACCGCCTGACGTCGGTGGTCGAGATGGACGAGATCATCGTGATTTCAGGCGGCAGGGCGATCGAGCGCGGCTCGCATGCGCAATTGCTCGCGGCCAATGGCGTCTATCGCAAACTCTGGGACGACCAGGGCCACACGCCGCACAACGCCGCCTCTCAGGCCGACGACGACAATGAAGACGATGACGACGATGAGGATGACGACGAGGAGTGAGCAGGGCGGTTTGAGTCCGCACTGATCCCGTTGCGCATCCGCCGCAACGCGCCTTCGCCGAACCACGCCAGGAAGCGCGCCCAGCGCTGGGCCCGCCAGTAGAGCCCGTTCTCGATCGTGACCTTGCGGAAGCTGATCGCTTTTCCCATCGACCAGGCGTCGCAGGCCTGCTTGACCGGATCGTCGTAAAAGGAAGCGATCTTGGCTTCGCTCATGCCTTCGCTGGCAAGCCAGGCGGGGATGTGCACGTTACAGAGCTGCGCGACGTCGGTGAACACCTTGTCGGTACCGGTGCCGGTGACCGGGCAGGTGGCCGCAAAGGCGTCGCCGATCAGAACGATGCCGGGTTGGCGATAGCCGGTCGAAACATAGACATCGGCCGGGCGGATCTTGACGTCGCCGGCAACGGCGTATTCGCCGGTGATCCGGCGCAGCCTCGGCAGCGCCGCGTTCATGGTCTCGACCGGCCTGTGCCGCATCTCGCGCAGCCAGGGGTCGTCGACCTCGCGGTAGACGAAAAGGTTGGCCCGCATCCGCTTTCCGACCGGGAACAGCGTCACATAGGCGACGCGCTCCTTCGTCCGTTCCGAAAAATAGGTCAGGGCGGGAAATTCGAAGGCCGGGCGGCCGACCGGCACGAGGTCGAACCCGATCGAGATCGAATGGCTGGCGCTGATCACCTGGCGCTCGATGCCGAGATTGCGGCGCAGCCCGACACTCAGTCCGTTGGCCAGCACCACCAGCCGCGCCGAGATGGTTTCGCCATCCGACAGGGTCAGCGTCTGCCGCTCCGCGCTGGTCGCGACATCGGTCACCTTGGCGTAGACGAGTTCGGCGGGGACTGCGATTTCGGCTCTGATAGCGCCGATCAGCGCGTCATACATGATGCCGTATTGGCGGCTTGGCTTCTTGTCGAGGAGATAGCCGAATCGCGCGATCCAGTTTTGCCCGTCATGGGTGGCCGAGCGCAGCACCGAATCGGCGATTCCGGTCTGGTAGAAACGGCCGAGCTGCTCGTCGCCGCTGATTTTTTCGACGCGGAAGTCGAAGGGATAGACCTGATGCGGATCGATCAGGACCGTCGAAATTCCGGCCCGTCCGAGCATGGCGGCCGCGGTCGAGCCGGCTAGGCCGCCCCCGATGATCGCAATGTCGGTATATTTCATAGGGAATCTCGGCCGGGGTGCGACACTTTTGCACCCCGAATGGCAAATAAAAGCTTAGCCGGGCTCCCGGATTCGGAGAGAAATCCAAGGAATATTGTTTCTGGTTGTATCTATCCGGGTAAAAATGCCGACTCGGACCGCACCCGCGAACAGGGCGTTATTGCCTATTTCGGACTTCCCGAATTCATGCGAAGTGCTGAATCCGCAGCCGCCATAGGCATTTCCAGTGTCATGCTTTTGCTTGACTTAGCTATCCACCGCTTATAGAAGACGGCCACTTAACGACAGGCGGTGAGCAACGCCAGCGTCGGAACGGAACACCCTTTCAAATCCTTATGGACTGAGACGGGCACCAACCTCGACGAATGCCGCTCAAACGCTGTCGATTATTGCTAGGCAATGCCAGGACGATTTTAGTTCTCTTGAGCACGTCCTCTTGAGAGTGAACTCGGATGCATGACCTCGGAAGCAGGCCGGACAGCGACCGCTGATCGGCCTTCAATCGCGGTCCTCTGTGGCGTCGAAGCGCTTTCCGCTCAGCGATGAGTGGTTGGCGCGATTTCGTTTTGCGTGAATGTTTCTTCGCGCAAGGCGGGCCGAACGGAACGGCTAGTTCCGAGAAGAATTTGCGAAAGCCGTTCAAGGTTTCGCGCGAACTAAAGGGTGAAGGCTACATGCCGACGATCAACCAGCTGATCGCAAATCCGCGTACGGTACAGAAGTCGCGCAAGAAGGTGCCGGCGCTGCAGCAGTCGCCGCAGAAGCGCGGCGTTTGCACGCGCGTCTACACCACGACCCCGAAGAAGCCGAACTCGGCGCTTCGTAAGGTCGCCAAGGTGCGCCTGACCAACGGCTTCGAGGTGATCGGCTACATCCCGGGTGAAGGCCATAACCTTCAGGAGCACTCGGTGGTCATGATCCGCGGCGGCCGCGTCAAGGACTTGCCCGGCGTTCGCTACCACATCCTCCGCGGCGTCCTCGATACCCAGGGCGTCAAGAACCGTAAGCAGCGTCGTTCGAAGTACGGCGCGAAGCGTCCGAAGTAAGCGGGAACAGATACGATGTCTCGTCGCCATTCTGCCGAAAAGCGTGAAGTCAACCCGGATCCGAAGTTCGGGAACGTCATCATTACGAAGTTCATGAATTCGATCATGTACGACGGCAAGAAGTCCGCCGCCGAAAACATTGTCTATGGCGCGCTCGCCATGATCGAGGCCAAGACCAAGCAGGGACCGCTCACCGTATTCGAGCAGGCGCTGGAAAACGTCATGCCGACCATCGAAGTGCGGTCGCGCCGCGTCGGTGGCGCCACCTACCAGGTGCCGGTCGAGGTTCGTTCGGTTCGCCGTCAGGCGCTGGGCATTCGCTGGCTGATCACCGCGGCGCGCGAGCGTAACGAAAAGACGATGACGGAGCGACTCTCGGCCGAGCTGCTCGACGCGTCGAACAACCGGGGGAACGCTGTCAAGAAGCGTGAAGACGTGCACCGGATGGCGGAAGCCAACCGCGCCTTCTCGCATTATCGCTGGTAACGGCGAAGAACGGATTTAAGGAACAGCCCATGCCCCGCCAACATGCCATCGAGGACTACCGCAACTTCGGTATCATGGCGCATATCGACGCCGGCAAGACCACGACCACCGAGCGCATCCTCTATTACACCGGCAAGAGCCACAAGATCGGCGAAGTGCACGAAGGTGCCGCGACGATGGACTGGATGGAGCAGGAGCAGGAGCGTGGCATCACGATCACCTCGGCCGCGACCACCGCGTTCTGGAACGGCAAGCGCCTGAACATCATCGACACGCCCGGCCACGTCGACTTCACCATCGAAGTCGAGCGTTCGCTTCGCGTGCTCGACGGCGCCGTATGCGTGCTCGACTCCAACCAGGGCGTCGAGCCGCAGACCGAAACCGTCTGGCGTCAGGGCGACAAGTACAAGGTTCCGCGCATCGTCTTCGCCAACAAGATGGACAAGACCGGCGCCGACTTCTTCAAGTGTCTCGCCGACATCGTCGATCGCCTCGGCGCCAAGCCGATCGCGATCCAGCTTCCGATCGGCGCGGAGAACAATTTCAAGGGTCTCGTCGATCTCGTGAAGATGCAGGGCATCATCTGGAACGATGAATCGCTCGGCGCCAAGTTCGACTATGTCGACATCCCGGCCGACCTCGTCGACCAGGCCAAGGAATACCGCGAGAAGATGGTGGAAGCCGCCGTCGAGCTCGATGACGACGCTCTGGCCGCGTTCCTCGACGGCAAGGAGCCGGATGAAGCGACGCTGAAGCGGCTGATCCGTAAAGCGGTGCTGACCGGCGCATTCTATCCCGTGCTCTGCGGCTCCGCGTTCAAGAACAAGGGCGTGCAGCCGCTGCTCGACGCCGTCGTCGACTATCTGCCGTCGCCGCTCGACGTGCCCGCGATCAAGGGCACCGACGACAAGGGCAACGAAGTCGTCCGCAGGGCGGACGACAAGGAGCCGCTGTCGCTGCTCGCGTTCAAGATCATGGACGACCCCTTCGTCGGCACCATCACCTTCTGCCGCATCTATTCGGGCATCCTGGCGTCGGGTACCGGCGTCGTGAACTCGACCCGGGAGAAGAAGGAACGCATCGGCCGCATGCTGTTGATGCATGCGAACAACCGCGAAGACATCAAGGAAGCCTATGCCGGCGACATCGTCGCGCTGGCGGGTCTGAAGGAAGCGCGCACCGGTGACACGCTGTGCGATGCCAACAACCAGGTCATCCTCGAAAAGATGGAATTCCCGGAGCCGGTGATCGAGATCGCGATCGAGCCGAAGTCGAAGGCCGACCAGGAAAAGCTGGGCGTGGCGCTGGCCAAGCTCGCCGCGGAGGATCCGTCCTTCCGCGTGTCGACCGACCACGAGTCCGGCCAGACCATCCTCAAGGGCATGGGCGAACTCCATCTCGACATCAAGGTCGACATCCTCAAGCGCACCTACAAGGTCGACGCCAATATCGGCGCGCCGCAGGTGGCGTTCCGCGAGCGTGTTACCAAGCGCGTCGAGCACAGCTACACCCACAAGAAGCAGACCGGCGGTACCGGTCAGTTCGCGGCCGTGACCATCATCGTCGAGCCGAACGAGCCGGGTAAGGGCTACGAGTTCGAATCCAAGATCGTCGGCGGCGCGGTGCCGAAGGAATACATCCCCGGCGTCGAAAAGGGTCTCGAGAGCGTGCTGTCCTCGGGCGTGGTCGCCGGCTTCCCGGTGGTCGACGTCAAGGTCCAGCTCATCGACGGTAAGTTCCACGACGTCGACTCGTCGGCGCTGGCCTTCGAAATCGCCACGCGCGCCTGCTTCCGCGAGGCGCTGCAGATGGGCAAGTCCGTTCTGCTCGAGCCGATCATGAAGGTCGAAGTGGTGACCCCGGAAGACTATACTGGTTCGGTCATCGGCGACCTGAACTCCCGGCGCGGCCAGATCCAGGGCCAGGACATGCGCGGCAACGCCAACGTCATCAACGCCATGGTGCCGCTGATGAACATGTTCGGGTACGTGAATAACCTGCGCTCGATGAGCCAGGGACGCGCGACCTTTACGATGCAATTCGATCACTACGCTGAAGCGCCGGCGAACGTGTCGGCAGAAGTCCAGAAGAAGTTTGCCTGATTGTCGTTGGTTGCAAGCTAACGACTGAACGGAGAGTCAAATGGCCAAAGCAAAGTTTGAACGTACTAAACCGCACTGCAACATCGGAACCATCGGTCACGTCGACCATGGCAAGACCTCGCTGACCGCAGCGATCACCAAGGTGCTGGCTGAAACCGGCGGTGCAACGTTCACGGCGTACGACCAGATCGACAAGGCGCCGGAAGAGAAGGCGCGCGGCATCACCATCTCGACCGCTCACGTCGAGTATGAGACGAAGAATCGGCACTACGCCCACGTCGACTGCCCCGGCCACGCCGACTACGTGAAGAACATGATCACCGGCGCCGCCCAGATGGACGGTGCGATCCTGGTCGTGTCGGCCGCCGACGGCCCGATGCCGCAGACCCGCGAGCACATCCTGCTCGCCCGTCAGGTCGGCGTGCCCGCGCTCGTCGTGTTCCTGAACAAGTGCGACATGGTCGACGATCCGGAACTGCTTGAGCTGGTCGAACTCGAAGTCCGCGAGCTGCTCTCGAAGTACGAATTCCCGGGCGACAAGATCCCGATCATCAAGGGCTCGGCGCTCGCCGCCCTCGAAGACAAGGACAAGAAGCTCGGCCACGACGCCATCCTCGAGCTGATGCGCAATGTCGACGAGTATATTCCGCAGCCGGAGCGTCCGGTTGACCAGCCGTTCCTGATGCCGGTGGAAGACGTGTTCTCGATCTCGGGCCGCGGCACCGTCGTCACCGGCCGTGTCGAGCGCGGCATCATCAAGGTCGGCGAGGAAATCGAAATCGTCGGTCTGCGCGACACCCAGAAGACCATCGTCACGGGCGTCGAAATGTTCCGCAAGCTGCTCGATCAGGGCCAGGCCGGCGACAACATCGGCGCGCTGCTCCGCGGCACCAAGCGCGAGGAAGTCGAGCGTGGCCAGGTGCTGGCGAAGCCGGGTTCGGTCAAGCCGCACACCAAGTTCAAGGCTGAGGCCTACATCCTGACTAAGGAAGAGGGCGGTCGTCACACTCCGTTCTTCACCAACTACCGGCCCCAGTTCTACTTCCGCACCACCGACGTGACCGGCGTCGTGCACCTGCCCGAAGGCACCGAAATGGTGATGCCGGGCGACAACATCGCGATGGAAGTGCACCTGATCGTGCCGATCGCGATGGAAGAAAAGCTGCGCTTCGCCATCCGCGAAGGCGGCCGCACCGTCGGCGCCGGCGTCGTCGCCGCCATCATCGAGTAAGCGAGCGAACAGGAATAGCGAGTAGCGAATAGATCATTCGCTACTCGCACCACTCGCCAATACGACGACAAAGAAAGACAACGGCAATGAACGGCCAAAATATTCGCATCCGTCTCAAGGCGTTCGACCATCGAATCCTCGATACGTCGACCCGGGAGATCGTGAACACGGCGAAACGTACCGGTGCCCAGGTTCGCGGACCCATTCCGCTGCCCACTCGCATCGAGAAGTTCACCGTCAACCGTTCGCCGCACGTCGACAAGAAGAGCCGCGAGCAATTCGAGATGCGCACCCACAAGCGCCTTCTCGACATTGTCGACCCGACCCCGCAGACCGTCGATGCTTTGATGAAGCTCGACCTGGCCGCCGGTGTCGACGTCGAGATCAAGCTCTAAGATTTTCAGGATCGTCCGACGTTAGCGGACAGAAAGAACAGGAAGCACGCCGATGCGCTCCGGAGTGATCGCACAAAAGGTCGGGATGACGCGGGTCTTTACGGAGACCGGCGAACATATCCCCGTGACCGTGCTCAAGCTGGGCAACTGCCAGGTGCTGGGCCATCGCACCACCGAAAAGAACGGCTACGTCGCGCTGCAGCTTGGCGCCGGCACCCGCAAGACCGTCTATCTGCCGAAGGCAGAGCGCGGCCAGTTTGCGGTTGCCAAGGTCGAGCCGAAGCGGAAGGTTACCGAGTTCCGCGTGTCGGAAGATGCGCTGATCCCGGTCGGCGCCGAGATCCAGGCGGACCACTTCGTGGTCGGCCAGTTCGTCGACGTTACCGGCACCTCGGTCGGTAAGGGGTTTGCCGGCGGCATGAAGCGCTGGAATTTCGGCGGTCTGCGCGCCACCCACGGCGTGTCGATCTCGCACCGTTCGATCGGTTCGACCGGCGGACGTCAGGACCCCGGCAAGACCTTCAAGAACAAGAAGATGCCCGGTCACATGGGTGTCGATCGCATCACCACGCTCAACCTGCGTGTGGTGCAGACCGACGTCGAGCGCGGCCTGATCCTCGTCGAAGGCGCCGTTCCCGGCTCCAAGGGCGGCTGGATCTCGGTGCGCGACGCCGTCAAGAAGCCGTTGCCGAAGGAAGCGCCGAAGCCCGGCAAGTTCAAGGTCGCCGGCGGCGAGCAGGCTGCTCCGGCCGAGCAGGAGGGCGCGTGAGATGGAACTGAAAGTCACGACCCTCGAAGGTAAGGAAGCCGGATCGGTCCAGCTCTCGGACGCGATCTTCGGTCTCGAACCGCGCGTCGACATCATCCAGCGTTGCGTGCAATGGCAGCTCAACAAGCGCCAGGCCGGAACGCACAAGACGCAGGGCCGCGCCGACGTCTGGCGCACCGGCAAGAAGATGTACAAGCAGAAGGGCACCGGCGGCGCCCGTCACGGCTCGGCCCGCGTGCCGCAGTTCCGCGGCGGTGGCCGTGCGTTCGGTCCGGTGGTCCGCTCGCACGCGACCGACCTGCCGAAGAAGGTGCGGGCGCTCGCGCTCAAGCATGCTCTGTCGGCGAAGGCCAAGGACGGCGGCCTGATCGTGATCGACAATGCGCAGGTCAAAGATGCCAAGACCAAGGCGCTGGTCGGCCACTTCTCCGGCCTTGGGCTCACCAATGCGCTGATCATCGACGGCGCCGAGCTCAACACCGGTTTCGCGACCGCTGCGCGCAACATTCCGAATATCGACGTGCTGCCGATCCAGGGCATCAACGTCTACGACATTCTGCGCCGTCAGAAGCTCGTGCTGACGAAGGCGGCAGTGGATGCGCTGGAGGCGCGCTTCAAATGAAGAATATCGATCCGCGCCATTACGACGTGATCGTCGCGCCCGTCGTCACCGAAAAGGCGACGGTTGCGTCCGAGCACAACAAGGTCGTGTTCAAGGTCGCCAACAAGGCGACCAAGCCGCAAATCAAGGAAGCCGTCGAAAAGCTGTTCGACGTCAAGGTGAAGAGCGTGAACACGCTGGTCCGCAAGGGCAAGACCAAGGTGTTCCGCGGCAATTTCGGTTCGCAGTCGGACGTGAAGCGGGCGGTCGTGACCCTCGAAGAGGGCCACCGCATCGACGTCACCACCGGACTATAAGGCGACACAGCGATGGCATTGAAAACATACAATCCGACGACGCCGGGCCAGCGCCAGCTGGTGATGGTCGACCGTTCGGCGCTCTACAAGGGCAAGCCGGTGAAGGCGCTGACCGAGGGCAAGCTCGGCAATGGCGGCCGCAACAACACCGGCCGCATCACCGTGCGTTTCCGCGGCGGCGGCCACAAGAAGGCCTACCGCATCGTCGACTTCAAGCGGAACAAGGTTGACGTTCCCGCCGTCGTCGAGCGGCTGGAATACGATCCGAACCGCACCGCGTTCATTGCGCTGATCAAGTATCAGGACGGCGAGCAGGCCTACATCCTGGCGCCGCAGCGTCTGGCCGTGGGCGACACCGTCGTCGCCGGCAGCCATGTCGACGTGAAGCCGGGCAATGTCATGCCGCTCGGCAACATGCCGGTCGGCACCATCATCCACAACATCGAGATGAAGATCGGGAAGGGCGGCCAGATCGCGCGTTCGGCCGGCACCTACGCCCAGATCGTCGGTCGCGACCAGGACTACGTCATTCTGCGCCTGAACTCGGGCGAACAGCGCCTAGTGCACGGCCGTTGCCGCGGCACTATCGGTGCGGTGTCGAACCCCGACCACATGAACATCTCGATCGGCAAGGCCGGCCGCACCCGCTGGCTCGGCTGGCGCCCGCATAACCGCGGCGTCGTCATGAACCCGATCGATCACCCGCACGGCGGCGGCGAAGGCCGCACCTCGGGCGGCCGCCACCCGGTTACCCCGTGGGGCAAGCCGACCAAGGGCAAGAAGACCCGGTCGAACAAGTCGACCAACCGATTCATCCTCCTAAGCCGCCACAAGCGGAAGAAGTAAGGAACGCCGGACATGGTTCGTTCAGTCTGGAAAGGCCCGTTCGTCGAGGCGTCGCTGCTCAAGAAGGCAGATGCGGCGCGTGCGTCCGGCCGACACGACGTCATCAAGATCTGGAGCCGCCGCTCGACCATCCTGCCGCAGTTCGTCGGCCTGACGTTCGGCGTCTACAACGGCCAGAAGCATGTGCCGGTCTCGGTCAACGAGGAAATGGTGGGTCACAAGTTCGGCGAGTTCTCGCCGACCCGTACCTTCCATGGCCACTCGGGCGACAAGAAAGCCAAGAAGGCTTGAGGAATAGACGATGAGCAAACCAAAGCGCGAACGTAGCCTCGCGGACAACGAGGCCAAGGCGGTTGCCCGGATGCTGCGCGTCAGCCCGCAGAAGCTCAACCTGGTCGCGCAGCTGATCCGCGGCCGGAAGGCTTCGGCTGCGCTCGCCGACCTGCAGTTCTCGCGCAAGCGGATCGCGGTCGACGTCAAGAAGTGCCTGGAATCGGCGATCGCCAACGCCGAGAACAACCATGACCTCGAAGTCGACGATCTCGTCGTCGCCGAGGCCCATGTCGGCAACGGCATCGTCATGAAGCGTTTTGCGCCGCGCGGCCGTGGCCGTTCGGGCCGTATCTATAAACCGTTCTCGCACCTGACCATCGTGGTTCGTCAGGTCGAGGCCGAGGCAAGCGCTTAAAGCGGCGCGGGAGAATACGATGGGTCAAAAGATCAATCCAATCGGGCTGCGTCTCGGCATCAACCGCACCTGGGATTCGCGCTGGTTCGCCGGCAAGAGCGAATACGGCAAGCTGCTGCATGAAGACGTCAAGATCCGCGAGATCCTGCACAAGGAGCTCAAGCAGGCCGCCGTCGCCCGCATCGTGATCGAGCGTCCGCACAAGAAGTGCCGCGTGACGATCCACTCGGCGCGTCCGGGCGTCGTGATCGGCAAGAAGGGCGCCGACATCGACAAGCTGCGCAAGCGGGTTGCCGACATCACGGCTTCCGACGTCGTCATCAACATCGTCGAAATCCGCAAGCCCGAGCTCGACGCCACCCTGGTCGCTGAATCGATCGCCCAGCAGCTCGAGCGCCGCGTCGCGTTCCGCCGCGCCATGAAGCGGGCGGTGCAGTCGGCGATGCGTCTCGGCGCCGAGGGCATTCGTATCAACTGCTCGGGCCGTCTCGGCGGCGCCGAAATCGCGCGCATGGAGTGGTACCGTGAAGGCCGCGTGCCGCTGCACACGCTGCGCGCCGATGTCGATTACGGCGTGGCGACCGCGTTCACGACGTTTGGCACCTGCGGCGTCAAGGTCTGGATCTTCAAGGGCGAGATCCTCGAGCACGATCCGATGGCCCAGGACAAGAAGATGGCCGAGGGCGACACTGCGCGTCCCCGCCGCGACGCCGCCGCTGCGTGAGACATTAGAGAAGGTTTGAGGGCTTAAAGCCATGATGCAACCAAAGAAAACGAAGTTCCGGAAGGCGCATAAGGGCCGTATCCACGGCGTTGCGACTTCGGGGGCGACGTTGTCGTTCGGCCAGTTCGGCCTGAAGGCGATGGCGCCCGAGCGCATCACCGCCCGCCAGATCGAAGCCGCGCGCCGCGCGCTGACCCGTCACATGAAGCGCGCCGGCCGCGTCTGGATCCGCGTGTTTCCCGACCTGCCGGTGTCGAAGAAGCCCGCCGAAGTCCGCATGGGCTCGGGCAAGGGTACGCCGGAATTGTGGGTGGCGCGGGTCAAGCCGGGCCGCGTGATTTTCGAGATCGACGGCGTCACCGTGCAGACCGCGAAGGAAGCCCTCTCGCTCGCTGCCGCCAAGCTGCCGATCAAGACGCGCTTCGTCGCGCGCATTGCGGAGTAACACTCATGGCCCCGATGAAAGTTGAAGACATCCGCGCGATGAGCGACGACCAGAGGGAGGACGCCGTCCTCAATCTGAAGAAGGAGCGTTTCAACCTGCGTTTCCAGCGCGCCACCGGGCAGCTGGAGAACACCTCGCGGCTGCGTGAAGCCCGCCGCGATATCGCCCGCATCAAGACCATCGCCGCGCAAGCCCGCGCGAAGAAGAAGTAAGAGGCCGGACATGCCGAAACGTACGCTTCAGGGCGTGGTCGTGAGCGACAAGCAAGCCAAGACGGTGGTGGTGCGCGTCGATCGCCGCTTCACCCATCCGATCTACAAGAAGACGATCCGCCGCTCCAAGAACTACCACGCGCACGACGAGAACAACGAGTTCAAGCCGGGCGACATGGTGTGGATCGAGGAAAGCAAGCCGATCTCGAAGTTGAAGCGCTGGACCGTGGTCCGGGGCGAACAGAAGAAAACGGCCTGATAATCTCGGCTTAGCCGAGGGAATTCAGGGAAATTTTTAGCGCGCTAAAGCGCAGAAAGAGGACGAGGTGCATCAATGATTCAGATGCAGACCAACCTCGACGTGGCCGACAATTCAGGCGCACGCCGTGTCATGTGCATCAAGGTGCTGGGGGGCTCCAAGCGCCGCTATGCCACCGTGGGCGACGTTATCGTCGTGTCGATCAAGGAAGCGATTCCGCGCGGCAAGGTGAAGAAGGGCGACGTGATGAAGGCCGTCGTGGTGCGTGTCCGCAAGGACATCCGCCGCGCCGACGGCTCGGTCATCCGTTTCGACCGCAACGCCGCCGTCCTGATCAACAACCAGTCGGAACCCGTCGGCACCCGTATCTTCGGGCCCGTGCCGCGCGAGCTGCGCGCCAAGAACCACATGAAGATCATCTCGCTTGCGCCGGAGGTGCTGTGATGGCTGCCAAGATCCGCAAGGGTGACAAGGTCATCGTGCTGAGCGGCCGCGACAAGGGCCGCACCGGCGAAGTATTCGAGGTCCGCCCCGCCGACAACACGGCGCTGGTGCGCGGCGTCAATCTGGTGAAGCGTCACCAGAAGCAGACCCAGAACCAGGAAGGCGGCATCATCTCCAAGGAGTCGCCGATCCACCTGTCCAACGTCGCCTATGTAGGCAAGGACGGAAAGCCGACCCGCATTGGGTTCAAGATTCAGGCCGATGGCAAGAAGGTACGTGTTGCCAAGAGCTCGGGAGCAGAGATCGATGGCTGATACCGCTTACACGCCGCGCCTGCGCGCGGAGTATGACAAGAGCATTCGTGGCCAGCTGACTGAGAAGTTCGGCTACGCCAACGTCATGCAGGTGCCGCGGCTGGACAAGGTCGTGCTCAACATGGGCGTCGGCGATTCCGTCAACGACCGCAAGAAGGCCGAGACCGCGGCTGCCGAGCTGACCCAGATCGCCGGCCAGAAGGCGATCGTGACCTATTCGCGGATCGCGATCGCGACCTTCAAGCTGCGCGAGAACCAGCCGATCGGCTGCAAGGTCACGCTGCGCAAGGCACGGATGTACGAGTTCATCGATCGCCTGGTGAACGTCGCGCTGCCGCGCGTGCGCGACTTCCGTGGTCTGAACCCGAAGAGCTTCGATGGCCGCGGCAACTACTCGCTCGGCATCAAGGAGCACATCATTTTCCCCGAAATCGATTTCGACAAGGTTTCGGAAGCCCGCGGCATGGACATCACCGTCTGCACCACGGCGAAGACCGACGACGAGGCGAGGGCCTTGTTGACCGCTTTCAATTTCCCGTTCCGGCAGTGAGACGCAGCTAGCCTCTCAAACGCGGAAACCCAGGAGCCAAGCATGGCAAAGAAGAGTTCGATCGAGAAGAACAACCGGCGCAAGCGGATGGCCAAGAACGCCGCACCTGCGCGCGCGAAGCTGAAGGCGATCATCGCCGACAAGACCAAGCCGATGGAAGAGCGGTTTGCGGCGACGCTGAAGCTCGCCCAGTTGCCGCGCAACTCGTCGACGACGCGCATCCGCAACCGCTGCGAACTGACCGGCCGTCCGCGCTCGAACTACCGCAAGAACAAGCTCTCGCGCATCGCGCTGCGTGAACTCGGCTCCAAGGGCCTGGTTCCCGGGCTCGTGAAGTCGAGCTGGTAAGGAGGGTCGTCAAGATGTCAACGCACGATCCAATTTCCGATCTCATCACCCGCATCCGCAACGCGCAGATGCGTTCGAAGTCCAAGGTCTCGACCCCGGGCTCGAAGATGCGCGCCAGCGTGCTCGAAGTGCTGAAGTCCGAGGGCTACATCCGCGGCTACGCCAGCGTCGAACATGCTTCGGGCCGCAGCGAGCTCGAGATCGAGCTGAAATATTTCGACGGCGAGCCCGTCATTCGCGAGATCGAGCGGGTCTCGAAGCCCGGGCGCCGGGTTTACGCCTCGGTGAAGAACCTGCCGCGCGTGAACAACGGTCTCGGCATTTCGGTGTTGTCGACGCCGAAGGGAATCATGGCTGACCACGAAGCGCGCGACGCGAATGTGGGCGGCGAAGTTCTCTTCACGGTGTTCTGAGGAAGGATTTTTAGCCATGTCACGTGTTGGCAAACGGCCTGTGGCGATCCCGTCCGGTGTGACGGCGACCGTCGAGGGGCAGACCGTCAAGGTGAAGGGGCCGAAGGGCCAGCTTCAGTTCGTCGTGCATGACGACGTCGAGGTGAAGTTCGAGAGCGGCGCGGTGAAGGTCGCGCCGAAGTTCAAGACCAACCGCGCCCAGGCCATGTACGGCACCGCGCGCGCGCAGGTCGCGAACCTGGTCGAGGGCGTCACCAAGGGCTTTGAAAAGAAGCTCGAGATCACCGGCGTGGGTTACCGCGCAGCGATGCAGGGCAAGAACCTGCAGCTCGCGCTCGGCTACAGCCACGACGTGGTCTACGCGATCCCGGAAGGCATCACCATCGCGGTGCCGAAGCCGACCGAGATCACGATCACCGGCACCGATTCGCAGCGTGTCGGGCAGGTCGCCGCCGAGATTCGCGCCTACCGTCCGCCGGAGCCCTACAAGGGCAAGGGCGTGAAGTACGCCAACGAATTCATCTTCCGCAAGGAAGGCAAGAAGAAGTAACGGAGCCGGTCATGTCACTCAAGGTCACGAATGCCCGGCGCAAGCAGCGCGTGCGCAACGCGCTGCGCCGGTCGGCCAATGGACGCCCGCGTCTGTCGGTGTTCCGTTCGTCGAAGCACATCTACGCCCAGGTCATCGACGACCTGAAGGGCGAGACGCTCGCTTCTGCCTCGTCGCTGGAAAAGACCATGCGCGAGGCCGGCAACACCGGCGCCAACATCGATGCGGCCAAGGCCGTCGGCAAGCTGCTGGCGGAACGCGCCGTGCAAAAGGGCGTCAAGGAAGTGGTGTTCGATCGCGGTCAGTATCTCTATCACGGGCGCGTCAAGGCGCTCGCCGATGCGGCCCGCGAAAGCGGACTGAGCTTCTAACCAACCGTTTTGAACATTTACGAGGACAGGGGCTTTCTTCCCCTAAAGATTGGAAAACACCATGGCAGGTGAACGCGAACGCGGCGGACGCGAACGGAGCAGGGATCGCGAGGAGCGCGACAGCGAGTTCGTCGACAAGCTCGTCCACATCAATCGCGTGGCGAAGGTCGTCAAGGGCGGCAAGCGCTTCGGCTTTGCGGCGCTGGTCGTGATCGGCGACCAGAAGGGCCGGGTCGGTTTCGGCCACGGCAAGGCGCGCGAAGTGCCCGAGGCGATCCGCAAAGCGACCGAGTCGGCCAAGCGCAACCTGACGCGCGTGGCGCTGCGCGAAGGCCGCACGCTGCATCACGACATCGCCGGCCGTCACGGCGCCGGCCGCGTCTACCTGCGTGCCGCTCCGGCCGGTACCGGCATCATCGCCGGCGGCCCGATGCGCGCGGTGTTCGAGACGCTCGGCATCCAGGACGTGGTGGCGAAGTCGATCGGCTCGTCGAATCCCTACAACATGGTTCGCGCGACCTTCGACGCGCTGAAGCATCAGGATTCGCCGCGTTCGGTGGCGGCCCGCCGCAACATCAAGGTGTCCACGCTGCAGTCGCGCCGCGTCGGCGGCGACGCCGAAGCGGTGGCTGAATAACCGGCGCTTTCAAGCGCTTTTTGGAGTTAAGACGATGGCCAAGGCCGCAAAGACGATCAAGGTCGAGCAGATCGGCAGCGCAATCCGCCGCCACCACTCGCAGCGTTCGACGCTGATCGGCCTCAAGCTCAACAAGATCGGCCGGGTTGCCGAGCTTCAGGATACCCCTGAGGTTCGCGGCATGATCAACAAGGTCCAGCATCTCGTCCGCGTCGTCGGCGAGTAAGCAAGTATAAGGAGAAGGGCGATGAAGCTCAGCGATATCGCCGACAACGCCGGCTCGCGCAAGAAGCGCATGCGCGTCGGCCGTGGCATCGGTTCGGGCAAGGGCAAGACTTCGGGCCGCGGCGGCAAGGGCCAGACCGCGCGTTCGGGCGTGCGCATCAAAGGCTTCGAGGGCGGCCAGATGCCGCTGCATCGTCGCCTGCCGAAGCGCGGCTTCAACAACATCTTCCGGCTCGACTTCGCCGAGATCAACCTCGACCGGCTGCAGGAGGCGATCGATGCCAAGCGGATCGACGCCAAGGACACGGTGACCGCGGAATCGCTGGTCAAGGCCGGCGTGCTGCGCCGCGCCAAGGACGGCGTGCGGCTGCTCGGCCGCGGCGAACTCAAGGCCAAGCTCGCGATCGAGGTGCATGGCGCCTCGAAATCCGCGGTCGCGGCGGTCGAGAAGGCCGGCGGCACGGTGAAGATCCTGGCCCCGGCCAAGAAGGAAGAAGGCGAGGCGGCGTAACATCTGCGTCATCGCCCGTTTTGTCGCGGGCGATCCGCACGATAGAACGATGGACTTATCAAAGCCGAGCACCAAATATTGTCCGGCGTCTGCCGATTGTCCCGGGAAGGGACGTCGGCCTGGGGGACGGCGGGAGAAAGCCTGAACATGGTCTCAGCAGCAGAACAACTTGCGGCAAACCTCAATTTCGGTGCTTTGGCGAAGGCCGACGAACTGAAGAAGCGCATCTGGTTTACGCTGGGTGCGCTGCTTGTTTATCGGCTCGGCACCTATATCCCGCTGCCGGGCATTGATCCCGCGATCTGGGAACAGGTGTTCAAGTCGCAGGCCGGCGGTATTCTCGGCATGTTCAACATGTTCGCCGGCGGCGGCATCAACCGCATGGCGATCTTCGCGCTGAACATCATGCCGTACATCTCGGCATCGATCATCATCCAGCTCCTGACGACGGTTTCGCCCAAGCTCGAAGCCTTGAAGAAGGAAGGCGAAGCCGGCCGCAAGACGCTGAACCAGTATACCCGCTACCTCACGGTGATCCTCGCCACGTTCCAGGCCTATGGCATCGCGATCGGACTGCAGGGCGCCGGCAATGTCGTCAGTGATCCCGGCCCGTTCTTCCTGATTTCCACCACGGTCACGCTGACCGGCGGCACCATGTTCCTGATGTGGCTCGGCGAGCAGATCACCTCGCGCGGCATCGGCAACGGCATTTCGCTGATCATTCTGGCCGGCATCGTCGCCGAGTTGCCGTCGGCGCTCGCCAACATGCTGGAACTGGGACGCCAGGGCGCGCTGTCGACCGCCCTGATCCTGATCGTGATCGTGATGGCGGTCGCTGTGATTGCCTTCATCGTGTTCATGGAGCGCGCGCAGCGCCGTCTCCTGATCCAGTATCCGAAGCGCCAGGTCGGCAACAAGATGTTCGAGGGCCAGTCCTCGCATCTGCCGCTCAAGCTCAACACCTCGGGCGTGATCCCGCCGATCTTCGCCTCGTCGCTGCTGCTGCTGCCGGCCACCGTCGCGAACTTCAATGCCGGCAAGGGACCGGAATGGTTCCAGTGGCTCAACACCCAGCTCAGCCACGGTCGTCCGCTGTTCCTGTTCTGCTATTTGGCGCTGATCGTGTTCTTCGCCTTCTTTTACACCGCGATCGTGTTCAACCCGACCGAGACTGCCGACAATTTGAAGAAGCACGGCGGCTTCATCCCCGGCATCCGTCCGGGCGAGCGCACCGCGGAATATATCGACTACGTGCTGTCGCGGATCACCGTGCTGGGCGCGATCTATCTGGCGATCGTGTGTCTGATTCCCGAAATCCTGATTTCCTATGCCTCGGTGCCGTTCTACTTCGGTGGAACCTCGCTTCTGATCGTCGTCAGCGTGACCATGGATACGGTGGCGCAGGTGCAGGGTTATCTGTTGGCTCACCAGTATGAGGGGCTGATCCGGAAGTCCAAGCTGAGGGGCCGCCGCCGCTGATTTGCGGGTGGTCTGAAATCCGATAACAGGGTGTGCGGGTTTCGCTCACCAAGCCGGGGGGCGAATAGTCATGAGATTGATCCTTTTGGGGCCGCCGGGCTCGGGCAAGGGGACCCAGGCGCTGCGGCTGGTTTCCAAGTACGGCATCGTGCAGCTCTCGACCGGCGAGATGCTCCGCGCCGCGGTTGCCGCCGAAACGCCGATCGGCCTGCAGGCCAAGGACATCATGGCCAATGGTGGCCTCGTCCCGGACGAACTCGTGGTGGGAATCATCTCCGACCGCATCGAGCAGCCCGACGCCAAAAAGGGCTTTATCCTCGATGGCTTTCCGCGCACGGTGCCGCAGGCTGAAGCCCTCGATGAACTCCTGAAGAGGAAGCATCTCAAGCTCGATGCGGTGGTCGAACTCCGCGTCAACGAGAGCGCGCTGCTTGAGCGCGTCGAGAAACGGGCCGAGGAAACCCGTGCGCGCGGCGAGGAGGTCAGGGTCGACGATACGCCGGAAGTGCTGACCAAGCGCCTGGCGCAGTACCGCTCCCTGACCGAGCCCCTGATTCACTACTACTCCGAGCGGCGGAAGCTTCTGACCGTCGACGGCATGATGACCATCGAGCACGTCACCCGGGAGATCAATCGCATCCTGTCCGCGATCGGGGCGGTGGAACCCAAGACGGCGCCGGCCAGGAAGGCCACTGCAGCAGCCAGGAAGACCGCCAGGCCGTCGGGTAAAAAGGCTGCCAAAACGGCCAAAAAGGCCTCCAAAGCGGCCCCAAAGGGCAGGAAAGCGGCGTCCAGGAAGATCGGGAAGGCGGCCCCGGCCAGCCAGCGGCGGGCTGTCGGGAAGGCCAAAAAGGCAGCCCAAAAGACCGTCCGGAAGGTCGCGAAAAAGGTCACGAAAAAGCGAGCTAAGCGATAGAGGCGGTTGACGAAACCGAGTTGAATCCTTTAATAAGCCCCGCATCCAAGTCGGATAGTTTTTGACGATGCCGGGCCCCGAAGCAAATGAGGGGAAGGGCGTCGTGTTCGCGTTTGCGAATACCTGCCCGAGTTAGCAAGAACATAGCCCGGTCCATAGGGGATCGGCGACAGGAGAGAAGTCCGTGGCCCGTATTGCCGGCGTGAATATCCCGACCAACAAGCGCGTTCTGATCGCGCTCCAGTACATCCATGGCATCGGCCAGAAGAACGCGGCCGAGATCATCGAGAAGGTCAAGATCCCCGAGGATCGTCGCGTCAGCCAGCTGAGCGACCAGGAAGTCCTGCAGATCCGCGAAGTGATCGACCGCGACTATCTCGTCGAGGGCGACCTTCGCCGTGAGACCGGCATCAACATCAAGCGGCTGATGGACCTCGGCTGCTATCGCGGCCTGCGTCATCGCCGCGGCCTGCCGGTGCGCGGTCAGCGCACCCACACCAATGCGCGCACGCGCAAGGGCCCGGCCAAGTCGATCGCCGGCAAGAAGAAGTAAGTTTTGCGAATAGCGAATAGGGAGCGGCGAATAGATTCTATTCGCTGCTCACCGTCAGCCACTCGCGTTTTTAGGTGTAGCCGCTGGCAGTACGGCGGCGTTTGAGATCACAGGAAGGTTTTAGGATAATGGGCAAGGAAGCCACCCGCGTACGCCGCCGCGAACGCAAGAACATCGCCTCCGGCATCGCGCACGTGAATTCGTCGTTCAACAACACGACCATCACCATCACCGACGCGCAGGGCAACACCATCGCCTGGTCGTCGGCCGGCACGATGGGCTTCAAGGGCTCGCGCAAGTCGACCCCCTATGCCGCGCAGGTTGCGGCCGAAGACGTTTCCAAGAAGGCGCAGGAACACGGCATGCGCACGCTGGAAGTGGAAGTTGCCGGCCCCGGTTCGGGCCGCGAATCGGCGCTTCGCGCGCTGCAGGCGGCGGGCTTCACCGTGACGTCGATCCGCGACGTGACCACGATCCCGCACAATGGTTGCCGTCCGCGCAAGCGCCGGCGCGTCTGATGTCTGGTCGCGGGCGGTTTTGCTGCTCGCGATTGTTTTTGTAATTTTCCGCGGACTGATCCGCGATCTCCAACGCCAGTGATCTGAAGGCGGATCGACTGGCCGGTCTATTGACCCGAAGGGGTGACAAAGTGACGATCCAGAAAAATTGGCAAGAACTTATTCGACCGAACAAACTGCAGGTAACGCCGGGCTCCGATGCGACCCGGTTTGCCACCGTCGTCGCCGAGCCGCTCGAGCGCGGTTTCGGCCAGACGCTCGGTAACGCGCTGCGCCGCATCCTCCTGTCGTCGCTGCAGGGCGCCGCGGTGCAATCGGTGCACATCGACGGCGTGCTGCACGAGTTCTCCTCGATCGCGGGCGTTCGCGAGGACGTCACCGACATCGTGCTCAACATCAAGGACATCTCGATCAAGATGCAGGGCGAAGGCCCCAAGCGCATGGTCGTGAAGAAGTCGGGTCCGGGCGTCGTCACCGCCGGCGACATCCAGACCGTCGGCGACATCGTGGTGCTCAATCCGGAGCTCCAGCTCTGCACGCTGGACGAGGGCGCTGAAATCCGCATGGAGTTCACCGTTGCCGCCGGCAAGGGCTACGTCGCCGCCGAGCGCAACCGGCCCGAGGATGCGCCGATCGGCCTGATCCCGGTCGACAGCCTGTTCTCGCCCGTGCGCAAGGTCTCCTACAAGGTCGAGAACACCCGCGAGGGCCAGATCCTCGACTACGACAAGCTGACCATGACGATCGAGACCAACGGCGCGATCTCGCCGGAGGACGCGGTGGCCTATGCCGCGCGCATCCTGCAGGATCAGCTCAACGTGTTCGTGAACTTCGAAGAGCCGCGCAAGGAAGTGGCGCAGGAGATCATTCCGGATCTCGCCTTCAACCCGGCGTTCCTCAAGAAAGTCGACGAGCTCGAACTGTCGGTGCGTTCGGCTAACTGCCTGAAGAACGACAACATCGTCTATATCGGCGACCTCGTGCAGAAGAGCGAAGCGGAAATGCTCCGCACCCCGAACTTCGGCCGCAAGTCGCTCAACGAGATCAAGGAAGTGCTGGCCCAGATGGGTCTGCACCTCGGCATGGAAGTGCCGGGCTGGCCGCCGGAGAATATCGACGAGCTCGCCAAGCGCTTCGAGGATCATTACTGATTTTCGTCATTCCGGACGTCGCGAAGCGGCGATCGCAGGTGCGCAATTGCGCACCGGGGAATCTCGAGATTCTGGGTTCGATGCTTCGCATCGCCCCGGAATGACTGGGGCGAACGCAGGCAGCCCACCTGAGCAACAAGTCCGACGAACCGTCGCGACGAAGACAAGACAAGGAATAGTTCAATGCGTCACGGCAAGGTTCATCGCAAGCTCAACCGCACCGCCGAGCATCGCCGCGCGATGTTCGCCAACATGTGCGCCGCGCTGATCAAGCACGAGCAGATCGTCACCACGCTGCCGAAGGCCAAGGAATTGCGCCCGATCGTTGAGAAGCTGGTCACCCTCGGCAAGAAGGGCGGGCTTGCCTTGCGCCGCCAGGCGATCTCCGAGATGCGCGATGTCGACCAGGTCAAGAAGCTATTCGATGTGCTGGCGCCTCGCTACAAGGACCGCCAGGGCGGCTACACCCGCATCATCAAGGCCGGCTTCCGCTACGGCGACAATGCCCCGATGGCCGTGATCGAATTCGTCGACCGCGACGTCGACGCCAAGGGCCAGGACTCCGGCCCGGTGCAGGAAAAGGAAGCCGAAGCGGCGTAAGTCCTTCAAAATCGCAAGTTTCAAAAGCGGCGCTTCCAGCGCCGCTTTTTTGTTAGCCGTTCAAGCGCGCACGCGCTTCCAAACCGATTCGATTCAATGCGACGATAGCCGGCGCATCATTGGAGTTTGCCAAATGAGTGCATCGGAATTGCAGGTCACTTATCGGACAGACGATGACTGGACCGGTCAGATCATTGCGACAGTGAAATCAGGTGAATTCTCCGCACGGGGGGCGGCGTGGTTCGATCGAATCAATGTGAAGCAAACTTTCCTGGCTGCCCTCAGATCTTTTCCACTGACGGCAATCACTCCAGCGCTCATCGAAGGTGGCTTCGGGAGCAAGGAGCGCCCGGGAAGTCTCGAATGCCACCTCAGGATCGCTGTTAAGCCGTACGACAGCCGTGGAACGCTTCTCGTGCACGTTGACCTTTCCTCGGAGGTTTGGACAACGCCTGATGCTGACCTCCAGAATTGGGCTACTATTCGTTTCACGACTGAGTATGCCGCTGTCGATAGGTTCGCCCAAGAGTTCGAGGAGGTCCTGGACGGCAAGCGAGATGTCGCGGTCTTGACTGGGATCAAGAGCTAGGACCAGCTCTTATCCCTATCGCGAGCTGTTCGACAGCAGGCGCCCTGTGCGCCGCTTTTTATTTGCGCATCTGACGCGCGCTGGCCGCAATTGTGGTCGTACCCGCCGCTCCCGATATCGCTGTCATCAACGATGGAGATGACGGATGAAAATCGATCTTTCGGGCAAGACGGCGCTGGTGACTGGCTCCACCTCCGGTATCGGCCACGCAATTGCCAAGGGCCTCTTTGCTGCAGGCGCGGACGTGGTGATCAATGGCCGGACTCAAGCCAAGGTCGATGCCGTGGCCACCGCGCTCGGCAAGACTGCTGATAAGGCTGGCGGCAAGGTGCGGAGTGTTGCCGCTGATGTCTCGACGGCGGCGGGATGCAAGGCCCTGGTTGCGGCGTTGCCTGATGTCGACATTCTCATCAATAACGCCGGCATCTTCGAGCCCAAAAACTTCTTCGATATTCCGGATGAAGACTGGAGCCGTTTTTTCGATGTCAACGTGATGTCCGGCATCCGTTTGTCGCGCGCTTACATGCCGGGCATGCTGAAGCGCAATTGGGGCCGTATCGTTTTCATCGCCTCGGAGTCGGCGCTGATGATTCCCAGGGAGATGATCCATTACGGCATGACCAAGACGGCGCAGCTCGCAGTTTCTCGCGGCCTTGCCGAATTGACCCGGGGTACCGCTGTTACCGTCAATTCAGTGATGCCGGGACCGACCATGTCCGAAGGCGTCGAGACTTTCGTCGCCGATCTCGCCAGGCAGAACGGCCAGTCCGAGCAGGATGCGGCCGCGCAGTTCATCAAGCAGCATCGCCCCGGATCGCTGATCCAGCGCTTTGCCAGCGTCGAGGAGATCGCCAATATGGTGATCTACGTCAGTTCGAAAGAGGCTTCCGCCACCAACGGCGCCGCGCTGCGGGCAGAAGGCGGACTGATTCAGACCATCGCGTGAGGTGAGGGATGTCAGCCTACGTTATTTCCGAAGTCGACGACGTGCGCGACCCGGCAGGCTTTGAAGTCTACCGAACCATCGCTGCGAAGACGATCGCGCAGTACGGCGGGCAGTATCTGATCCGTGGTGGCGCCGCAGATTTGATCGAAGGCGGCCCGCCGCCGAAAACCATCATTGTCGTCGAATTCCCAACGCTGGAGCGTTTGCGCGAATGGTACGCCTCGCCGGAATATGCTGAGGCGCTGAAAGTGCGGCAGACAGCGTTCGATCGGCGCCTGATTTTCGTTGATGGCGTCCTGCCGGTTTGAGCTTGCAACGCAGTGATGCGCCGAAAGCGCCAGGCGATATCCTTGTGCATTCAACGCCTTGCGGTGCTGCATTCTTCTCGGAACAAGTGGGTGAAAAATCTGTTTTTCCCGCAGCCGCGCTGATGCGGTTTGAGGAGGAACTAGATGAAGAAGCTGTTCATACTTGCGGCGGCAGCGTCGCTGGTTGCGACGATGGCCACCGCGCAAACCACCGTAGTCACTCCCGGAACGACCACCGGAGCTGCGGGCGCCACGATTCAGATCGAGCCGGAATATCGCACCCGGATCAAGAGCTACGTCACCGAGCACAAGATCCGCCCGGTCGAAACACGGGAAAGGATCGTGGTTGGCGCGAAGGTGCCGACCGACGTCGAACTCGCGCCGGTGCCGTCGGATTGGGGCCCGTCAGTGACCAAGTATCGCTATGTCTATTCCGGCAACCGCGTGATGCTGGTCGATCCGGGCACGCGTACCGTGGTGCATGAGATCGACTGAACAATCGACTGACGCGTGTTCATAAAAAGGGCCGCCATGTTGGCGGCCCTTCAAATTCGTTGAATCACCAGCGACGCCAGTAGCCGCCGTAATACCGCGGACCATAGAATCGCGGACCGCCATAGTAGGCGTAGGCCGGACGGTACACGCGGCGAATATAGGGACCGCCGTAGTATCCGCCGTAGTAGGCCGGCGCGTAGCCGTATCCGCCGTAATAGGGACCATATCCGCCGTAGTACGCCGGATAATAGCCTCCTCCATAATATCCGTAAGGACCGTAGCCGTAAGCGCTGGAAGCGATGCCGCCGATTACCGCGCCCGCGATCAATCCGCCAGCCACAGCCCCGCCCCAGCCCCAGCCCCCTCCGCGCCAAGCGTGCGCCGGCGAAGGTGCCGCTACCGCCGTCAAGCCCAGGACCGCCGCTGCGGCCAAAGCCAAAGGTGCCTTTTTCATCGACTCCTCCTTTGCGTAACAGTCAGGCAAACTTTCCACATAACCGGAGACTCGCTAAACACTTTCGAGTGAAGTTTGTTGCTTCGGGCTAGGCGTTCGGGTGGCCTGGCGCCGGATTTAATTTTGATGAATGGACGTTCAGGGGGCCGCTTTCGACGGAAGTCGCACCCGCCGATTGGCGCCATTTCTTCCGATCGGGAACTATTGTCGTGAGCAGGCGAGCGAAAGCGCGGCTCGCCTCCTATCCCGGTATCTGGATGCGAATAGTGCGACCACGGCGCTCTCGTTGCCATGCCAGTGCGGATCGACCGGAAGCAGGAAGCGGTCGAGCTCGCTTTTGCGCGAGATCGAGCGCCGCAGCCGCGCCTGCGGCGTCGGGGCCGGCGCGCAACGCAAGGCCTGCCGCGCGGGCATAGAGGCATTGCAGGCGCACCAGCGCCGCGAACGAAGATGCGCCTCAGTCGAAATCCAGAAAACCCGGCCGTGAGGAGATCGGCGGCTGACGGCCGAGCCAGGCGAGATCGGGGACGGGACGGGCCGTCTCCGGATTGGCGCCAAGCAGGGCCTCGATCCCGCGGGCAACCGCAAGCGTCGCGGCATCGCCGCCGCGCGGGCCGATGATCTGGATGCCGAACGGCAATCCGGCACCATCGCGCCCGGCCGGTATCGCCACCACCGGGTGCCCGGCATTGGTCACAGCATAGGCCATCGCCAGCCAGTGGAAATAGCTTTTCGTAGCTACGCCGTCGATCATGGCCGGGTAGAGCTCCGACCACGGCCGCGGGCTGATCGTGACCGCAGGCGCAATGACGAAATCATGTTCGGCGAAGAATTGCTGCCAGCTTCGGTAAAGCGCGGTCTGCAGCGACAGCGCCCGCGCGACGTCGAGGGCGGAATATCCAAGTCCCTCGGCGACGTTGTCGCGGATATTAGGGCCGACCTTATCAGGATATTTCTCCGCGAGTTCGCGGTGACGGCCGAGGAATGCGACGGCGCGCAAGACCCGGAACACTTCGTCGGCATGGCTGCAATCCGGATGGGTCCATTCGACGCTGCGAAATGCCGATCCGAATGTCGCGAGCTTGTTCTTGAATGTGTCGGCGACGGCGCGTTCCGTCGGCGCAAATCCGAAATCGGTTGTCGCCGCGATACGCAAGGTGGCGAGATCGATGTCAGGCGGATTGCGGTAGGCCTCGCTCACGGGCGTTCCGCCGGCATGAAGGATCGCCGACAGTGGATCGCGCGCGTCGCGATCCAGCATGCAGGAAAGCATCAGGCAGGCATCGGATACGTTTCTCGCCATCGGTCCGAGCTGCGAGATCTGCAGCCAGGCCATGTTGCGGCTGTTGCTGGCGATCAGTCCGGGCGAGGGGCGGAAGCCGACGACACCGCAGAATGCGGCGGGGTTCCTGACCGATCCGCCGGTGTCCGAACCGGTCGCCAGCGGTACCATGCCGGTGGCAAGCGCCACCGCCGATCCGCCGGACGAGCCGGCGGCGGAGCGCTCGGGATCGAACGGGTTGCCGGTGGCGCCATGAAGCGCGTTGCGGGTGTTGCCGCCAGCGCCCCATTCGGGAACGTTGGTCTTGCCGACGACGATGGCGCCGGCGCGCTTGAGCATCGCGACGATTGCCTCGTCCTCGGCCGCGATGTTGTCGGCGAACAGCACGCTGCCAAAGCTCGTAGGCAGCCCCTTGGCGTCGATCAGGTCCTTCACCCCGAGCGGAAGCCCGTGCAGCGGCCCGAGCGGATCGCCGCGCATCACGGCGGCCTCGCTTTCCCGCGCCGCGGCGCGCGCCGTGTCGAACGAGCGCGCAATGATCGCGTTGACGGCAGGATCGATTGTCTCGATCCGCCGGATGCAACTGTCCATCAGTTCGACCGGCGAAAGCTTGCGCTCGCCGATCAGCGCCCGCGCCGTTACCGCGGGCAGATCGCACGGCTCGGTCATGTCAGGACTACTCTTCCTTGATCCCGCCCTTGAGGGCCAGTTCCTTCATCTCCGCCGTTTCCTTGGCGATGAATCCCGGCCAGTCCGAATAGCGCTTGAAGCCGGGCTCATACCCGACCTTCTTGAAGCGCTCGATCACCGATGGGCTTGCGATCGCTTCTTCCAGCACCGAGGCCAGCCGGTCGCGAATGGCCGGCGGGACACCCTTGGGCACCACGACGGTACCCCATGAGACAAGGTCGATATTGGGATAACCGAGTTCGACGAGCGTCGGAACGTCGGGGAGGAACTGCGAGCGTTTGGCGGAGAACACCGCCAGCGGGCGAACCGTGCCGGCTTCGATCTGCGGCCTGATCGCGATCACGGTGTCGACGTGGTACTCGATGTGTTTGCCTATCAGGTCGTTCATCGCCGGCGCGCTGCCCCTGTAGGGCAGGTGCACCATCTTGATGCCGGCACTCGATTTGAACAGCTCGCCGGCAAAATGCGAAATGGTCGCCACGCCAAAGGACGCCAACGACAGCTTGTCGGGATTGGCCTTGGCCGCCGCGACCAGCGCCGCAACGTCCTTGATCGGATTGTCGCGATGGGTGACCAGCACCATCGTGATAGTGCCGGTCTGGGCGATCGGCTCGAAATCCTTGGCGCTGTCATACGGCACGCTCTCCTTCACCGCATTCTGCAAGGTGAAGGTCGAATTCGAGCTGGAGAACAGGGTGTATCCATCGGGAGCGGCGATGGCGACCTCCTTGGCGGCGATCGTGGTGCCGCCGCCGGGGCGATTGATCACGATCACGGGCTTGCCCAGGCGCGCCTCGAGCTCGCCGGCAACGATGCGTCCGACGACATCGGACGCCCCACCGGCTGGAAAGGGCACGATCAACTGCAGCGGCTTTTCGGGGTAGCTACCTTGCGCTGTTGCGATCGAAGCACAGCCCACCACACAGGCCGACGCTATCGCGGCCGTCAGAATCATCCGTATCATGTCGAAACAGGTCTCCTGTCTTCCGTGTTCCCCGGCAATTCGCGCCGGGGTTTTCGGCGACAGCCATCCCGGATCGATGGAACAGGCTCCCCTGAATCGACCTCCCGATCAACCCTGTTGTTTGGGCCGTTACCAGCCCTCCAGCACGATCTTGCCGCGCGACTTGCCACTTTCCAAAAGCGCATGCGCGCGCTTGAGGTTAGCCGCGTTGATGGTGCCAAAGGTCTGGTCGAGCGTGGTGCGCAGCACACCCTTATCGAGCAGATCTGCCACGTCATTGAGCAGGTGATGCTGCGCGATCATGTCGGGCGTCTGGAACGAAGATCGCGTGAACATCGATTCCCAGTGAACCGAGATCGCCTTGCCCTTGAAGGCGCTCATCGTGAATTCCGGGGGATCGTCGATCAGCCCGAACTTGCCCTGCGGCGCCATGAAGTCCGCGATCGCCTTGTAGTGCTGATCGGTGAAGGTCAGGCTCGCGACCAGCGCAACCGGCGGCACTTTCAGCTTCTCGATCTGCTCCTTCATCGGCTGGGAATGATCGATCACGGCATGCGCCCCGAGATCGAGACACCATTTTTGCGATTCCGGCCGCGTGGCGGTGGCGACCACCGTCAGCCCGGTGAGGCGGCGCGCAAGCTGGATCAGGATCGAGCCGACGCCGCCAGCGCCGCCGGTAATCAAAAGCGTGCGCGGATCGAGGCTCTTGCCGGGCACGGCGCCGAGCCGGTCGAACAGCAATTCCCAGGCGGTGATCGAGGTCAGCGGCAGCGCCGCGGCCTGCGCGAACGAAAGCGATTTCGGCTTGCGGCCGACGATCCGCTCGTCGACCAGGTGAAATTCCGCGTTCGTGCCCTGGCGCAGGATCGAGCCGGCGTAGAATACTTCGTCGCCGGCCTTGAACAGGGTCACGTCGGGTCCAACCGCATCGACGATTCCAGCGGCGTCATAGCCCAGGATCTTGGTCTCGCCCTCGGGCGGGGCGGCGCGCTTGCGGACCTTGTAGTCGACCGGGTTGGCGGAGATCGCCTTGACCGCCACTCTGATGTCGCGGCCCTTCGGTTCCGGCTTGGCGGCTTCGAAATCGAATAGCGATTGCGCGTCCTCGATGGGGAGCGATTTTTTGTATCCGACGGCCTTCATGTCCGTTTCTCCTGCCTTTCTTGAGCGTGGCTGCTTAACTGTCCCGCTGGCATCAGATTGGCAAGTACTGTAAATTCGGGGAACTAGTCCCTGTTTGGATACTATTGGAAAAATCGCGGGAAAACCTTCATGAAACGACGGAATTTTGCCCGGCGGCCGGGCTGCGCCGTTGAAGCGACGCTCGACCTGATCGACGGCAAGTGGAAGGGCGTGATCCTGTTCCATCTATTGGCCGGCACCCAGCGCTTCGGGGAGTTGCGGCGGCGGATGCCCGGGATTACCCAGCGCATGCTGACCAAGCAGCTCCGCGCCCTCGAGGAGGACAAGCTCGTGATCCGCAAGGTCTATGCCGAGGTGCCGCCGCGGGTCGAATACACGCTGTCTGAGATCGGCGAGAGCCTGCGGCCGGTGATCGAGACGCTGCGCGCGTGGGGCGAGGGCCATCAGGAACGACTATCCTGTGGGCCTGCATCCGACAGCCTCAAAGAGCCCGATCGCGCCGCCTAGCTGCCGTTATATGTACCGCTTTATCTTCTCTAGTTACTGCCCCGCATCTATATGTGGGCCGCCAAATTCCAGGATTTTCGAGATGAATTTGATCCGCTGTTTCGCCCTGCTGCTGGCTTCAGTAGTCGTTGCAACGCCGGCGCTGGCGCAGGAGAGGCGCGTGCCGTCCTCCGGCGCCGAGCTCAGGCTGTCCTATGCGCCGATCGTACAGCGCGCGCAGCCGGCGGTGGTGAACGTCTATGCCGCCAAGACCGTGCAGAACCGCAACCCGCTGCTGGACGATCCGGTCTTCCGCCGCTTCTTCGGCGTCCCCGGCATGCAGCCCGAGCAGATGCAGCGCTCGCTGGGATCGGGCGTGATGGTCGATGCTTCGGGGCTCGTGGTCACCAACAACCACGTCATCGAGGGCGCCGATCAGGTCAAGATCTCGCTTGCCGACAAGCGCGAGTTCGAGGCCGAGATCGTGCTCAAGGACAGCCGCACCGATCTGGCCGTGCTGCGCGTGAAGGATGGAAAAGAGAAATTCACCACGCTCGACTTCGCCAATTCCGATGAACTCCTGGTCGGCGACGTCGTGCTGGCGATCGGCAATCCCTTCGGCGTCGGCCAGACCGTGACCCACGGCATCGTCTCCGCATTGGCCCGCACCAAGGTCGGCATCACCGACTACCAGTTCTTCATCCAGACCGATGCGGCGATCAATCCCGGCAATTCCGGCGGTGCGCTGGTCGACATGACCGGCAAGCTGGTCGGCATCAACACCGCGATCTTCTCGCGCTCCGGCGGCTCGCAGGGCATCGGCTTTGCGATTCCCGCCAACATGGTGCGCGTGGTCGTGGCGTCCGCCAAGAGCGGCGGCAAGGCCGTCAAGCGACCGTGGCTGGGTGCCAAACTGCAGGCGGTGACGCCTGAAATCGCCGATACGCTGGGGCTGAAGCTGCCGAACGGCGCCTTGATCGCCAATGTCGCGCCGAACAGTCCGGCGGCGCGTGCCGGGCTGAAGCCATCGGACCTGATCGTCGCGATCGAAGGACAGACGATCGACGATCCCAACGCGTTCGACTACCGCTTCGCCACGCGGCAGCTCGGTGGCTCGGCCCAGATCGACGTGCAGCGCGCCGGAAAGATCGTCAAGGTCGCGGTGCCGCTGGAGACCGCCCCCGACACCAACCGCGACGAAATCGTGCTCACCGGGCGCTCGCCGTTCCAGGGCGCCAAGGTCGCCAATATTTCGCCGGCGGTCGCCGACGAATTGCATCTGGATTCCCAGGCTGAGGGCGTCGTGGTGATCGATCTCGCCGATGGCGGCACCGCGGCCAGCGTCGGTTTCCAGAAGGGCGACATCATCCTGGCGGTCAACAACCAGAAGATCGCCAAGACCAGCGACCTCGACAAGGCTTCGAAGACATCGTCCAGGCTCTGGCGCATCGTCGTGGTGCGCGGCGGCCAACAGATCAACGTGACGCTGGGCGGATGAGCCCGAAGAAACCCCGCGAGGCTGCCAATCTCTTTGCCGCGGCAGGGATGGAAGAGGACGCGCCGCGTCCGCTTCCCGACCGGCTGCGTCCGCGTTCGCTCGCCGATGTCGTCGGCCAGGATCATATCCTCGGTCCCGACGGTGCGCTGACGCGGATGCTGGAGACGCGCACGCTGGGCTCGCTGGTGTTCTGGGGGCCGCCCGGCACCGGCAAGACCACGGTGGCGCGGCTGCTGGCGGATGCCACCGAACTGCATTTCGAGCAGATTTCCGCGGTGTTTTCCGGCGTCGCCGACTTGAAGAAGGTGTTCGACGCGGCGCGCGCCCGGCGCGAGATGGGCAAGGGCACGCTGTTGTTCGTCGACGAGGTGCATCGTTTCAACCGCGCCCAGCAGGATTCGTTTCTGCCCGTAATGGAAGACGGCACCGTGGTGCTGGTCGGCGCCACCACCGAAAATCCCTCATTCGAGCTCAACGCCGCGTTGCTGTCGCGGGCGCGAGTGCTGGTGTTTCACTCGCTCGATGCCGCCGCAATCGAAAAGCTCTTTGCGCATGCCGAGAAAGTCGAGGGGCGGAGGTTGCCGCTCGATGCGGAGGCGCGCGCCGTGCTGGTGCGGATGGCCGATGGCGATGGCCGCGCCGCGCTGACGCTGGTCGAAGAGGTCTGGCGCGCCGCGCGCAAGGACGAAATCTTCAATGCCGCGCAGTTGCAGGAAATCTTGCAGCGCCGCGCGCCGATCTACGACAAATCCGCCGACGGCCATTACAACCTGATTTCGGCGCTGCATAAATCGGTGCGCGGCTCCGATCCCGATGCCGCGCTGTATTACCTCGCGCGCATGCTCGATGCCGGCGAAGACCCGCTGTTCCTGGCGCGTCGCGTCGTGCGCATGGCGGTGGAAGACATCGGCCTTGCCGATCCGCACGCGCTGGTGATCTGCAATGCCGCCAAGGATGCCTTCGACTTCCTCGGCCATCCCGAAGGCGAACTTGCGATCGCGCAGGCCGTGATTTATCTCGCCACCGCGCCGAAATCGAACGCCGCATACAAGGCCTTTGGCGCGGCGATGCGGACGGCGAAAGAGGGCGGCTCGCTGCTTCCGCCAAAACATATTTTGAATTCGCCGACCAAGCTGATGAAGTCGGAAGGCTATGGTTCCGGCTACGAATACGATCACGACGCGCCGGACGCGTTTTCGGGGCAGGACTATTTCCCGGAAGCTTTGGGGCGGCAGACTTTTTACGATCCACCCGATCGCGGTTTCGAGCGCGAGATCCGCAAGCGGCTGGATTACTGGGCGAAGTTGCGTAGGGAGCGGGACAGGCGCGAATGAACAGGTTCAGGAACTATCTCAGGCAGGCTATCCGGGCAGCCGCATGTATCTCGATGCTGGGGTCGCCGCTTGCCGCGGCCGCTGACACCGTTGAGGTAGCGCCGGGCGTCCAGGTGACGAAGCGAAGCTATACGGCGCCGACCAACGAGCAGCCGTTTTTCGGATTCGCGGCCAAGAATTCGGAAGAGAAAGCCTCCGATGAGAAGTTCGTCAGCGCCATCATCGGGGCGACCGGCTCGCGCGAAAAGGCGTTTGAGGAAATCACCATGCGCGGGTGGAGGGCGGTCAATACCGGCAAGATACGGGAGGCCGCGCTGCGATTTAATCAGGCGTTTCTCATCTCGCCCGAACAGAGCAGCCTCTATCACGGCTTCGCGGTGGTCGCTCAGTTTCGCTTCAATGACCTCGATGCCGCGAACGAACTGTTCAAGATCGCGCTCAAGCAACCCAATCCGGTGAAGGCGCTCAGGGCCGACTACGGCCGCTTCCTGCTGATCGCCAAGCGTCCGCGCGAGGCGCAGCCCGTGCTGGAGCAGGCGGTCAAGGATTCGCCTGACCTCGGCGATGCCTGGACCAATCTCGCGGTGGCACGCTTCCAGAACGGCGACGCGGCAGCGGCATGCGCTGCGGCGGATGAAGCCGGCAAGAAGCGTCCGTCCAACAATTCCGGCGATGATTTGATGACGGTGAGGAAGGCTGCGCAGTGCAAGTAGCCGCCGCGGAGCCATCGCCGGAACGGGCGCGGCAGTCATTTGCCGGCAACTAACGTATTTCCTTGCCGAGGATGAGGTCGATGGTGTGCGCGGCGATCGTCCGAAGCTGGGCTTCATCGCCGAACGCGCGCTCGAGCACGGCCAATCCGCGCGTGACGGTAGCGATGTGCAATGCCGCGACCTCGGGGGTGCCCCTGAATTCGCCTCGCTTCTTGCCCTCGGACAAAGCTTCCTGAATGAGAGCGGTGGCGCGGGCCACCAGGTCCGCGAAAGCCTGGCGCGCGTTCTCATCCAGCCCTTCGCCTGCGCCCGATGCCAGCTCCATCAGCCCGCGCGTGGTCGGACATCCGCGGGGCGGGGAACCGGAACGGAAGTTCTTTATCGTTACGTCGAAAAACGCCGTGAGCCGCTCGCGCAAGGTGCCTGAGTTGAGTGCCTTCTGGAGCGCGCTCAGATATTTGCTCGCATAGCGCTCATAGGCGCAGAGAAACAGCGCTTCCTTGCTGCCGAAGGCGTTGTAGAGACTGCCGCGCTGGACGCCCGCGTCGCGCGCGATGTCCGAGAGCGACGTGCCGCGCACGCCTTTGCGCCAGAATTGTTCGAACGCGATGCGCAGGACGTCGTCATGGTCAAACTCGCGCGGTCTCAATTTCGCTCCTCAGCTCAATAGTCTCAGTCCTGACGCGGTCAGATAATATTTGACGCAGCGTCAAGAATGTGTTTTTGATATCGTGTCAAAAACGATTGATAGCTCATTTTGCCGATGAAGTGAACCACTCGTGCGGGAGCCGCCGTACGGGCGAGGACAGGATGCGAAAGGATTCGCGATGCCTCTCATTCACATCTCGCTGCGCGCCGGAAAACCGGAAGCTTATCGCCAAGCGATCTTCAACAGCCTCTACCGAGCAATGCGCGAGGCGCTCAACGTGCCCGAAGACGACCAGTTCATGACCATCACCGAGCACGACGCGGCGAACTTCCGCTACGGCAATGCCTTTGGCGTCACCCGTAGCGATGACCTCGTGTACATCCAGATCACCGTGTTCGACACGCGCACCGCCGAACAAAAGAAGGCGCTGTTCCGGCGGGTCGCCCAATTGCTCGGTGACAACCCTGGCATCCGGCCAGAGGACGTGTTCGTGAATGTTCTCGACGCAGCAAAAGAGAATTGGTCCGTAGGCCACGGCCTCGCGCAATTCGCCTGAGGCCCGTGTGGGCCGGCGACGTGCCGCGGCTCCCGTCATTGCGAGCGAAGCGAAGCAATCCATGCTTCGGCAACGGTGAGATGGATTGCTTCGTCGCTTCGCTCCTCGCAATGACGTGGTGAGATCAATGCCGATCATCGCACGCTACGCTCGCTGGTCGTTATTAAAGCCCGCGAGCCGACGACGCATCATCAACCGGCTGTGAAGGCGGGAAAGTGACGCGTGGCGGTGTGACGAAAGCTATTTCCCGGTCTTCACGAACTCCAAAATCTCGTCGGCAAGGGGCGATTCCACTGCGTTGATCGAATACACTTCCGACATGTGGCTGTGCTGCGGTAGCAGGAGAGCGCGTGCACATCCGCTGGCGCGCTTGCAAGTCGCTTGCTTCGCGCGGTCGAATTGCAACACGAAGCCTTCTGGATCAAGTTCGGCGACAGCCATCATCAGCGGGATGTCGGTCGTCGCCAAACCCTGTAGCGAGGAACGTTCGGCGTAGCGCGCGGGATCGTCGCCGTAATAGGCGCGCTGGCCATCAGCGAGCGACATCCCGGTCAGATCGTAAATGCCCGAGATCATGATCGCGCCGGCCAGGCCGCCGCCCTTCACCTTGTGAAACTCGGGATGCGATACATAGCTTGCCACGTGAACGGCACCCGCGGAATGTCCCATCAGGTAGATGCGCGCGGGATTGCCCCCACGTTCGCCGATCTTGTCCGTGACCCACTTGACCACAGTGGCCATATCCTCGGCGCCCGCCGGCCAGGGCGCCTGCGGAGCGAGGCGGTACGTGGCGTTGACGCCGATAAAGCCGTTCTTCACCGCCCACAGCATGATGTTGTCATAGAACGGGCTGGTCGGTGTCGTGCGCTTGTTGCCGCCCACGAATGCACCGGCATGCACATAGATCAGCACCGGCCGGGGAGATGCAGCCGTCTCCGGCACGAAAATATCGAGAAGGTTACGATCGGCCGGACCGTATTTGACGTCCCGCTCGACATTGACGCCCTGATACGGCTCTTTTTGCTGCAGCGGCGCGAACAGCGCGGCCGTCTTGGGCGGATCAATGACGCGGCCGAGTTCGAGAAGCTTCCAGGCCAGATCCTCCGACATCGGGGCTTGCTGGGCGGCCGCGGTGCTGGCGAGGAAGACTGCCACCAGTGATAGCACCAACTTCGAAAAGGCCATCCGGGGCTCCTTTGATGTTCCCGTTGTACCGAACATGGCCGATCTCGGAACGGATTTGTAGTGGTTTCCCTGCGATGCCGTTGCCCGCAAACCGCAACGAGACGGTGAGATGGAAGGCTCCGCGAACGCCGCGATTTACTATTTACGTAAGTCGTAAGTCCTGCTATCTTTTCCGGACGATGATCGTCAGCTATCGGGACAAGCGCACCGCGCGGTTTGCCTCAGGCCGCCACGTCAAGGAGTTCTCCGGTTTTGCGCGACAGGCCGAGTTGCGTCTTGATCGACTGGAATCGGCGACCAGTCTGGCTGATTTGGCGGCGTTGCCTGGCAACCGTCTGGAAGCACTCAGAGGCGACCGTGCTGGACTGTTTTCGATTCGTATCAACGATCAATGGCGAATTTGCTTCGGTTGGCCGGAAGGATCACCCGGCCCGATCGAAGTGGAAATTGTCGATTATCACTGAAGGAAGAACACAATGCCTCGCTCCCCCATTCATCCCGGCGAACATCTCGCCGAAGAATTGCAAGAGCTTGGAATCACCGCCGCGGAACTTTCGCGTCAGATTGACGTGCCGGTAAACCGGATTACGGGTATCATTCACGGCCAGCGCGGTATCACCGCCGACACGGCATTGCGTCTGGGGCACTGGTTTGGCACCAGCCCGCAATTCTGGATGAATTTGCAGCAGCTCTATGAACTGCGCCTCGCCGAAAACGAAGTAGGTAAGGAGATCGCAGCGTTGCCGCGCCGCGCCGGCCGATCGACTTCGCGACAAGTTCGGAGCTAGATCGCCCATGAGCCGCCGCGTCAAGAGACCCCTCGCAAAATCCCGCGCGCCGGGTGATCGTCCCAAGGGTGCGCGCCCTTATCGGGGCGCGCCGGCCGAGCGGCCTCCGGCGCATCGTCAGGGCGGAAAGCCTACGCGCTTTGCCGAGCCGCGCCGGGAAAAGCCCGTTCCTGTGGCCGCTGCGCCCGAGAAGGCCGAGCCGCCGCCGCTGCCGACCAAGGTCCAGACCGTCGTCGTCACCGCGGACGAAAACAACATGCGCGTCGATCGTTTCCTCGAAGCGCGCTTTCCCGGCCTGTCGTTCTCCCACATCCAGCGCATCGTCCGGAAGGGCGAGCTGCGCGTCAACGGCAAGCGGGCTGACAGCAAGGACCGGCTTGAGGAGGGCCAGAGCGTGCGCATCCCGCCGCTCAAGCTCGATACGCCGAAGGGCGCGGGCCCGCTCTCGGAAGCCGCGACCAAGACGTTGCAGGCGTTGAAGGAGATGACGCTGTTCGAGGACGCCGACGTCATGGTGCTGAACAAGCCAGCGGGGCTTGCGGTGCAGGGCGGCTCCGGCATCACGCGCAACGTCGACGACATGCTGGAAGTGATGCGCGACGCCAAGGGGCAGAAGCCGCGGCTGGTGCACCGGCTGGACCGGGAAACGTCGGGCTGTCTGCTGATCGCAAAAACCCGCTTTGCCGCCACCGCCTTGACCGGCTCGTTCCGCCACCGCTCCGCGCGCAAGATTTACTGGGCGCTGGTGGCCGGCGTGCCGAAGCCGAAGCAGGGCCGCATCTCGACCTATCTCGCCAAGGAGGAGAGCGAGGAGGACAGCATCATGCGCGTCGCCAAGCATGGCGACGAGGGCGCCAGCCACGCGGTGACCTATTACGCCGTGGTCGAGACCTCGGCGCAGAAGCTCGCCTGGGTATCGCTGAAGCCGGTCACCGGGCGAACGCACCAGTTGCGCGCCCACATGGCGCATATCGACCACGCCATCGTCGGCGATCCTAAATATTTCAACAAGGAGAATTGGGAGCTGCCGGGCGGCCTGCAGAACCGCCTGCATCTGTTGGCGCGACGGCTCGTGATCCCGCATCCGCGCGGCGGCGTGATCGATGTCAGCGCGCCGCTGCCACCGCACATGCTGCAATCCTGGAATCTGCTGGGATTGGAGCACGACCGGTTCGATCCGATCGAGAACGCGCCCGAGGAATAGCGCGCACGCAACGCCGCAATATCTGTCAAACCGGACACACACTGATTTGATATTGCGGGGTCCGGACCGTCTCTACCATCGGACCGCCAGATGTAAATTCAGGGGTGCCGCGTATGAACGGAATTCTAGTCCGCCTGGCGTTTTGCCTTTTCGTTTTGATCGGGGCCGCCGGCGCGAGTGCTTCGGCCAATGCGCAAACCCTCGCGCTCGTAGGCGGTAGCGTCTACGCGTCGCCTGACGCTGCGCCAGTTGCCGACGCCGTCATTGTCATTTCGAACGGCGCCATCGCCGCGACCGGCAACCGCAATGATATCCGGATTCCATCAGATGCGCGCCTTATCGATTGCACTGGCAAGACGGTGGTAGCCGGATTCTGGAACAGTCACGTCCATTTCACGCAAGCCGCGTGGAAGAACGCCGCCAGCGCGTCGGCCGCGTCACTCACCGCGCATATGGAGGAGATGCTGACGCGATGGGGCTTCACCACCGTGTGGGATGTCGGTTCTCACCCCGACGACTCGCTGCCGCTGCGCCGCCGCGTCAATGCAGGTGAAGTCCTTGGTCCCACGATCTACCTTGCCGGCAACATCTTCCCAAAGGACGGTCATCCCGCCTATCTGCCGGCCGAACTGCAGCTCCCCATGGCTACGACGCCCGAGGAGGCGGCGCAGTGGGCGCGGCTCTACATGCAACTGGGCCTGGACGGAATAAAGCTGTTCACCGGCGTCTATAAGGGCGAGGGCAACCCGGTAGTGAACATGGACGTGACTATTGCCAGGGCCGCGATCGATGTAGCGCACGCGCTGGGAAAGCCGGTCTTTGCCCATCCGCAGAACTCGGGCGGCTTGGAAGCGGTGATCGCGGCCGGTGTGGATGTGATGGCACACACGACCCCGCAGCAGCGGGGATACACGCCCGAGCAGCTCGCGCGCTTTAAGGAGCAGAAGGTCGCGTTGTCCCCAACATTGTCCCTTTTTTCGAAAGTACCGGCCCCGCCCGAGGTGATCGCTCGACTGGTCGATAACGTGGTCGGCCAGCTCAAGAGCTTTTCCGAAAATGGGGGAACGGTCTTATTCGGGACCGATGTCGGTTACACGCAGCTCTACGACACCACGCTCGAATACGAGCTGATGCGCCGCGCGCTGTCGGAACGCCAGATCCTGGCCTCGCTGACCACCAATCCCGCGCAATATTTCAAGGCGGCGAAGAAGGGGCGGGTTGAGAAGGATTTTGACGCCGACCTCGTCGTGCTCGACGGCGATCCGCTTGCCGACGTCACCAATCTCGCCAAGGTCGCCTATACGATCCGGGCGGGGAAGGTGATCTATCAGAAGCCGTGAAGCGCCCTCGCGGCAAACCCTCCCGCAGGAGGGGTCGGTAAAGGGAACCGGGCCTACGCAGGCCAAAAGCGGCTGCGCCTGCTCGTAAACCAACATCACAATTGATCGCCGCAACGGCCTCATCAGCTTTATTTGCATCGACCGTTATCATATTGTCAGGGCTGAATTTTCACCCGATCTCTGTAAAGCCGAAATCACGACATGCGTGAACTATTCGATGAAGTCGCCGGACATTCGCCGCTCGATCCGCAGGAGTCGGTGCGTCGCGCCACGCGTGCGCCCCAGCGCAAGCGGTTCTACAAGCAGGCGGCCGTCGCGCCGGCAGAGGGCGGCTTTTCCGTAACGCTCGACGGCAAGCCGATCCGCACGCCTTCCGGCCGCCAGGTCGTTGCGCCCAGCAGCGGCATTGCCGAGCAGATCGCTGCCGAATGGAACGCGCAGGGCGAGACCATCGATCCCCTGACCATGCCGCTGACGCGCTTTGCCAACTCGGTCGGCGAAGTCGCCGACCGCGTCGATGACGTGGCCGACGACGTCGAGAAGTATCTCGGGTCCGATTTGCTGTTCTATCGCGCAGGCCATCCCGAGGCGCTGGTCGCCCGCGAAGCCGCATATTGGGACCCGGTGCTGGCCTGGGCCGCCAATCACCTTGGCGCGCATTTCATCCTGTCCGAAGGCATCGTGCATGTGACCCAGCCGGAGCAGGCGATCAAGGCGGCACGCGCTGTCTTTCCTGCCGATCCATGGTCGGTGGCGGCGCTGCATGTAGTGACGACGTTGACCGGCTCTGCGCTGCTGGCGTTGGCGTTGCAGCGCGGAGCCCTGGATTCCGACGAGGTTTGGGCCGCCGCCCATGTCGATGATGATTGGAACGTCGAGAAATGGGGCGTCGACGAAGAGGTCGCGGCCCGCCGCGCGGCCAGATTCATCGATTTCCGGGCCGCAGTGAGCATTTTGGACGCCCTGAAGGCCTGAGCGCCCGCCATCGGTTAAGCAGAGGTTTACGACGCCGGGTTAGCCTCGATAGCGTTTTCGAGCGAAGTGGACGCCGGTTCGCGTCAAGAAAACGCGTCAAAAGAGAATCCAGAGGCCGGTCCTGATGAAATCAGGAGCGGGCTCTGCCCTGGCCGAGACCTCAACCCATGGCGATATCGATCAATTCCGTTCTGCCGGTGCTATCAGCCCAAGAGGTTGGCGGGATTGCGCCCGAGCTCGTGCTGCAGCCGGGAAGCGTGGTCAACGCCCAGGTCCTGAAAGTGCTTTCCGCCGATCTGGTGCGGATTGCGATCGACAGCCTTTCAATCGACGTCGCCTCTGAAATTCCGCTGCAGCCGGGACAGAGCCTGCAGCTTGCGGTCACGCAGACCAAGGACGGTGGTATCCGCCTGGCCATGGTCGGGCAGGGTGGCGACGTCGCCGACGCCGTCACGTTGTCGCCCGAGGCGCTCGTCGATGCCGCCGTCAATCGGCCGGCCATCGTGTCGAAGAACGTGCTGACGCCGGTGGAGCGCGCTGCCGTCTCCGCGGCGGCGCAGGCGGCGGTGACCGAACAGGACAGCCTGGCGCCGTTATTTGCCAATCTGGCTGCCGCGGTTTCTTCCAGCAATCTGCCGCCGAAATTGCGCGAAGCGATTGCGCAGGTGCTGGCGCAGCAGACCAGCCTCGATCAGAATCTCGACGGCGCCGACATCAAGACCGCGTTTCAGAAGTCCGGAATTTTCCTCGAGGCGTCGCTGGCCTCTGGCTCGCTTGCCCCAGGCGGCGCTCCCGATCTCAAGGCCGCGCTGATCGTGCTGCGCCAGACGCTGCAGTCGGCGCTCGGGATCAATTCGACGACTGCGCCCCCGGTGACACCGGCTGCTCCACAACCCGCCGCGCCGCCGTCGGCTTCCACCGCGAGCCCTGCGCCGGTCTCGTTGCCCACTGTCGATGCGCAGGAAATCCTGCTGCCGCAGGCGCGCTTGGCGGCCGAGAGTCTAACGCCGGCCGTCCAAGCTGGCCAAACACCACTGGCACTGAAGCTTGATGCCGGGCCGTCAGCCGGTGCAACGCTGAACCTGCTGCAGGAGGCGCTGCAGGAACTTGGCGTATCAGCGCGGGTCGCTGCCACAGCCGCCATGCCGAAAGATGCTCGCGGCGGCGACATCACCTTCACCAACACGCCGCCGCCGCCGATCCGCGGCGCGCCGCCGGCCGCCCAGCCGATTGCGTCCCCCACCATCGCGCCGCATGCGCCGCTCGAGGCGACCGCGCATCATCTGCTCGACGACACCGATGCCGCGATTGCACGGCAGACGCTGCTGCAGGTGGCCTCCCTGCCGGATCGGATCGACAACGCCGCGCCGAAAGTCGACGCGACGCTGCCGCGCTGGCATTTCGAAATTCCCTTCGTGACGCCGCAGGGCACGGCGATGGCGCAGTTCGAGATTTCCCGCGATGGCGGCGAACAGGAAGTCGAGGCGGCCAAGCGGGTGTGGCGGGCGCGGTTTTCGCTCGACGTCGAACCGGCTGGCCCGGTTCACGCGCTGATATCACTCACTGGCGACAAGACCTCGGTGCGGATCTGGGCGGAACGGCCGGCGACCGCGGCGCAATTGCGCGCCGGAGCGCCGCAATTGAGCGAGGCGCTCAGCCGCGCCGAATTGCAGCCCGGCGATATCGTGATCCGCGACGGCGCACCGCCGCAGGCCGTGCCAGCCGCCCGTGCCGGGCATTTCCTGGACCGCGCGCTATGAGCGTCGATACGAAGAACAAGCTTGCGGTCGCGCTGCATTACGACAAGACCGGCGCCCCGCGCGTCGTCGCCAAGGGCAAGGGCACCATCGGCGCCAAAATCGTCGAGCTCGCCAAAGAGCATGACATTCCGATTGAGGAGAACGAGGTGCTGGCGGGCGCCTTGTCCCATGTCGAAATCGGCGACGAGATTCCGCCGGAGCTCTACAAGGCCGTCGCCGAAGTGCTGATCTTCGTGCTGCGGCTGTCGGGCCGGATTCGCTAAGGCGTGTAGTCATAAAAACGATGTCGGCTTCTGAGGGCCGAGCGGAATCTTCTGATCGGTTAAAGCGCTACTGCTGGTGGCCCCGAAGCGGCCATCGGTCAGACGCTTGTTCCTGCTTACGCCCTAGCCAAGAGGCTCTATTCAGTCATGTTGCTGACGCAATTTCTGTCTTAGACGCTGAGAACTAAGAACACCTGTGCGAGGACCACACTGGTTCCCACAACGGTTCCGTCGCCAAGGTTGGCACGAACCCACAAAAAATTGGCGCGAGTTCGTCAACGCATCCGCGTTCGCTTGACCATTTTTTGCGGCATCGGGAACCGAACGTTCTAGAAAATCAATCAAGGAGTTATGATGTTGTGTCGCTCGAGCGCCGCAATTTGCGGCGCCGTACTTGCGCTTGCCGTTTCTGTTAGCGTTGCTCGAAGTGAGATCGTTGCAGTTCATTCAAGCGCCGTCGTCAATGAAGCTTCCGGGGATGCGATCGTTGGCGCAGCATCCACGTACAATCCGTTCCGGCCCGGATGGCGGGAAGGTGGCCCGAACACGGCCTCCGGCGAGCGCTATGATCCCTCTGTCTGGGCGGCTGCCATCAAGACGAGTTTGCGCCGGAAATTTGGTGGGGTCCAATATGGCGCGAGGCCGAAGTACGCCCTCGTTGAGGCTGTAGGCAAGAAGGTCATCGTCAAGATAAATGACGTGGGGCCACTAACGCCTGGCCGCATCATTGACCTCAATGAGCGGGCGATGCGCTATTTCGATCCGAGCCTGCAGCTCGGGGTAATTTATAGCGTAATCGTCAGGCCACTTTTCGGCGACTATTGGATCCCCGGACCGGTTGGCTGAACATCGCACGCGAAGGAAGTCGAGCACGGCCCTCCTGGACAGTGGATCGCCTCAATGGCCTCCCCGCCGCCGATCTTTGAGGCGAGGCCACCTCTGGTGGCAAGGCTCCGGCCGGCGCAATTTGCGTTGCATCAGTTCTGAAATGTAGAGAAGAGCCTGCCGAATGCGCCCTCTTGGGCCCTTAGCTGAAGTACGTCGGCGTCATCGGCGTGCCCGCTTTCAGAGTAGCAGCGGACCTTAGCCTATAGGTTACTGACGCCGGCTTCTGACCCCATAGCGGACTCTATTCCTTGTGAGCGGTAGATGGAATGAACGCGGCGTCTCAGCGTGCTACAGGCGTCTCGCGGACAACCCTGCCATTGCGGTCGGCATAAACCAGTCTGTCGTCAACGAGGTGAATGGAGGATATCGGGGCAAAGGCCGACCCAGGGTCGCGCTGTGCCACAAAATCATCAGCCAGACGGAACGTCCCCCCTGCCAGCTTTTCGAGAACGAAATAGCGTTCCTTCGCGACTTGCGGGATTTCCATGAATCGGACGGCAAACTCTCGTCCGGCGGCGACAACGTTATCACCGCTTGCCATGCCGTAGCCCGGAAACTTGATCTTGCTGAGCTGATGCGCGACGTCGTGCCAGTCCGCGAAATCCGGGCCAACCTGCGCATCTGTCATCAGCTTCTCAACGCGCGGAATCTCCGATGCTGCAAGGTTGGCCGGATCGTTCTTGTAGTCGTCGTAATCGACGTACTTCTTTGACAGTCGGATCTTCGCGCCGCGGTAATCCATCTCATCGCTGCCTATCGCCTCAACATAGGCCCTACGTCCGAGCGCCACGGCGCCCACCGACACCACTAGGACACTTAAAACGACGATTAACTTTCTAAACCGGATCAAAGTGCAATTCTCCGAGCTGCCTTAAAGCGAGGACTGTATATAGCAACAAGCCTGCCATGGCGCGGCGCCAATTCTTGTGCCGCCTCTATGATGACGCAAAAGCTAAGGGCGCGCCTTCCTGTCATGTCGGGGCTAATCTACAATGTTGCCTCTTGGCCCGTTGCTGACTTGCGTGCCGAGCGCGCAGATGTCCGGTTTGTGGGGTGGAGCGGACTAGCGCCTGATGGATCGGCGAGGTCGCCTGTTGACCCAATGCGGACTCACATTCAGCTAAGTAGCGATCTGCAATCGAGATCATCGACGGCAAGCATGATGCGTTCGAGATTGTTCCACCAGATTACGGCAGGGATATTGTTGACGGCTTGCCACACGGGCGTCGTTATTTGCCAAAGCACCGACTGTCGATAGTCGGCGTCAAGCGCATGGCGACCGTAGCTTTGAACCCCGTGAGCAACCAACGTGTCGTGGTATTCGTCGAGGATAGAGCGCTCCATCTGTTTTCGACGATCAGGATACCAGTGCATCGCGATCATGTAAGCAAGGTCTCGCGACGCGACATCGAGCCGCCAAGCATCCCAGTCGAAAAGCCGCGCATCGTCTGACTGATGATCTTTCGGCAAGAAAATGTTCCAAACGTGCGCGTCGCCCTGGGTGATCGTAAAGTTCTGATGCGAGTGATATCGCTGAAGCAAGCGGGGTGCAGAGCTGAGCAGCCGCTCATAGAGCCAGCGACGCTCGCGGGACAGCAGGTCACCCGCCGAGTCGGCAAAGCGTTCAAAGTCACCTGCCACTCGCTGCATCTGCCGGTCCATGGCCTCCGCGTCGAGCCACGTCCCAACTGTGACACCAAGGTGCGGGCTATCCCACCAGGATGCATGGAGACGCGCGTGCGCTCGAACGATTGCGCCGCATTGCTGGCGTGATGGTGGCAGCGGCCATTGCGTTGGGACGGCATGCGTTTCGGTGAGGTCCTCAAGGAGCAGGTACCACACGTTCGTCTCTGCGTCACGATGAGCCTGGAAACAACGGGGCACGATGTTAGCCGCCATCATCGGCGCAATCTGATCATAGAATGCGACCTCCTGACGGCCAGCGTGCAGTGCATCGCCGACGCGTTCAGGGTGAGCAGTCTTGAAAATGAGGGAGTGTGGAGCCTCGTCGGCAGTACCACTGTAGTTTATGCGAACCCGAATAATTCGTGAGAGGATCGTGTTGCGGGAACTTTCGATCGTCACGCTACTGACGTGAGCCGCCCCAAGCACGCCAGTTCGACGGAGCGTAGAAGTTAGTCGCTCGGCTTGAATGGGCTCTGGAGTTGCTTCCATCTTCGCGCTTCCTTACAGCTCCACGAAGCTAACGTCTCCGATCCGATTGCGCAATTTTTGGTTGAGAACGATCAATCACTCTAGTCGATGATTGGCCGCCAAGGACGGCAGCTATTGGCCCTCAGCCGAACTGCCCATGAGCCGCCGCAAAGGCCGCTCTCGGAGGAGAACCGGACCTGACGAGCTGAGCGGTCGGACTGCCGCTTGTGACCCTGGCTGTGTGAAAACGCGCTGCTGCTGTTATGATTCTCCCGTGATTCTGTGGGGGAATTGATGAGGCGCTTCGTTGAAGAGGCGGATCGTGGGCAATGGACGCTATTACCCGAATGCCTCGATGATTTCATTGACGAGAGCAACCCTGTTCGCGTGATCGACGTGTTTGTCGATGCGCTCGATTTAGCCGAGATGAGCTTCGAGGGGGTGGAACCGGCGGCGACTGGTCGGCCATCGTACCACCCGTCGGTTCTCCTCAAGCTTTACATCTACGGCTATCTGAACCGGGTGCAGTCGAGCCGGCGGCTCGAACGAGAAGCCGGGCGCAATGTCGAGGTCATGTGGCTGCTGGGTCGGCTCGCTCCCGATCACAAGACGGTCGCGGACTTCCGCAAAGACAATGGCCTGGCATTACGCAAGGTATGCGCGCGCTTCGTCGAACTCTGCCGTGAGATGGGTCTCCTCACGACGGCGAGCGTCGCCATCGATGGCAGCAAGTTCAAAGCCGTGAACAACCGGGACAGGAACTTCACACGGGCGAAGGTAGAGCGGCGGCGTGCTCAGCTGGAGGAGAGCGTCGCGCGCTATCTGAGCCAGCTTGACACGGCCGACCGACAGGAGCCGACGGAAGCTCTGGCCGCGAAGGTGACGCGGCTCACCCAGAAGCTGACGAAGCTGAAGGAGGAAATGGGCAAGCTGGCCGTCTACGAGAAGCAGATGCTTGCTTCGCCTGACCAGCAAATCTCTCTGACCGATCCCGACAGCCGTTCGATGGCGACGAGCGGACGCGGCTCCGGCGTTGTCGGCTACAACGTGCAGGTCGCCGTGGATACCGAGCACCATCTGATTGTGACGCATGAGGTAACGAACAGCGGCTCAGATCGGGCTCAACTGGCCAATATGGCCAAGCAGGCGAAGGCTGTTCTAAAGACCGAGACGCTTGAGGCCGTGGCCGATCGCGGCTACTTCAGCAGCCCGGAGATCCTCGCGTGCCACGAGGCCGGCATCACGGTAACTCTGCCCAAGCCGCAGACGTCGGGTGCCAAATCGGAGGGACGCTTCGGTAAGCAGGACTTTGCGTATTGCCAGAGGAGGACGCCTATCGCTGTCCAGCTGGGGAGCGATTGCCGTATCGCTTTACGAGCGAGGAAGACGGCAAGCGGCTACGGCGCTACTGGACCACAGCCTGTCAAGATTGTTCGCTTAAATCGCAGTGCACGACAGGACCAGAGCGGCGGATTCCACGATGGGAGCATGAGCATCTGCTCGAGGCCGTGCAGCAGCGCCTTGATTCAAACCCACAAGCCATGCGCCGGCGTCGCGAGACGGTCGAGCATCCGTTCGGCACGATGAAGGCCCGCATGGGAGCGACACACTTCCTCACCAAAACGCTTCCAAAAGTAGCAGCCGAGATGGCGCTCTCGGTGCTGGCCTATAATCTGACACGGGTCATGAACATCGTCGGGACCAAGCCGCTGATGGCCGCGATCGTGGCCTGAGACCGAGCCGGTCCTGGCTTCTCACCGGCTTCCCTGGGAAGGGTGTTTTTACACGGCCAAGACCCTTAGCGGACTTCCCGGCAGGCGGCCCGCAAGCCCGTCGCCACAACTCAAAGGCTTCCTAGCGGGCATGCTGCGGCGATAATTTCTCGGCATAATGGGACTTCCACCTCACTGAAGTAATAAACCTTGCCGGATTGACCCAACTCGGCAATCAAGAGGCGGTACGAACCGAACAGCGGGGAAAGGCGATGGGCAGCGCGCGACCTTTTATGGCGGCAATCGGCATCTCGCTCTTCATTGCCGCAGGGTTTCCGGCCCGCCAGACCACGGCACAGCAGGCCACCGCATCGACGGCGGAAACACTTGCCAAGCTGTCTGCGACGATCGCCGGGCAATACCCGTCGGCCAGGGCGCTGGTGCTGGCGCGCGGCAACTGCATCCTTCATGAATACTACGCCAAGAATTCGCCCGAGGAGCAATGGCCGGTGCATTCGGTGACGAAGAGCGTGTTGTCCATTCTCGTCGGCATTGCCATCGACAAGGGCCTCTTGCGACTGGATCAGAAGCTACCCGAACTGGTTGTCGAAGCGACAGAAAGGCCGATCGATCCGCGCGCGGCCGACATCACGTTGCGCGATCTCTTGACGATGTCATCGGGCTTCGATGCGCACGAGATGGTCGAGGTGTCGGGCGTCTGGAGTTCCAGCCTCTGGATGATCAGGCGCACCGTCAAGCACACGCCGGGTACTCATTTTTACTATGACGATGAAGGGACCAATCTGATCGCGATCATCCTGAGGCGTGCGGTCGGCGGCAACATTGCAGAGTTTGCCAAAAACGAACTGTTCGCGCCGCTTCAGATTGATCGCTACTTCTGGGCTGTCGATAAGGACGGAAACTTGCCCGGATTTAGCGGACTACTATTGACCGGCAGGGGCATGGCGAAGATCGGCCTGCTTTATCTTCAGCAAGGCCGGTGGCGGGAGCGGCAGGTGGTATCGGAGGCCTACGTCCTCGATTCCACGCGCAAGCACATCGACGGCAGTATGCCGGGGCTCCAGGCCGGTTACGGATACCTGTGGTGGACAAGGCCGACACGCGACGGGTCGCCGGCCTATTTTGTTTCCGGCTACGATAGCCAGCTCATTGTGAACTTTCCGGACCGCAATCTCGTGATGGCGCTGGCATCCGCCTCCTCCCTTCCCGGAGGCGCCGCGAAATTTATGAACGAGGTTGTGTTACCCGCAGAAGCGGCGCTGCCGGCGGGAGCAGCGTGTGTCGGGCGCCTGGATCAGTGACGGGAGGTGCAGCCGCTCAAGATCGTGCCGTTGGCGGCATGTCCGCAATTGGCCCGTTGCTGACTTGCGTGCCGAGCGCGCAGATGTCCGGTTTGTGGGGTGGAGCGGACTAGCGCCTGATGGATCGGCGAGGTCGCTTGTTGACCCATTGCGGACTTTAGGACGTTCGTTCGGCAGCACGCCTAGCTCAATGACGCAAGAGTCCTCACGCTAGACAAGGGGCCTAAGGCACGATAGCTCGAATGCAGGACCGAACTGCTAGGTCCTTGATCCGAATGAACGCGCTGTCAGCGCCACTTTCATGGATGAACACACGAGCCTACAAGCCCGTATCTGTGCTGCTTGGATTGACTTGCTCCGACAGAACAGAGGCGCCGAAGGACGTCCCGACCAGTACTATTCCCTGAGCATCGAGAACATCCGAGGCCACGGCGAGGAGTTCGAACTGTACATCACGTTTCGCGCCGGTCGAACGTATTGCTGCTGCGAAGGCATGTGCCATACCGGCGCCTTCACCGAGAAACGTTGGCGGCAACTGCGAGCGGCCCTTGCCGTCCGTGGCGTCGAGCCTCAAGAGCCACTCGTGGTGCGGATCTGCACTCGGCTAGAAGCTGGCGCGCGACTGCACTACGGCAAGAGCGATGAGCCCGAGATGTACGATCAAGGTCCCTGGACGTTGACGGTCCGCGAGCAATCCCCTGTCGTTCACGATGATCCTCGAACCGACGCGCGCAGGCGCGACCGAAACTAAGCGCCTGATTTATGAGTATTCGCCCTGGATCGGTTCCTGCCATTGTCATAGTTTCTCCACGATGCGGTTAGCATCGTTTCCGCACCCGTTCATCATTCGGATGTTCCCGTGATCACTCGTCGTCATGCGCTCGGTGTCCTTGCCGCGACCACTCTGTCGCCCGCGCGCGCCCTTGCCAACGTCTCCTACCAGCGCAGCGAGTTTCGCGACGACCTCTCCAAGCGTTTTTTCGATCTCGGCACCGTCGGCACCTTCGTTGCCTACAAGGTCGACGATTACCTGATCATCGCCAGCGACAAGGTGCGCTCGGGCGAGGGCAGGCTGCCGGCTTCGACCTTCAAGATTCCAAATTCGGTCATCGCGCTGGATACCGGCGTGGTCGAGGATCCCGATAAGGATGCCTTCAAATGGGATGGCGTGACGCGCAGCATCGAGGCCTGGAACAAGGACCACACGCTGCGTTCGGCAATCGCGGTTTCCGCCGTACCGGTCTATCAGGAGATCGCGCGGCGCGTCGGGCCTGAGCGCATGCAGAAATATCTCGACCTGTTCGACTACGGCAATCGCGACATCGGCGGCGGCATCGACCAGTTCTGGCTGACCGGCAATCTGCGCATCGATCCGATCCAGCAGATTGATTTCGTCGATCGCTTGCGGCGCGGCGTGCTGCCGGTCGGAAAGCGCAGCCAGGAATTGACGCGCGACATCATCCCCGTGACGAAGGTCGGCGACGCCACCATCCGCGCCAAGAGCGGCCTGTTGGGTGCGGAAGCGGGCAAGCCGTCACTGGGCTGGATGGTCGGCTGGGCCGAGAAGGGCAGCCAGCAAACCGTGTTCGCCATGAACATGGACTGCAAGGAACAAAGCCACATCGCCGCCCGCATGACGGTGGTGCAGCAATGCCTCGCCGATATCGTGGCGATCTGACGTTTGGCGAACCGCTGGGCTAACGCCGGTTCAGCGCCAGCGAGACCGACGTGATGTTGGTGCCCTGGGGTTGGATCGACACCGTCTGCTTGCCGCCGCGGGTCGTCAGCGACAGATGCGCCGAAAAACTGTCGCCTCTTGCCGCAGCCTCGACACGGTCGCCGGCGGCGCGTCCGGAAAGGGTGCCGGAAGCGTTGCGGCTGGCTTCGGTCCATGAGCCCGAAATCGTGCCACCACGGTACTCGACATCGCTTGCGAGATCGAACTTATAGCTTGCGCTGGCGCAGGTCAGATTGAGCCGAAGCTGCTCGCCGCTGCCGGCGACATCATACGCCGCGCGGCAGCGCAATTGCTCCTGCTGTCCGTCGGTGGTGCTGAGCACGCCGCCGCCGGACCATGTGCCGGCCATGGCGACGAAGGGCGAGGCAGGCGCGGCCAGCACCGCGCTGCCGGCCAGCGATAGCGATGCAAGCAGCAGCGCCGTTCGCGTGAGGTTGGATCCAGACATCTTGATGGCCTCCGTTCGGTTTGGCAATCAACGCCAAAATCGCAAACGGGTTCATCGGTTCCACTGGTGCGCGGCTCGGTGAAGTTTCACCAAGTCGTTATCCCAGCTTGAGCAACGCCTGCAGGAATTCGCTCACCGCCTTCTGCGCTTCTTTCGCAGTCGCCGGGTTGCCGCCGACATGCGGATTGAGCGCGATGCAGGCATCCTTATAGGTGAAGGGCTCCTTGGTGTCGTCGTTCATGAGAACGCCCGCTTCGCCCTCCCTGAGGCGGCAATTGCGGGCGGACTGTGCGTTGACTGATACGACGATCGTGCTGAGGCCGAGCAGGCCCGCATCGAAGCCGTGCTGGGAATCCGGATATTCCGTCAGCGTCGCGTCGCGCTTGGCGTCCTGCAGGCGGGCGAGATAGGCCTTGCAGGTGGCGACGGGGTTGTAGTCGTCAGGCGTGCCGTGAAAGATCCGGATCGGGCGTGCGACAACCTCGGTGTCGCTGGCGTAGGTGGTCGAGCAATCCGGATAGAACGGTATATAGGCCGCGAACTGCGCGCCGGACTTGTTCCAGAGCTTGTGGAAGCGATCGAGGCTGGCGTAGAGCGCCGCCTGTCCGCCGCGTGAAAATCCCATCAGCACGATTCGGTCAGGATCGACGCGCGGATGCTTGGCGAGGATTTCGAGCGAACGGTAGATATCGACGATGAAGTTAAGCCGGCCGAGCAGGGCCTGGTTGGGGCCGACCATGGTCAGCCCGCGGCCGCTGAACCCGTCGATCACGAAGGTCGAAATGCCCATCGCATTGAAGTGGCGCACCCACGGATCCATGCCGGCGCCGACGCCGCTCGATCCATGCATCAGCACCACGACGGGAAGTTTGCCGGTGCCTTGCGCGATACGGAATTCGCCGGCAACCGTGACCTGCGTGCCGCGACATCCTTCGGGATCGGTTGCGCCGATGCTTCGATGCCGGTGAATAGAACAGCGGTGCAAAGAATCGCGCCGGTCACGGCGACGCGCCAGTCCGTCAGCATTCGTTTCCCCCAAATTTTTTGCTGTCCTGCGGCAGCTTTGGGAGAGACTACATCAAGCTACAAATCGGTTGTCAATTCGCAGACTTCCCGATCCGCCCCAGATGCGTGAACGAGAAACCGGTCTCGTATTTCAGCCCATAGCCGAGCGCGCGGTCGAAGCCGATATGGGCCAGCCAGATCATCGCGATCGAGAGGATGAGCGGCGAAGCGGTGCCCAAGCCGGTCGTCATCATCGCCATCGGCGCCAGGTAGCTATGCGCTGCGTTGTAGATCATGGCGCCGAAACGCGGCCCTGACAGGTAGGCCGCAAAGCTGAGATCGGGGACGAAAAACAGCAGGCCGTAAATCCACCAGTCGCCGTCCCAGATGTAATAAAGCAGCGTCATTCCGATAAATAGCGCTAATCCTTCCAGCCGGAGCACCGCGCGCACGCCCCTAGTAACGGCGCCCGAGGTGTCGGCGCCAGCGATATCGGTCATTCCGGTCCCCATGGTCAGGATCGGCATATAGGGGGCGCAAGGCGGCGGTACCAGATGCCGGATGGGTGTTTCCGCTTCCGAAAAGGCCGTGTTAGAAGGCCTTCAAATCGTTACCCAAAAGGCAGGCGGAAGCAGCATGAAGGATATCCTGGACACCCTCGAAGAACGGCGCGCCGGCGCCAAGCTCGGCGGCGGCGAGAAGCGCATCGAGGCGCAGCACGCCCGCGGGAAATTGACGGCACGGGAGCGCATCGAACTCCTGCTCGACAAGGGCTCATTCGAGGAATTCGACATGTTCGTCGAGCACCGCTCGACCGAATTCGGGATGGAAAAGACCAAGGTGCCGGGCGATGGCGTCGTCACCGGCTGGGGCACGGTGAACGGCCGCAAGACCTTCGTCTTCGCCAAGGATTTTACCGTGTTCGGCGGCTCGCTGTCCGAGACCCACGCGCTGAAAATCACAAAGCTGCAGGACATGGCGATGAAGGCGAGGGCGCCGATCATCGGCCTCTATGACGCCGGCGGCGCGCGCATCCAGGAGGGCGTCGCCGCGCTCGCGGGCTATTCCTACGTGTTCCGCCGCAACGTCATTGCGTCAGGCGTGATCCCGCAGATCTCCGTCATCATGGGCCCGTGCGCCGGCGGCGACGTCTATTCGCCCGCAATGACCGACTTCATCTTCATGGTGAAGAACACCAGCTACATGTTCGTCACCGGCCCCGACGTGGTGAAGACCGTCACCAATGAAGTGGTGACCGCGGAAGAACTCGGCGGCGCCTCGGTGCACGCGACGCGCTCCTCCATCGCCGACGGCGCATTCGAGAACGACGTCGAAACGCTGTTGCAGATGCGCCGGCTGATCGACTTCCTGCCGTCAAACAACTCTGACGGCGTGCCGGAATGGCCGAGCTTTGACGACATCGAGCGTGTCGACATGTCGCTCGACACGCTGATCCCCGACAATCCGAACAAACCCTACGACATGAAGGAATTGATCCTGAAGGTCGTGGACGAGGGCGATTTCTTCGAAATCTCGGAAACCTTCGCCAGGAACATCGTCACCGGCTTCGGCCGCATCGCCGGCCGCACCGTCGGCTTTGTCGCCAACCAGCCGATGGTGCTGGCGGGCGTGCTCGACAGCGATGCGTCGCGCAAGGCCGCGCGTTTTGTCCGTTTTTGTGATGCCTTCAACATCCCGATCGTGACGTTTGTGGACGTGCCGGGCTTCCTGCCGGGCACCGCTCAAGAGTATGGCGGCCTGATCAAGCACGGCGCGAAACTGCTGTTCGCCTATTCGCAATGCACGGTGCCGCTCGTCACCGTCATCACCCGCAAGGCCTATGGCGGCGCGTTCGACGTCATGGCGTCCAAGGAAATCGGCGCCGACATGAACTACGCCTGGCCGACCGCGCAGATCGCGGTGATGGGCGCCAAGGGTGCGGTGGAAATCATCTTCCGCGCCGACATGAACGATCCCGACGCAATCGCCAAGCGCACCAAGGAATACGAAGACCGCTTCCTGTCACCGTTCATCGCCGCCGAGCGCGGCTACATCGACGACGTCATCATGCCGCATTCGACAAGAAGGCGGATCGCAAGGGCGCTCGCGATGCTGAAAGACAAGAAGGTCGAGATGCCGGCGAAGAAGCACGATAATCTGCCGTTGTGACAGATGCGTAGGGTGGGTTAGCCGAAGGCGTAACCCACCGGCCGAGCCGACCGCAAATCGAGAGTGACGGTGCAAGCAGGATAGGTGTCGCGACGACCCAACACAAACCTTGAGGATTCCAAGTGGGCGACCTTCATCGAAGCATCTTCCTGAAGGAGTTGAAGGACACTTTTCCGGATTTGACAACCGCAATTAATGCGCAGCACGGCTTGCTACATCTGGAAATGGGTGTGTTTGCCGGTTTCGTGCAACGTGCCATCACCCTCGGGAATACAAAAGACGTCGCATCGTGCTTCAAGCTGGCCGAGAAGTACTACAGAGACGGAAACGATCATTTGAAGAATGCGATCGGAGTTTCGTTTATCGAACACCTGGACCTGCGCAATGCGCGATGGGCGTGGGAGTTGTTGGGTTCAGTTCTGAAAAGGGAATATTTGCAGCTGGTTGATGCTGGCATGGCCAAATCATTGCCGTATCTTTGATAGCGCGTAGGGTGGGTAGCCGAAGGCGTAACCCACCGGCTGCACTAACCGCGTATCGAGACTTCGGTGGGTTACGCTTCGCTAACCCACCCTACGAAGCTTGCGCGTTTCGCCTACGCCGCCTTGTGCTGCTGCTTCATATATTCCGTCGCGCGCTTCTTGAGATCAGCCGGCGATACGTCCTCGATGTGGGTGCCGATGTGCCAGGAGTTGCCGGCGGGGTCCTTCACGCCGCCGCTGCGGTCGCCATAGAATTGATCCGCGGGCTCCATCAACGATGTCGCGCCGGCCTTGAGCGCCTTCTGATAAACGGCATCGACGTTGGGTACGTAGAGATACAGCATGGTCGATGTTGCTTGCGCGCGCTCCGAGGAGTCGGAAATCATCACGATGGAATTTCCGATCTTGTACTCCGCATGCATGACCTTGCCGTCGGGCCGCATCATCGGCTCGAATACCGGCTGGGCTCCGAAGGCTTCTTTCATGAAGTTGATGACCTTGTCGGCCCCGTCGACGACGAGATAAGGCGTGACGGTGTGGAATCCCTCGGGAACCGGCTTTACTTTACTTGCCATGGCTGTCTCCTTGGTTCGATGGATTTGATCCATGCAGGATGGCCCAGCCCGCTCTTGTATTGCCGCGATTGTCGATCCGTTGTTTGAACAAAGTGTGACGGCAGTCCGCGCATTGGTGGCGCGTCAATGCATGTCCGCTGCCAGTTCCCCAGGAACCTAACCCTTCAGGAGCGGAACAAAATCGTATTCGCCGACCCCTTGCAGAACCAGGAAGGTGAGCGACTTCGTGCCCCCGTTCGTCACCAGATGCGGTCGCGTCGGCCTGACGACATAGACTTCGCCGGGCTTCAAACTCACTTCCTCTTTCGGATCCTGCAGGAACAGCCTCATCTGGCCTTCCAGCACGTAGAAAGTATCTGACACATTGCTGTGGGTGTGCCACGGCACCTTCTGGGTTTCGGAGAGCTGCAACTCCATGATGCGAAAGCCGGGGCGCGCCGCATGCTCGGCGCGGCGCTCGACTTCGTAAAGGTGGCTGGCGTCCTTGACTGGCTGCGGCTGGTTCATGACGGCCTCCCTCGGATCATCCGCCCCCATCGCGTGGTGCAGCGTGATGATAGGCTTCCGCCGCTCACTCCATCTCGTTACGCTTCTGCTGCTCACCCTCGCGCAGCCGCTGCGCGATCGCGGTTCGTCTCGGGATCAGCGCGGCCTCGTCGGCGAGCCGTTGGGCAAGGTCGGAGTGATATTGCTGCACGACATCGAGCACGGCTTCCCGGGCGAGCCGGCGGTGGTACTCGGCCAGGAATCGGTGCAGGTCAGCGAGTTCTTCGTCGTCCATCTCTATCGCGCCTCAGCCGCGATGGCCGAATATACCGCGACCTGTCGATCCCGCGCCAGCTTGCTGCCGGTTCCCGATCCCGGTTGGCTTTCGCCGGCCGGCCGCAGCCGGGCAGGGCGGCCGCGGGGGTGGCTAAATCATTACGGCGCCACCGGCCGGTTAACCACCTGTTAACTATATTGCCCTTAGCCTCACGGGCACTATCCGGTCATCATCAGACGATTCCAGCGCGGTTCGTTCGGGGAGAACAGCCGATGTCCGTTGAGATTCTGACCTATGCAGCCCTGGGCGCCCGCCTGAACATCTCGGCAGCGGCCGCCCGTTCGCTTGCCAGGCGGCTCCACTTGCCGCGCTCGCTTTCCGACGACGGGAAGGCGCTGGTGAGCGTCGATCTCGCCGAAATCAGGCATACGCCACACCCACCGGGTGGTCACCGGGCGGGCGAGGCCGCTCAGTTGAGGGCGCTCGTCGTGACGCTGCAGGCGGAGATCGTGCAGCTCGAGGCCAGGGCAGCGGGCAATCGCTGGGATTTCGAGCACGAACGCGCGCGCGCCGACCGCCTGATGGCGGAACTGCTGCAGGCGACTGCCGAGACCACCGCCGCCCGGGAGGCGACGGCGCGGCTGGAGGGCGAGGTGGTGGCCCTGCGGGCCGCTGTCCGAACTTCCAGTTCAGACGAGAATCACGGACATTCTGCGCGCCGGGTCGGGCATGTGGCGGCGAGCCTGGTGGAAGCAGACCGCAGGGCGTCTCGTGGATAGCAATCCCTTTTCTCTCATTCCGCGGTTGAGCGGAGCAACCGTGGGGCAACAATGACTGGCACCGACATTCGCGAGCTGAGGGCGCGCATTATCGTGTTCGGGGTCGGCGGCGCCGGCGGCAACGCCGTCAACAACATGATCGACGCCGGGCTTGAAGGCGTCGAATTCATCGTCGCCAATACCGATGCCCAGGCGCTCACCAGTTCCAAGGCCAGGCGTGTCATCCAGATGGGCACGCAGGTGACCGGGGGCCTTGGCGCCGGCGCCCAGCCCGACGTCGGGCGTGCGGCGGCGGAAGAGACCACCGACGAGATCCGCGATCATCTGACCGGTGCCCACATGGTGTTCATCACCGCCGGCATGGGCGGCGGCACCGGCACCGGCGCCGCGCCCGTCATCGCCAGGATTGCGCGCGAGCTCGGCATTCTCACCATCGGCGTCGTCACCAAGCCGTTCCAGTTCGAGGGTGCGCGCCGCATGCGCTATGCCGAAGCCGGCATTGCGGAACTTCTGAAAGCGGTCGACACTCTCCTGATCATCCCGAACCAGAACCTGTTCCGGGTGGCCAACGAGAAGACCACCTTTGCGGACGCTTTTGCGATGGCCGACCAGGTGCTGTATTCGGGCGTGGCCTGCATCAGCGACCTCATCGTCAAGGAAGGCCTGATCAATCTCGATTTCGCCGATGTGCTCTCGGTCATGCGCGAGAAGGGCAAGGCGATGATGGGCAGGGGCGAGGCCTCCGGCCCCAAGCGCGTGCTCAATGCCGCGGTAGCCGCGATTTCCAACCCGCTGATCGAGAACCCCTCGATCAAGCGCGCCAGCGGCCTCATCGTCTCCATCACCGGCGGCCGGGATCTCACGCTGTTCGAGGTCGACGAAGCCGCGACCCGCATCCGCGACGAGGCCGATCAGGACGCCAACATCATCGTCGGCGCGACCTTCGATGCCAGCCTCGAAGGCATCGTCCGCGTCTCGGTCGTGGCGACCGGCATCGACAATGTCGAAGCGACGGGCCAGACCCAGGTCGCGGAAAACCTGCTTACCGATCTCGCCGGCAGGCTCTCCAACGACCGGCGCCGCATCGCCGACCAGCGCGGTGCGCCGCCGCCGCAATTCGCCAGCCCGCCGCCGCTCCGCCGCCCCGAAACACGACCGGCGGTCGCCGAACACGCGAGGCATGCCGCGGCTCCGCAGCGCCTCGACCCATACGGCCGCGCGGCTCCCGTGCACAACCCGATCGAGGAAAAGGTGCTGGATATTCCGGCCTTCCTGGGCCGCAAGGCGAACTGAGCCGTCGAAACAACCAAGGTCACTCGCTTCCCGGATGCGGGAGGTGGATAGCTGCGCGCGATCTGAAGATCCCCCTCAAGGCATGCGCGGTGCCCCGGGGGCACTGTTCAAATCGCCCCAGACTTTCCATCCTCCAGCCATGCTTTGGTCAAAACCGCGGTAGGGAGTGTCTACAATCCGACGATCGCCCGTTCAGTTGACGGCAAAACTGGCAGGAGGCGCCCCATGGATTCCCCGGCGAGCACCACGCAGACCGATCCGCAGGTCAATCCAGCACTATCCGCGCAAGAGAAAGAACTGGTCGCGCGCGCCGATGAACGGCTCGCGCATGCCTATGAGCAGATTGCCCGCGCGGATGAAGAGCTCGCGCGCTTCAATGAGCAGATTTCCAGGCTGGAGAAGGCGAAAAGGATTCGTCAGCCATCGCGCGGCAGGCCGGCGCTACGCGGCTTGATCGGCCTGCTGTTGACTGTGGGCATCTGTACCGCTGCTTTCGCCTGGCAATCCTATGGCGAGACGGTCAGGCCGATGGTCGCCCGGTGGGCACCGCAACTGGCCGCGGCTTCGTCATTGCCATCGGAAACGCCTGTTCTTGCCGACCAGCAGAGCCCGCCTGCCGTTCGGCTGGCTGCGGCGGATGCCGCAGTTTCGCAATTGCCGGCTCCGCCCCAGGCCGCACCGCAAGATGCGGCAGCCGCCGCGATCGCTGCCGAGCAGGCCCAGTTGCTCCAGACGATGGCGCGCGATCTCGCAGGCGTGCAGCAGGAGATCGAACAGCTCAAGGCCAGCCAGGCAGAACTGGCCCGCGAAAGTGCCAAGACCGCCGAGCAACTCAAGGCGAACCAGGAGCAAATGGCGCGCACGATCGCCAATTTCTCCGAGCAAAACCTGCGGCCCAGGACGTCGGCGGCGCCGCCAGTGCCGGTTGCCAACCCCGCGCGTAAGCCGAAGCCGGTGTCGACGCCTCCGGCAACGGAAGCCAGAGCGCAGGCGCGGCCGCCGGTACGGTTGCCGTCCGCCCAACAGTAGTTATCATCGGCGCCGCCGTCCGCCGAAGGCGGCGTCCGATTTCTTGCTGGAAGGCACGGCGGCTGGACCTCGGGCAGGGCATGTCGGTCTGCCCGCGCGTTCCGTTAAGGCGCGACAGCATCATTGCTTCCTTCCGCGACGGCGGACGGTGCTTTCGATTGTTGCATGGCCGAGCGCACGATCATGAGGATCTTGTTGCCACTCGTGCTGTCCATGGTTGCCGGCGCGCGGGAAGCGACGGCACAGGACGCCGAATGCGCCCGCGAACGCGCGGACATGGTCGAAACCGTCCGTGCCTACGGCCGCTCCGACGCCCGTGGTCTGGGACGGCAGGGCCTCTCGGAGAGGGTCCTTGAGGCCATGCGGCAAACCAAACGCCATCTGTTCATCCCTGAACGATCCTGCTCCATCGCATACGCGGACATGCCGGTTTCGATCGGTCACGGCCAGACCATATCGCAGCCGTATATCGTGGCCTTGATGACAGAATTGGCCGAGGTCGCGCCCGATCATGTCGTGCTCGAAATCGGCACGGGTTCGGGCTACCAGGCCGCCATCCTTGCGCACCTCGCGCGGAAGGTCTGCACTATCGAGATCATTCCGCCACTGGCCGAGGTCGCCACGAAAACACTTCGGGACCTCGCGTATGACAATGTGAGTGTCCGTCTGGGCGACGGCTTTGCCGGCTGGCCCGAATGCGGTCCGTTTGACGCCATCGTCGTGACCGCCGCGCTTGGCGAGGTGCCGCCGCCGCTGATCGAGCAGCTCAAGGTGGGCGGCCGCCTCGTCATGCCGGTGGGCGCCGCTTACTCCATTCAGCAACTCACGGTCGTCGAAAAAACCGCTCCCGACAAGACGACGGCGCGCGCCGTCGCCCTCGTGCGCTTTGTGCCGTTTACGCGTTCGAAGAATTAGGAGGAGGGACCGCGTAGGGTGGGTTAGCCGAAGGCGTAACCCACCGGCCGAACCGACCGCGTGGTAAGACTTCGGTGGGTTACGCTGCGCTAACCCACCCTACGAGGCTCACTTCATTCCGGTGCAGCTCGCATAAAACGTCGTCGTGGCCGGCCAGTCCGAGAACATGCCGCGGATGCCGACCTGCTTTGCCAAGACGTCGAGCGCCGTCAGCGTGTCGCCGTCGCGGTCGATCGCCGACCTGATGGAGCGGTGATAGAAGCCGCCGCCCTTGTGCAGCGGGCCGTCGCGCTCCAGCGACCAGCCGATCAGGTCGAGGCCGGCGGCTTTGGCGGCCTTGGCGTATTCGGAGGGAACGATTTCCTTGTTGTCGTTCAGCGTCAGCATGGTCCAGATCGGCGGGCCGAGGATGGCGACGCCTTGCGCCTTCAATTCCGCCATCGAGGGCTTCCAGGTCTCCGGCTTGGCGGGATCGAGGCCCTGCTTCTCATAGCGTTCTTCGAGATAAACCGCCTGTTTGGCGAATTCCGGCTCGGTCTTCACCCAATAGAGCACGTCGGCCAGGTTGAAGCTTTGTGCGAACACGTCGCTCGGGGGAATGCCGGCCTTCTTGTAGGCGTCCAGCATCTGGCTGGCATATTTCTCCTGGGTGTAGTCGCCGTCGAACGGCATCGGCACTTCCGACGCCTTCAGCTCCGGCGTGAATTTGGCGCCGAGACTCTTGATCAGCGCGATGCTCTCGTCATGCGTCATCAGCGTGCCGGAATTGGCATAGAGGTCGGTGCGCCAGCGCGGCGTGCCGTTCTGATATTCCTCCGGCGTTTTGGCATCCGGATTGAAGCCGTCCATCTTCGCACTCAGCATCCGGAATTCGGCCAGCGTGATGTCGCTGGTGCAGCACTTTGCGGAGGCTTTCTTGCCGGTGGCGGGATCGGCCGGGCTTAAGGGTTGCGTGCATTTGGCGGCGAGCGCCGGCACGGTCAGGATGTTGGTGGTGGTGTGCAGGTCGCATTGCGAATGGCGGCAAACCAGTTCGCGGTCTTTCGTAAATGTCACGTCGCATTCGATGATGCCGGCGCCCATCCGGGCAGCGGCGATATAGGACTCGCGCGTATGCTCGGGAAATTCCAGCGCGGCGCCGCGGTGGCCGATCGAAAAGTCCGTCTTGCGAAACGGCCCGGTGCACTGGCTGAGTTGTTGCTTCAGCGGCCCATCCTTCATCTTGTCGACGAGATAGAACGGCCGTGGCCCTATCTGCGGCTCGCGCGGCAGCAGGATGTCGTCGGCCGCGGCGGGCAGGGGCGCGATCAGGAGCCAGAGCGCGGCGAGCAGGGCGGAGCGATGGCGGGCAGGCATAGGTGGCACCTCGGATAACGCGTTGCGCGCGGCCTTGATATCACGGAGCATGTGACAGTTGCATGTTAGGAGCTGCCGTAGGGTGGGCAAAGCGCAGCGTGCCCACCGTTTCTTGCACCGCTGCTGATGGATGGTGGGCACGCTGCGCTTTGCCCACCCTACAAGAACAATTCCAGGGAGAAACGATATGCCCGCAGCTTTTTTCGTCGTCCGCGCCACCGTCTCCGATCCCGCCAAACGCCAGGCCTTCGATGCCTGGTATTCGCGCGAGCATCTGCCGGACGCCATGAAGTCGTTCGGCGCCGTGAAGGCGTGGCGCTACTGGAGCGCCACCGATCCGGCGCTGCACCACGCGATGTATCAATTTCCTGATAAGGCCGCGCTCGAACGCGCGACCGATGGGCCGGAAATGAAGCGGCTGGTCGCCGATTTCAATCGCGATTGGCCCGACGTGACGCGGACGCGCGAAGTGCTGCTGCTGGCGGAAGAGCTGTCGGCGTGAGATGGCGACGCGTTCGTTGCGATGGCGGATCGTTACACGCGCGCTCGACACGATAATGCCGCAGCAACGACAATGGTTCCGCCGCGCGCAACAGCGCGCGAAAATAAACTGGGGTAGACTGCGACTACGACAAAGCTGAACGCGCAATTCACCGCGCGTTCATCTCGGCGCATCGAAACTCTCCTTCTCGCACCCAGCAAACGGAGGAGGAGATGTGATGGAGCGTCGCCACTTTCTGAAACTCGCCTTAGGATTTGTTGCGGGCGGCGCCGCGCTCGCAGCGAGCGCGGAGGCCGCGCCGCTGATGCCGACGCCGCTCGCTGACGACGCCAACAAGTTGCCCGACAACAAGGATGCGCAACCCGCCGTCACGTCAGGCGACGAGGTCGATCGCCTTTCGCCCGAAGAAGTGCGCTGGGGCCGCGGCCGTGGACGCGGTTGGGGCCGAAGGCGCTGGGGTTGGCGCCGCCGCCGCTGGGGTTGGCGCAGACGTTGGCGCCGCCGGCACTGGGGATGGCATCGCCGCCGCCGTCGTTGGCGCCGCCGTTACTGGCGCCGGCGTCGTTATTACTGGTAAGCCGCCGCAATCGATCATTTAGAGAAGCAATAAAAAAGCCCCGCGCGAGCGGGGCTTTTTTCGTTGTTTGAAAAATATCAGTAAGCGCGGCAGCGTCCATAGCGCCACACGGTGCCGTAAGGACACACGCGGCCGGGCCGCACGACGACGGCCGGAGCTGCAGGCCGTACCACGACGACCGGGGCTGGACGAACTACGACGGCCCTGCGAATGGGTTGGCATCGGCCGTAAGGGCCGCGAGCCCAGCCGGGGCCGCATCCTTGCGCGGCTTCCGCCGCGCTGAAGCTGGCAACGGTGCCCAGGGCCAAAACTGCTGCGAAAAGGTACTTCATGTTTTCTCCCGTTTTCGGCCGCAAGGCGGCACGGAACGGAACTTAGTTCCGAGACCTGAATGGAACATGAATGTTCCCCGATGCTACGGGGCGGCCAGGAATCCGAGCACCAGCTCGTTATATTTGCCCGGCGCTTCCAGAAAGACCAGATGTCCCGTGTTCGGGATCACCTCGGCCCGCCCCTTCGCCATGCCAGCAGCGAGCGCTTTGGCAAGCTCGGCATTCTGCCCCATTTTCGCGCGCAGCGCCTCCGGCGCATTGGCTCGGCCCGGCGCGTTGTGGTCGTCGGCGCCCATCACGAACAGCGTCGGCTGCGTGATCAGGGGAATCTCGTGCGCTACAGGCTCGCGGTAGATCATCTGCGCCGAGCTGACGAAGGCGCGCAGCCATCGCTTATATTCGGCGCTGCCCTTGATGTTGAAGCGCGCGTCGATGAACGGCGTGACCTGTTCAGGCGGCAGTTTCAGCGCGTAATTGGTCTCAAGCTGCTTGCGATAGGCCTCCGCGGTCAACTTGTCCTCGTTTTCCAGAATCTTCTCGGTCGGCGTCGGCGGCACGTAGAGCCGGTAATCTTCGAGCCCGATCGGCGCGGTCAGCACCAGATGCGCAATCCTGTCAGGATAGGCGCGCGCGATCCGCACGCCGAGCATGCCGCCGAGCGAATGCGCGACGATGTCGGCTTTGGCGATGGCGAGATGATCGAGCAGCGCCATCGTGTTGCGCGCCAGCGTATCGAAATGCAAATCGCCCTGCGGCTTCGACGATTTTCCAAAACCGATCTGGTCCGGCACGATCACGCGATAGCCGGCATCGCTCAAGGTCTTGATGACCGGCGCCCAGTAGCTCGATGGAAAATTGCGGCCGTGCAGCAGCACCACGCTGCGTCCGTTCGGCTGCGCCGGCGCAACATCCATATAGGCCATCCGCACCTGCTCGCCGTCGTTCACCAGCGGCAGCAGATGGACGGGGTAGGGATAGGCAAAACCTTCAAGCGCGATGCCGTAGGGCTCGCGCGCCGCGGGTCGTTCGGTTTCTGCTGATGCCGCAGGCGATAACGCAATCAAGGCCAAAGCGGCTGCCAGCGCGATGACGCACATCCTTCGCATCTCAAACACTCCTCTAAGACAGGGGCGTATTGATGCTGACCTCACACGATGTAAAGACTTTCCGTTTCACGTTGGCGAGAGCATTCCACACCGCCGCGCCATCCGGTCTCCCGGCCTGGAGCTTAAGAGCCGGATCGGCCAAACAGGACATGCCCCGATCGCCACATGCGCTCGCAGACGGCGCGCGCGAAATTCGCTCTTTTGTCGGGCTCAGATCCTGTGAAAATGGAGTGGGACAGAATATCCGATATCCGCTTTTTTCCGTCCACCTGCTCCAGCATGAGCGCTTCCGATCTCGATATCGGGATAATGACTTCCCCTTGAGGCGCAGGGCGCGTCAAGACCAATGAGTTGACGTCACCAGCCAAGCGGACGCCGGATCGAATGTGCGGGACATATGACAGAAAATCATCTGTATCGAAACGGGTAAGGAAGCGCGTGCTTTCCGGCTTCCTGACGAAAAAATCGTGCCTGTCGTTCAGCATGGTAAGATTATCGACGACGGCCCACTGCTCCGCGGGCGGGAGCGTCAAAACCCTTTCCAGCATCTCTCCGCTGAGATACCGGTCGGCGCAGTAGAGGGCGTTATCGCTCCAGCCGGAGAAAACCAGCCCAGCCGCTTCGACAAACTTGATGATCTCCGGCACCGAGTAGGCTCTATCTTGCGGGTGAAGCAGCATATCCACGATGCCCGCATCGTCGGCAAGATCATGGGGTAGTTTGCCGGTCGCCGAGATCAGATAATGGTTCGATGGAACAAACTTCAGAAGTTCGCGGGCAATCCTGACGCCCTCGGCGTTTCGACCGGCTCCAAGCCGCCGCAAGATGTCCTGGACCAGATAGACTCCAGCGCGCCCCGTCTTCCCATAAAGCATGATTGCCATGCTTCCGGATGGATCGAGTACATCCGCGAGAGCCTTTAGTCCGGCGTCCGGATTGGGAAGGTGATGAAGGACGCCAGTGCAAATGATCAGGTCAAAGCGGCGGTTCAACTCGCCGACATCCAGAAGGCTCATTTGCCGAAGTTCAAGGTTGGCGAGGCCGTGTCGGTCGCAAAGACGCTTCGAATGAGCGAGGCTGGTCTCGGAAAGGTCGATACCGAGGACAGCACAGTCCGGGTTATTGAGGGCGATCAGAGCCGCTTGGGAGGAACCGCAACCGGCGCATAATATGCGCAGGTCTTGCCGAGGCCGGCCCTCCGGCCACAGCTGAATGCCTGCAAATTTGGGGTCACAGGTCAGCGGTCCCCACTTCTTCAGGAATTTCTCGCCGTCCTCAATTGGCGGCGGATAGCTATACGCTTCGTACTGCTGCCTGACCGCTTCCGTAACCGTGTCTTCCATGACACGACTCTAGATCGGACCCATCCGGCGAGCAATATCCGAAATCACGACAAGGTCGGAGGGGGCTGCATCCGCCTCACTCGGCCTTCAGCGCCGCGCTGAAATCGCCGCCGGTGGCCGTCGAGTGCAGGTGCTTGAGTTCGCCGCGGTCATCGATCGAATAACAGTGGTTGCCGTTGATGCCCTTTTCGTTGCGCTTGCCGCGGAACACGATCAGGCGGCTGTCAGCCCGGCTGATCACGGGCTCGAGCTCATCTGGCACATTACCCCAATTCGAGACGGTGAAGAACTGGGTAATCCGCCCGGTGCGGACATCGAGGAATGTCGGCGCCTGGCATTCGGTGCCGCAGGGCAGGATGACGACGATGAAGCGCCCGCCGGCATTCACCTTGTCGTCTCGCATCGCAGCGCGATAGGTGTGGCTCTGATCACGCCAGAACTCGTGGTCGAGCCGCGGCTTGGCGCGCTTGCCGGTATAGACCTTCACCTTGTGACCGCTGAATTTGGGCAGCTCTTCAGCCGGGGCCGGCAGGGCATAGCACGCGATCAGCATCGCTGTGGCGATGGTTCGAAGCAAACGGTTCATGAAAATCTCGTCGGAAGCGCTGGTCGCCGTTTGGTCGGCGTTGTTCAAGCGTCCCGGCTAGGCCTGCTCGCTTCCGAACAATGCCGCAAATCGCTTTTCGCCGGTGCGGGTGAAGTTCACGACGCGGCTGCCCGGCGCGGGATCGCGCGCCGCCCAGTTCAATTCGGTGAAGCGGTTCATCACCGCGGCTCCCAGCGTGCCGGCGAGGTGATGACGCCGTTCGCTCCAGTCGAGACAGGCCTTGCACACCGGACGCCGCGGATGCGCCAGCGCTTCGGTGTCGATCTGCAGCGCCTCCGCCATGAAGCGTTTGCCTTCGCCGGTGAGTTCGATCGCCTGCTTGGTTTGCCGGACCAGTCTTTGCTTGCGCAGGCTGTCGAGCATCTGCACGCCGAGATCGCCGGCGAGATGGTCGTAACAGATCCGCGCCCGCCGCAGCGCCGGCTCCTTCGGTCCGGTGCGCACGCGGGTATGGCCGGCGCGCTCGGCCAAGCCCGCCAGTCCCTCGAGCACGTGAGCGACGTCAGACCCGGTGAGCCGGTAATAGCGGTGGCGGCCCTGTTTCTCCGGCTCGATCAGCCCGCCGGCCTCGAGCTTGGAGAGATGCGAACTCGCGGTCTGCGGCGTGATACCGGCCTGGTGCGCCAATTCGCTCGCGGTCAGCGCACGGCCGTCCATCAGCGCGGTCAGCATGTTGGCGCGGGCGGGGTCGCCGACGAGAGAGGCGACCATGGCAATGTCGGGGCCTGCTTTCATAGTTCGATGATAGCCGAAGCATTGACGTCGATCAAGCGGGTATTCTCGCGACCGTCATTGCGAGGAGCGCAAGCGACGACTTGTCCGCCGTAGCTTTAGCGAAGGCGGAAGCAATCCATTCCTCCGCTTGCGGCGCTGTGGATTGCTTCGCGGAGCCTGTCATCGGGCGCGCATTCGCGCGACCCGTTGGCTCGCAATGACGAAGAATTCAGCATTGGAGCCCCTCATGACCGTCACCGTCTTCATCCGCTATCAGCTCGATCCCTTCAAACGCGCGCTATTCGAGCAGTACTCGAAAAACTGGCTCACCATCATCCCGAAATGCGGCGGCGATCTCCTCGGCTACTGGATGCCACACGAGGGCACCAACAACATCGCCTTCGCGCTGATCTCGTTCGAGAGTCTCGCGGCCTATGAAAGCTACCGGGCGCGGCTGCGCGCGGACAGCGAGGGCATGGCGAATTTCAATTTCGCCGAGGAGAACCAGTTCATTCTTGCGGAGGAGCGGACATTCCTGCGCAAGGTCGTAGCGTGAGACGTCTGGCGGAATGGGCGTCGCGTTCCTATCTACCCGGCGCCAACAAACAATGAGGGGAGCGACCCATGCTGACATCTGCTGACAAGCGCGCTGCATTCCGGAAACTGCACGAGAGCGGATGCTTCATCATCCCCAATCCCTTTGACGTCGGCAGCGCGAAGGCGCTGCAGCATCTCGGCTTCAAGGCGCTGGCCTCCACCAGCGCCGGCTTTGCATGGACCCTCGGCAAGGCGGACAACCGCGTCACCGTCGACGACGTCTGCGATCATCTCACGGCGATCTGTGCGGCGGTCGATATCCCCGTCAACGCCGACTTCGAGGACGGCTTTGCGCATGAGCCGGACAAGGTCGCCGTCAATGTCGCGCGCGCGGTGAAGACCGGCGTCGCCGGCCTGTCGATCGAGGATTTTACCGGCGATAACGCAAAACCGCTGTTCGACCGCGCGCTTGCCGTCGACCGCATCAGGGCGGCGCGGCAGGCGATCGATGCCGACAACAGCGGCGTCCTGCTCACCGGCCGTTGCGAGGCGTTCCTGCGCGGGCAGAAGGATCTAGAACTCGTGATCGACCGACTCACCGCCTATGCCGAAGCCGGGGCCGATTGCCTCTATGCGCCGGGCATTGCGACGGCGGAAGAAATTTCGGCCGTGGTGAAAGCGGTGCAACCAAAACCCGTCAATCTCCTGGTCGGCACCGGTCCCTCGCTGAAGGAGGCTTCCGCTCTCGGCGTGCGCCGCATCAGCATCGGCGCTTCGCTGGCGCGGATGGCGTGGGCCGGCTTCATGAAGGCGTCAAAGGAGATGGCGGAGAAGGGCACGTTCGGCGAATTCGCCAACGGCTATTCCGGCGGCGACCTCAACAAGATGTTTAGCTAAGGTCAGGTCCTATGCCCGGCCGAAGGCGTTAGGTGACTGTTACTCCCGTAGCGCCATCGATCTTATGGTTGCAGTCAATCGCAGGCCCCCCGTGTCATGCGGCACGGGCGGCTCGGCTCTTGGAGGCTGTTTGAAAATGTCGGTGGCTGATACGCCGGAGCAGAAGACCGCCCATGGCGACATGGATCATGGCTTCTGACACGTCGATGCGGGCCTCGTAGTCGCGGACAAGGCGCCGCCATCGTGTCATCCAGCCGAAGGTCCGCTCGACGACCCCTGTCTTCGTATCGCGCTCAGCTGAGTTCTTGGGCGAGTCCGATGAGAAGCCCTTCAGGCCCACGGATGTAGCACAGCCGATACGCGTCTTTATACTGGACTATTTCGCCTACGAGCTGCGCGCCGCGCGTGCGGAGCCTTTCAAGCGTCTCGTCGATGTCGTCCACGGCGAACATGATGCGGAGGTAGCCTAGTGCGTTGACCGGGGCGTTCCGGTGATCTGCGACGACAGGCGGCCTGAGGAAGCGGGAGAGCTCGAGCCGGCTATGGCCGTCCGGTGTGCGCATCATGGCAATCTCGACATGCTGATCGCCCAGTCCAGTGACACGTCCGGCCCATTCTCCTTCGATCGTGGCCCGCCCTTCGAGCTCGAGGCCGAGTTCGCGAAAGAATTCAATCGTCCCTCCGAGGTCTTCGACGACGATTCCTACGTTGTCCATCCGCTTGAGCGCCATGTTTCCAATCTCCAAGGTGTCGCCTAGTCCTAACACGGACGCTTGAGGTGCCCCCAACGCCCGGCGGCCCTCCGGGTCCGATTCGCTGCTGTCCACATCAGAAGTTTGAATCATGGACGGCCTGAACCGCCACCCCGTTTTCAAGCGGTCTCTTAACGCCTTTCTGGCTTTCGTGCCGAGACCAGGAGCATCATCGGTCGCTCCAGCTCTTCGGCCAGTTCGGGCGCGCGCTCGATCTGTTCGCGCGTCGGGGCGAATTCCTTGACCCGGCGTAACTGGAAGCCCGCATCAATCAGCGCGTTGAGCGTCGTGCCGAGGGTCCGGTGGTACTTCACCACGCCCTTGGCGAACCAGTCCGTGCGTCGCTCGCCCTCGACCGAGTAGCGGTTGACTGGCCAAGTCTTGCGGTCGTCTTCATCGGCCATCCAATGCGGATGCGCCGCAGCCATGAAGATCGGATGCTCGATCGTGAATACCAGATCTCCGCCGGGCACCAGCGCCTTGTGCATCATGCGCGCAAGGCGCGGAAAATCCTCGACATAGTGAAAGGTCAGGGCGCTGTAGACGAGTTCGAAAGCCGCTTCCGGCAGTTCCAGCGTCTCGAGGTCGGCGAGCAGATATTCAATGGTGGGGTCCGTGGTATCGGCCTTGGCGCGTGCGATCATGTTCTGCGACAGATCGAGGCCAAGCACCGAGACCGCGCCCTGCGCGCGCATCCAGCGCGAGGTCCAGCCGAAGCCGCAGCCCAGGTCGGCGACGCGCTTGCCGGTCAGCGCCGGCAGCATGGCCTGGACTGCTGGCCATTCGGGCGCTCCGTCCAGCCCATGCACCTGGCGAGGCAATTGGCTGTAGGCAGCGAAGAAATCGGGATTGTCGTAGATATTCTGTGCCACGTTAATTTCCATAATGAAGATAGAGGCATGCTTCAAAGCTGAAAGGCCTCGTGCGCAAGCAGCGAGGTCAGGTTTGGCGGTTCGCATGTTCAGTGTGCATGGTTGACATCTCGGCACTTCGCCTTGACGCAAAAAAAAGCAGCGGGCTTTTGGCCCGCTGCTCGTTGTTCAAATCGTCACCCGTTACTGCTTGGCGCGATCGACTTCCGTACCCGTCGGGTTCTGCGACGGCGGTGTCGGGCGAGTGGTCGCGGCGCCGGTGGTGGTTCCCGGCTCGGTGTTCGCCTTCGGCGTTACGTCACGCATGCCTGGAGGCGCTGCGGGGTTGGCCGGTTGCGTCTGCGCGGTTTGATTGGGCGGCGTAGTGCCGGCCTGGTTCACGGTGGTGTTGTTCAGGCCATAGAACAACGCGCCGAGCACGACTGCGATCGCGACCGCAAACATCGCGACCTTGGCGCCGCTGGGCGAACCCTCGGCCAGCGCGGGGTCAGGCTGCAACTCATTGTCGAGGCTGTTGAAGCGGGCCTGACGGCGGATTTCTTCATCGCTCAGGCCGGCGCGGTAGGGATCGTTTGGATTGGGTTGCATGAATGAGTTCCTCCGTTAGCATCCCAGCTAAGCGGAAAGACAATGGCTGGCAGGACCGGATGTTCCGCGCCAAGTTGCAACCCTGTAATGTTGGAACCGCTGATTCCCTCAGGTTCCGAACGTGAGGTTTGCCATGTGGAGCCTGCCGCCCGGCGATACCGTTCTGCATCTGTTGACTTACGTCGCGTTGACCGCGCAGGCGATGACCGCAGCACTCGCGGCGGGTAGGCGTAGCATGGACTGGGCCGGCGTATGCATGCTCGGCTGTATTACCGCACTTGGCGGCGGCACCATCCGCGATGTGCTGCTCGGGCAATATCCGCTGGTCTGGGTGCAGAACCCGTCTTACCTGGCGCTGACCGGGATCGCGGCCTTCGGGACCATCCTGATCGCGCGGCAGGTGCATCGGCTCAATGCGGCGTTCCTGGTGCTCGATGCGATCGGGCTCGTGGTCTTCACGATGGCGGGCTGCGATGTCGCCTGGCAGATGAACGCTTCGCTGCCGATCGTGATCGTGTCCGGCATGATCACGGGCTGCGCCGGCGGCGTGCTGCGCGACATTCTCTGCAACGACGTGCCGCTGTTGTTTCGAGCCGAACTCTACGCCAGCGTCTCCGTCGTGACCGGACTGTTCTACGCCACCGCCTTCGGACTCAACCTCAATCCCCCGCTCTGGACGGCGCTGACATTCGTGCTCGGTCTGACGCTGCGTCTGCTCGCCATCCGCTACAAATGGGAAATGCCGAAATTCGTGTTCAATGGGGAGCAGCGGTGAGCTGCTACTTGGGCCGCCGCGCTTTCGCGACCTGGTCCGCCGTCACCAGCGGCGCCGCATTGCCCCAGGCATTGCGGATGTAGTTGGTCACGCTGGCAATCTCCTGATCCGTCATCTTCGCGGCATAGGCCGGCATCGATCCCTTGTTAGGCGCGCGGGGCGTCGTCACGGTCTCGGCGCCGTCGAGGATGATACGCAGCGTGCTCAAGGCGTCGGCGGACTGCAAATTGGCGTTGCCGGGCAGCGGCGGGTAGATCCGCGGCGCGCCCGATCCGTCCTCCTCGTGGCAGGCGATGCAGGCGCCGTTGTAGAGCTTTTCGCCCGCAGCCATTTGCGAAGGCGAGGGCGGGATGACCTTCGGCTCCGGCGCGCCGGCCGGCAGATCTTTCAGGTAAACCGCGATCGCGCGGACATCCGCATCGCTCAGCTTCGAGGTCGAGTTGACCACGACCTCCGACATCAGCTCGCCGGCATGGCTTTTGGCGTTGCGGCCGCTCTGCAGATACTCGGTGATATCTTCCACGCTCCACGACTTCAGGCCGCTGCGCTCGGCAGCATCGAGCCGCGGCGCGAACATGCCCGCCACGCGCCCGCCGCCATAGGCCTGGTCACGCTTGTCCGCGCCAAAGATGTTCTTTGGCGTATGGCAGGCGCCGCAATGAGCGACGCCCTCGACCAGATAGCGGCCGCGATTCCATTCCGCGCTCTTCTGCTGATCGGGCATCAGGATGCCGGGCTTGAAGAACAGCCAGTTCCAGCCGCGCATGACGAAGCGGTAGTTGAACGGAAAGCGCAAGTCCGGCGCGCGGGGCTCGCTGCGCACCGGCGTCAGCGTCGCCAGATAGGCGCGGATCGCAACAATGTCCTGGCGCGTCAGCCTGGTGAAGTTCGGGTAGGGGAACGCCGGGTAATAGCGCGAGCCGTCGCGCGCAACGCCGAACCGTAACGCGCGGTAGAAATCGTCATCGTTCCACGCCCCCAAGCCGGTCTCTCGATCCGGCGTCAGGTTCGGCGAATAGATGCCGCCGAACGGCGTATCGATCCGTTTTCCTCCGGCGAACGGTTTTGTGCGATCGGCGGTATGGCAGCTTGCGCAGTCGCCGGCCTCGGTCAGCGCCTTGCCGCGCGCGATGTCTTCAGCCGTCGGCTCGACCTTGGACTGGGCATGGACGTCGCCGCCCGCGAGCGCAGTGCACAACAGCATGGCAGCGAGAATCGCCCGCATGATCCGACGTCGTCCCTGCACCATCTGGCCTCCTCGGGCGTTATAGCGCGAAAGCGGACAGAGGTGGGGCGTCATGCCATTTCGCGCCGGGGCTTCCGGACGACACAAACCGAAAAGCGCTGGCGTTATTCCCGGCACGAAATTGCGATCTTTGAAACGGCGGCCTGCGGGGCGAGATTTGTGCTGCGCCCACGGAATAATCCGACATAGACTGGTTCTAATGAGATCAGATGACTAGCTAAAAACAGTCGTTCCGAAACAAGGCTCCACCGGCTGGCAAAGAGGGCTGCAATGGGAATCAACCAAGGTCCGATCAGTCTCGACCAGAAATATACGCAAGGCACCGGCCACATTTTCCTGACCGGCATCCAGGCGCTGGTCCGCCTGCCGATGGCGCAGATCCGCCGCGACCGCGCCGCGGGCCTCAACACCGCAGGCTTCATTTCCGGCTACCGCGGCTCGCCGCTCGGCGGCTACGACCAGCAGCTCTTCGCGGCCCGCAAACATCTCGACCAGTACAACATCAAGTTCCAGCCCGGCGTGAACGAGGACCTTGCGGCCACAGCGATCTGGGGCTCGCAGCAGCTCAATCTCTCGCCCGGCGCCAAATATGACGGCGTGGTCGGCATCTGGTACGGCAAGGGCCCCGGCGTCGACCGCTGCGGCGACGTGTTCCGGCATGGCAATACGGCCGGTTCAGCCAAAAACGGCGGCGTGCTCGTCCTCGCCGGCGACGACCATGGCGCGAAATCCTCGACCGTGCCGCATCAGTCCGACCACGCCTTCATCTCCGCGCTGATGCCGTATCTCTATCCCTCCAGCATCCATGAAATGATCGAGATGGGCCTCTTGGGTATCGCGATGTCGCGCTACTCCGGCTGCTGGGTCGGCATGAAGGTGATCACCGAGACGGTGGAAACCACCGCCGAGATCGATCTCACCGACGAGATGACGCCGTTTGCGATCCCGACCGATTTCGAGATGCCGCCGGGCGGTCTCAATCTGCGCTGGCCCGACGACCGCTATGCGCAGGACCTGCGTTTGCAGGACTACAAGGGTTATGCGGCGATCGCCTTTGCGCGCGCCAACAAGATCAACCGCATCACCATGGATTCGCCGAATGCCCGTTACGGCATCATGGCGTCGGGCAAGAGCTACGAGGACATCCGTCAGGCGCTGCGCGAGTTGGGGATCACCGAGGAGGTCGCCGCCAAGATCGGCTTGCGGCTTTACAAGATCGGCATGCCCTGGCCGCTGGAGCCGGAAGGTGTCCGCAATTTCGCCGTCGGCCTCGAGGAAATCTTCATCGTCGAGGAGCGCCGCGAGATCGTCGAGAACCAGGTCAAGCAGGAGCTGTTCAACTGGCGCGACGACGTCCGTCCGCGCATCATCGGCAAGATGGACGACCACGACAAGCGGTTCCTCACCTTCGCCGCCGAGCTTAGCGTAGCCTCTCTTGCGAGCTCGCTTACCGAGCGCCTGCTTCGACTTAACCTCAACCCCGAAATCGCCGCGATGCTCCGCGCCAAGGCCGACTGGTTCAATGGCCGACAGGCGACCCAGATGCAGGCGGTCGCTCCCGTCACCCGGACGCCGTATTTCTGTTCGGGCTGCCCGCACAACTCGTCGACCAAGGTGCCCGAGGGCAGCCGCGCCTTCGCCGGCATCGGCTGCCACTTCATGGCGCTGTGGATGGACCGCAACACCGAGACCTACACCCATATGGGAGGCGAGGGCGTGCCGTGGGTTGGCGTCGCCCCCTTCACCAAGGAAGAGCATGTCTTCGCCAATCTCGGCGACGGCACCTATTTCCACTCCGGCAGCCTCGCGATCCGGCAGGCGATCGCCTCGGGCGCCAACATCACCTACAAGATCCTCTATAACGACGCGACCGCAATGACCGGCGGCCAGCATGTCGACGGCGAATTGTCGCCGCAGCAGATCACCTTCCAGCTTCACGCCGAAGGCATCCGCAATATCTATCTGGTCTCAGAAAATCCAGGTGCCTATCCGGCGTCCGACATTGCGCCCGGCGTCAAGGTTGCGCATCGCGACGAACTCGACTCGGTCCAGAGAACCTGTCGCACGCTGAAGGGTACCTCGGCCATCGTCTTCGTGCAAACCTGCGCCGCCGAAAAGCGCCGCCGCCGCAAGCGTGGGCTGATGGAAGACCCGGCGCGCCGCGTCATGATCAATCCGGCCGTATGTGAAGGCTGCGGCGATTGCTCGGTGCAGTCGAACTGTATCTCGGTCGAGCCGCTGGAAACCGAGATGGGTCGCAAGCGCACCATCAACCAGTCGACCTGTAACAAGGACTATTCCTGCCTCAAGGGCTTTTGCCCGTCCTTCGTCACCATCGACGGCGGCAAGCCGCGCCGCCGCGCGCCGGCAAGCCTTGATGGTGCAGGCCTCGGTGATATCGGCGATCTGCCCGAGCCGGCGTCATTCCCGTCGCTGCAGCGGCCCTACAACATCGCGGTCGGCGGCGTCGGCGGCACCGGCGTCTTGACCATCGGCGCGCTGCTCGGCATGGCCGCGCATATCGAGGGCAAGGCCAGCATGATCCTCGACATGTCCGGCCTGGCGCAAAAGGGCGGGGCGGTGCTGAGCCACGTTCGCCTTTCCGAGCATACCGCCGACGTCACCTGTTCGCGCATCGTCACCGGCACCGCCGATCTCGTGATGGCCGCCGACGAGGTGGTCGCCGCCGCCAAGGACACGATTACGCTTTGCGAAGCCAGCCGCACCGTCGGCGTCATCAACACCCACGTCATTCCGACCGCCGACTTCATCCTCAATCGCGACTTCAATTTCCAGAGCCGCAAGGTCAACCACGTGCTGGAGACCGAGCTGCGCAAGGATTCGTCGTTCTACGATTTCACCAAGCCGGCCGAAACGCTGCTCGGTGATTCCATCGCCACCAACATCATGATGCTGGGCTATGCCTATCAGAAGGGCCTGCTGCCGCTGTCGGCAAAGGCTATCCTGCAGGCGATCGAGGTCAACGGCGTCTCGATCAAGATGAATACGCAGGCCTTCCAACTCGGCCGTCTGGCCGCCGCCGATCCGGCGCGGCTTGAGGCGATGATGAAGGGCCAGGATGAGCCGGTGGCCGCGAAGACGCTCGATGCGATGACGCTGGACGAGGTCATCGCTCACCGCAGCGCGCACCTCGCCGAATACCAAAATGCCGCGCTCGCCGAGCGCTATCGGGCTCTGGTGAAACGGGTGCGCGATGCGGCGACCGACGGCGGCTATGGCGACGCGCTGCCGCGGGCGGTCGCGATCAACTACGCGAAACTGCTCGCCTACAAGGACGAGTACGAAGTCGCGCGGCTGTTCACCGACGGACGCTTCGAAAAGCAGCTCCGCGACCAGTTCGAGGGCGAGTTCAAGTTCAACTTCAATCTCGCGCCGCCCATCCTCGGCGGCGGCAAGGATGCGCTCGGCCGCCCGAAGAAGCGCGCGTTCGGCGCCTGGATGATGCCGGTGTTCCGGACGCTGGCAAAACTGCGCTTCCTGCGCGGCACGCCGTTCGATATCTTCGGCTACTCGGCTGACCGCAAGCTCGAGCGTGAATTGATCGCAGCCTACGAGAAGGATGTCGAAACGGTACTCGGCCTATTGTCGCCGGTGACCCACGACACCGCCGTCGAGCTCCTGTCCTTGCCCGACCGCATCCGCGGCTACGGCCCGGTCAAGGAGAAGGCGGTCCAGGACGCGAAAGCGCGCCACGCGCAACTCGCCGCCGACCTCGCCAACCCGCCTCCCGCGCCGCGCCAGATCGCGGCGGAGTAGGGATCCGTAAGGTGGGCAAAGGCGCACTTGCGTCGTGCCCACCATCCAACACTCCGCGCGCGAATGGTGGTCACGCTTCGCTTTGCCCACCTCTACGATTCATTACCCAATTGAATCAAAAGCTTGTCTCCAGAGCTTCGATGGGGTGTAGTCGCCATCAGCTTGCCACTGCGTTGACGCATTGCCTGCTTCGCACCAGCAACGGGTTAGCAGATGGACCAGCCTCTCGCCGACATCGGCATCATCTCCGCCTATCGCTTCGCGAGCGATGGCTCCGCGACGAAGCTCGACGTCGCCAACCTCGATGCGGAACTCGCCAATCCGCACGGCTGGCTGTGGCTGCATTTCAATCTGTCCAACCGTCGCTGCCACGACTGGCTCGCCAGTGCGCCGCTGTCCGATGTCGCGCGCGAGACCTTGCTCGATGCCGACGAGCATATCCGCCTCGATATCTTCGACGAGGAGATTGCCGGCGTATTGCCCGACCTGCATCAGGAGTTCATGCAGGAGGGCGACGATCTCCTGCGGGTGCACTTTGCGATCTCGTCAAAGCTGATGATCACCGCCCGCGCAAGCCGCTGCGCGCGATCGAGCTGACACGGCGTGCGCTCGATAGCGGCCGCAAGTTTCCCACCCCGGTGTCGCTGTTCGATGCGATCGTCGACCAGTTCGCCGATGTGATCGGACGCTATTCGGCGGGCCTCGGCGACGAGCTCGATATCGTCGAGAATCATGTGCTGCACGACGAGATCGACGATGAGCGATTGCGGCTCGGCCGCGTGCGTTTGCAGGCGATCCGCACGCGGCGGCAGTTGTCGCAGATCCGTGCGCTGTTTCATCGCCTGGAGACACGCGAGGACGTCGAATCCGAAACCCTGCTGTCGGCGATGCGCAAGCTTGCGCAGAAGTTCGACGCGCTCGACTACGAGTTCAGCGCGATCTATGAGCGCGCGCGGCTGCTGCAGGACGAAATCGCCGGCCGCATGACGGCGATCACCAACCGCCGCCTGTTCACGCTGTCGGTCCTGACCGCATGCATGCTGCCCTCGACGCTGGTCACCGGCTTCTTCGGCATGAACACCAAGGACATGCCGTTCCAGACCGGCGATGGCGGTACCTGGTATGCGCTTCTGCTGGTGATCGCCGCGGGAGCACTGACCTGGTGGCTGCTGAGGCGGACCAAGGCGCTGTAGCCGTGCATTCGCGGTGTTAACGGTGGGCACGCTTCGCTTTGCCCACGCTACAAGGCTCAATAAGTTCGGAGGAAAGCGCATTGTGAGCGTCGTGGCAGCCCACCTCTATCGTAATGGCAAGAAACTAAGAGCCGTTTCATTGGACGAACCCATCGATTGCAAGGGCAAGTCCGAGTTCGTCTGGATCGGACTATTCGAGCCTTCGAAACGAGAGCTTGAGCAACTTGAGAAAAACTACGGGCTTCATCCTCTTGCGATCGAGGATGCACTCAAAGCGAATCAAATGCCGAAGGTTGATGTATATGGCGAACAACTGTTCGTAATGACGCGCACCGCTCATCTCGAGCACGATCACATCGCCTACGGCGAAACCGCAATTTTTGCCGGGACGAATTTCATCATTTCGGTTCGGCATGGCTCGGCACGGGCGCATAGCGACCTCCGCGCGCAACTCGAAGCCGCGCCCAGCCTGCTGGGCCAGGGCCCGGACTATGTTCTCCACGCCATCCTCGACTTCATCGTTGATGGCTATCTTCCCGTCGTCGAAACGATCGAGGAACGCGTGCTGGTCATGGAGCAAAGCGCTCTCGACAGCTTCCTCAGCCGCGCAGAGATCAAGCGAATTTTCGGGCTGCGCCAGGAGCTGATCCGTTTTAAGCGGATCATCGGCCCCATGACGGAGGTCTGCGGCCGGCTCGTACATCTTGATACACCATGTCTCGACGCCAACGCCCGTCCATATTTCCAGGACGTCCTGGATCATGTGCGACGCGTCGATGCGATGGTGAACGCCTTGCGAGACGTTCTGACTTCGGTCTTCGAGGTGAGCAATCTCCTGGAGCAGCAGCGTCAGGGCGTCATCACGCGGCAGTTGGCCGCTTGGGCCGCGATACTGGCCGTCCCCACCGCGATCGCCGGGATTTACGGCATGAACTTTGAGAATATGCCCGAGTTGAAGACCCAGTACGGCTATTTTGTCGTCATTGGCACTATTGCCCTGCTTTGCACGGTGCTTTACCTGCGTTTCAAACGCGCTCGATGGCTCTGATGCTAGTTCGCGCGCACCGTTGGCTTTGTTGAGCCGCGTAGGGTGGGGCAAGGTCGCGACGCGCCGTGCCCACCATCTCACACTCCGCTCGTGGCGGTGGGGGGCCTTCGCTCGTTGAACTACGGCGGGCTAGTCGCTTGCCATCCTCTCAACGATGCGGCGTTAACGACAAGACCATCTACTCGTTCAAGCAACGTGCGCAACGACTAGCCTGTTGCTCGCAGTCGATGTATAATCATCCTCATGGGTTGGGATGCGAACGACGTAGCACTGCTCAAGAAACTCTGGGCCGACGGCCACAGTGCCGGTCAGATCGCAAGTCGGCTCGGCCTTAGCCGCAATGCCGTGAGCGCCAAGTTGAAGCGCATGGGCCAGAAGCGCGGTCACAAGCCGCCAACCGCGAGCCCCATGATCGTGTCGGCACCGAAACGAAAGACGGCGCTGTCAGCGGCCTGTGACCGCCCGGCGGACAAGGTCATGTCTCCGCGAAAGCCGGTAGCGACCAAGCCCGCGGCAACGCAGCCGAAGGAATTCACCAAGCGCCAGCTCTACGCCATGCTGGTCGATGCGGTCAGGAATACGGGCTGACGCTTGCCAATTGGCCCGTCGGCGATCAACGGACGCCGGTCTTGCCGCACGGCCCAACCCACCGCAAAACCGGCTTGCGCGAATAAGCGAATTTCACCAGCCGATTCAACGTGATTTGGGTCATCCAGATCGCGCGGCGAAAATATATCGCTTCTCATTTCCCCCAAATCAGCTCCATGTTCGCGCCATCCCGCCTCATGAAGAGGGGCGTACGCGTCGTCACGATACGTGGAGTGCGGGGAGCGATGGACGCGAAAGCGCTCGCGCGCGCGAGGCATTGCAGGGCGGCCTTTACGGCAGTGAGCGATCGATCTCAGCGCAGGACGAGCGGCGCATTTCGCGTACGGCAAAAGCGTGTGGTTCTGGCGCCCGTGGCTGGCGTTAAGCCGGCGGAGGTTTTGCAAGACCCGACCGGGTTTTCAAACCCTTCAATCCGCCGGCGATGGAGGCAAGAGGAATTCGTCTCCAGGGAGAGCGCGCCATAAGCCGTCAAACCATTGCGCAGGGAAGGCCGGATGCTCTCCGCTGGACCTGTATGCTCGTGTGCGCATTTCCTTATGCACATTGCACACGAGACCGCGGGTGCAGCGCGCACCCGGTCTTCCCTGCGCCCTCTCACAACGAGGGCAGGTGACCATGCACAACTCGGGCGCGTCGCGCCGCGAGAACGCGCTGGCATATCCGCCTCGCCGACCTGATACGATTTCTGCAGATAATCATCCCGACTTGAGTCTAGTCGCTACCCTCTCGCCCGGCGGAATATTTCCGCGCTTGCCAAGGTCCGTCCAACAGGCCAGAAAAAACTTTCAGGAAGAAGAAACGCCAACGGAGAACGATTTGACCATCAAAGGCAAAGCCTACATTGCCGGGATCTACGAGCATCCCACCCGGCACGCACCCGATAAATCAACGGCGCAGTTGCATGCCGAGGTCGCCAAGGGCGCGATCGAGGATGCGGGGCTCACCAAGGCCGATATCGACGGGTATTTCTGTGCAGGCGATGCCCCCGGTGGCGCCTGGCCGATGGTTGATTATCTCGGGCTCAAGGTGCGCCACGTCGATTCCACCGAGACCGGCGGCTGTTCCTATTTGATCCATCTCGGCCACGCGGCCGAGGCGATCGCCGCCGGCAAATGCTCGATCGCGCTGGTGACGCTGGCCGGCAAGCCGCGCACCGGTCCGATGCCGCCGCGCGCCGCCGGCGCCGAAGCCGACTTCGAGGCGGCGTACGGGGCCACCACCCACAATGCCTACGGCATGTGTGCCATGCGCCATATGCACGACTATGGCACCACCAGCGAGCAACTTGCCTGGATCAAGGTCGCGGCCTCGCATCATGCCCAGTACAACCCGCACGCGATGCTGAAGGATGTCGTCACGGTCGAGGACGTCATCAACTCGCCGATGATCTCGGACCCGCTGCACCGGATGGATTGCTGCGTCGTCACCGATGGCGGCGGCGCTGTTATCGTGACCACGCCGGAAATCGCGAAAAGCCTGAAGAAGCCGCTGGTGCGGCTGATCGGCCATGGCGAAGCCATGAAGGGACCGCGCGGTGGCAAGGATCTCGACCTGACTTATTCCGCCGGCGTCTGGTCCGGCCCGCGCGCCTTCGAGGAAGCGGGCGTGACGCCGAAGGACATCAAATACGCCTCGATCTACGACAGCTTTACCATCACGGTGCTGATGCAGCTCGAAGACCTCGGCTTCTGCAAGAAGGGCGAGGGCGGCAAGTTCGTCGCCGACGGTAATCTCATCTCCGGCGTCGGCAAGCTGCCGTTCAACACCGATGGCGGCGGCCTCTGCAGCAACCACCCGGTCAACCGCGGCGGCATGACGAAAATCCTCGAGGCCGTCCGGCAATTGCGCGGCGAAGCCCATCCGAAGGTGCAGGTGCCGAATTGCGACCTCGCGATCGCCCACGGTACCGGCGGACTTCTCGGCGTGCGTCACGCCGCCTCAACCTGCATTCTGGAGCGCGTGTGATGGCTGAAGCCAAGAAATATCCGACGCCGGTGACCAATCCCGAGACCGCGCCGTTCTGGGAAGCGGCCAAGGCCGGCAAGTTCCTGATCAAGCGCTGCACCGCCTGCGGCGAGCGGCATTATTTCCCGCGCTCGATCTGCCCGTTCTGCTTCTCCGACAAGACGGAGTGGGAGGAAGCTTCCGGCGAGGCGACGGTCTACACCTACAGCCTGATGCGCAAATCGCCGACCGGTCCCTATGCGATCGCCTATGTCACGCTGAAGGAAGGCCCGTCGCTGCAGACCAACATCGTCGATTGCGATCTGGAGAAGATCAAGATCGGCCAGAAGGTCAAGCTGGTGTGGAAACCAACCGACGGCGCCCCACTGCCGTTCTTCACCGCGGCCTAGTCTTCCTTCCTTCTCCCCTCATTCCGCCGAAGCCTAGGCGAAGGCGGATGTGGGAGAAGGTGGCAGCCAGGCTGCCGGTCCATCTTCCCTTCTCCCCTTGTGGGAGAAGGTGGCGCGAAGCGCCGGATGAGGGGTTCTATCCACGAGACAGATGTGTCCGTGGAGCCAACCCCTCACCCAAGAGAGTTTGTGGCTGCTGCCAGCGATGCCCTCTCCCACAAGGGGAGAGGGCGCAGCAACGGGCACCGCCGAAGAGAAAAAGGTTCGGGAGAGGACGACCGAAATGCCGATCAACTACGAACAGCTCATGGCCCTGAAAAATCTCGGCCAGAAATACGCCTATACCGACCGTGACGTGATGCTCTACGCCTACGGCATCGGGATGGGCGCTGATCCCATGGACGAGAAGGAGCTCGCCTATGTCAACGAAGGCACCTTCACCCCGCGTCCCCTGAAGGTCGTGCCGACTTTCGCCTCGGTGGCAGCCTGGGGCTCGAACCCCGGCGAGATGAACCTCAACCGCGTCATGGTGGTCGATGGCGAGCGCGACATCACCTTCCACAAGCCGCTGCCGAGCGCCGCCAAGATCACGGCCGACTCGACTGTGCTCGACGTCTTCGACAAGGGCAAGGACAAGGGCGCCGTCATCCGGCACCAGACCGTGCTGAAGGATGAGAACGGCGAGAAGCTGGCGACGCTGGTGGCTTCGCGCTTCGCGCGCGGCGACGGTGGCTTTGGCGGCCCGTCCGAAGGCCAGCCCGAACCGCACCAGGTGCCGAACCGCGCCCCCGACCAGGTCGTCGACATCACGACGCGGCCGGACCAGGCGCTGGTCTACCGCCTGTGCGGCGACCGCAATCCGCTGCACAGCGATCCCGAGTTCGCCAAGAAGGCCGGTTTTCCGCGACCGATCCTGCACGGCATGTGCACCTACGGCATCACCTGCCGCGGCGTGCTGCAGACCTATGCCGATTACGACCCGTCCGCCTTCAAGCAGCACGCGGCGCGGTTTTCCTCGCCGGTCTATCCCGGCGAGACCGTGACGATGGAATTGTGGAAGGACGGCAACGTCGTCTCGTTCGAAGCGAAAGTGAAGGCGAGGGGCGTCACCGTGATCAAGAGCGGCAAGACGGTGCTGGGTTAGAAGCGGCGAGGGCAGTGTTCTCCCTCCCCGCTCTTCGCGGGGAGAGGGTCGGGGTGAGGGGCCTATCCGCGAGTCTGGTGTCGCTGGATAAACCTGTATCCCCTCACCCGGATCGCACCGGACGATGCTTCGCATCGCCGAGACGATCCGACCTCTCCCCGCAAGCGGGGCGAGGTAAGCAAGAAAGAAAAACGGGAGAAAAACACCATGGGATTACTCGACGGCAAGGTAGCCATCATCACCGGCGCGGGCGGCGGGCTCGGTGAAGCCTACGCAAAGCTGTTCGCGCGCGAGGGCGCGGCGGTCGTGGTCAACGACCTCGGCGGTCCCCGCGATGGTTCCGGCTCCGACAAGTCGATGGCCCAGCAGGTCGTGGATGCGATCAAGGCCGAGGGCGGCCGCGCCGTCGCCAACGGTTCCGACATCTCGACCATGGCCGGCGGGCAGTCGGTGTTCGACGACGCCATCAAGAATTTCGGCCGCGCCGATATTCTGGTCAACAACGCCGGCATCCTGCTCGACGAGACCTTCGCCAAGGCCAAGGAGGCCAATTGGGACAAGGTGATCAAGGTGCACCTCAAGGGCACCTTCTGCTGCACCCAGCCGGTGTTCAAATGGATGCGCGAGAACGGCGGCGGCGTCATCGTCAACACATCCTCGACCTCGGGCCTGATCGGCAATTTCGGCCAGAGCAACTACGGCGCCGCCAAGGGCGGTATCTGGGGACTGTCGAATGTGCTGGCCATTGAAGGCCGCAAGTACAACATCCGGGTCTGGACGCTGTCTCCGGGCGCGCTGACCCGCATGACCGCTGATCTGCCGCGCTATAAGGAGAACCCGGGCGCCGCGCTCGGCCCTGATGGCATCGCGCCGGCCGTGCTTTACATGGTCAGCGACTTGTCGGGCGACCAGACCGGCAAGGTGCTTGGCGTTTCCGGCCCCCGTGGGGTCCGCGAGATGCGGATGATGGAAATGGAAGGCTGGACGCCGCCGTTTACGGGGTGGAAGGCCGAGGATATCGTGACCCACGCCAAGGAAATCTTCTTCTCCGAGGAAGATATCAAGAAGTCGGCGCGGCGATTCAAATAGCTGTCATTCCGGGGCTCGCGAGGCGTGGGCCCGGAATCCATGCTACCACGGGCGAAAGGGTTCCGGTTTCGCGCTGGCGCGCGCCCCCGGAACGACGAAAGAGGATAGACGCACGAATGACCAAACTCACCGCCCAGGCCGCCGGCACCTTCGCAATTGCGCCGACCCCGTTCCACGATGACGGCCGCATCGACGAAAAATCCATCGATCGCCTGACCGACTTCTACGCCGAAGTCGGCTGTGACGGCGTCACCGTGCTCGGCATTCTCGGCGAGGCGCCCAAGCTCGATGCGGCCGAAGCCGAGCAGGTGGCGGTTCGCTTCGTCAAGCGCGCCAAGAACATGCAGATCATCGTCGGCGTCTCGGCGCCGGGCTTTGCCTCGATGCGCTCGCTGGCCAAGGCGTCGATGGATGCCGGCGCCGCCGGCGTCATGATCGCGCCGCCGCCGCATTTGCGCACCGACGACCAGATCACGGGCTATTTCAAGCAGGCGCAGGAAGCGATCGGCGACGAGATTCCCTGGGTGCTGCAGGACTATCCGCTGACGCTCAACGTGATCTTCACGCCCGCCGTGATCCGCAAGATCGTGATGGATTCGCCGTCCTGCGTGATGCTCAAACACGAGGACTGGCCGGGCCTGGAGAAAATCACCACGCTGCGCAATTTCCAGAAGGACGGCTCGCTGCGGCCGCTGTCGATCCTGGTCGGCAATGGCGGGCTGTTCCTCGATTTCGAAATGGAGCGCGGCGCCGATGGCGCCATGACCGGTTACGCTTTCCCCGAATTGTTGATCGACGTCGTCAAGCTGTCGAAGGCCGGCAAGCGCGATGCTGCGCACGACCTGTTCGACGCGCATCTGCCGCTGATCCGCTACGAGCAGCAGCCCGGCGCCGGCCTGTCGGTACGCAAATACGTGCTGCAGAAGCGCGGCATCATTTCGTCCAGCGCCCAGCGCAAGCCCGGGGCGACGATCACGGCGACCGCAAAGGCCGAGGTCGATTATCTGTTGTCGCGGGTCGCGCGCGTCGATCGCCGCGCCAACCTGCAACCGCAATCCAGCGCGGCGGGCTAGTCACATGGCCGAAGGCGTCGCCCCGCGTCCTGCATCCACCATCCTGCTGCTGCGCGACAGCGCTGACGCCAGGGAGATCGAGGTCTTCATGATGGTCCGCCATTATGAGATCGACTTCAATTCCGGCGCGCTGGTGTTTCCCGGCGGCAGCGTCGACAAGGGCGATAAGGAGATCATCGCGCGGCCCGAACTCTATTCGGGCGGCGAGGGGCTCGACGATGCCACGCTGAGCTTCCGCATCGCCGCGATCCGCGAAACTTTTGAGGAGAGCGGCATCCTGCTGACGCGGCCAAAAGGTTCCAGGACGCTGGTCGACGCCAAGCGCGCCAGCGAAATCGAGGCGGCGCATCGCGCCGACCTCTGCGACAGCAAGATCAGCTTCCTGAAGGTGCTCAGCGACAACGGCATGGTGCTGGCGCTCGACGAACTGATGCCGTACGCGCACTGGATTACGCCGGAGGGCATGCCAAAACGGTTCGACACCTGGTTCTTCCTCGCCGCCGCGCCGCCCGAACAGGTCGGCGCCCATGACGGCAAGGAATCCACCGACTCGATCTGGGTCTCGCCGCGCGAGGCGCTGGAGGGCGGGGAGAGCGGACGTTTCAAGCTGCCGTTCCCGACCACGCGCAACCTGATCAAGCTCGGCAAGCAAGCCAGCGTGCAGGCCGCGCTCGACGACTCCAGGGGCAAATCCGTCGTCACCGTGACGCCGGTGATGACCAGGAATAATGGCGGCCGCCAGCTTCGGATTCCCCTCGAAGCCGGCTATGACGGCGAGGTGTTCGAGGTCGGCTCGGTCGGATAGCACAGTTCGACGGGTAACGAAGTATCTCTGTATGCAAGCGCGGTAGATTCTGCTTCGAAGGCAATCATAATGGGCCGGCGAAGCATGGCAGAAGTACATCCGCGACCTGCGGGCATGACGACCGAACTGGCGCTGCTGCTGACGTTGGCGACGCTGTGGGGTGCCTCGTACACCTTCATCCGGATCGGCGTGGCGACGATTCCGCCGATCACCCTGATCGCGTGCCGCACGCTGATTGCCGGATTGCTGCTGCTGGCGATCATGCGCTGGCGCGGCGTGAGCATGCCGGTTGATGCCGCGACCTGGCGACGCTTCCTGTTTCAGGCCTGCCTCAACAGCGTCATCCCGTGGATCATGGTCGCTTGGGGCGCGCAGGCGTTGGACGCGGGGGTGGCAACCATCCTCAATTCCACTGCGCCGATATTCACGTTTTTCCTGACGCTCGCCATCACGCGCCATGAGGCCGTGACGTCCCGGAAGCTGTTTGGCGTCGTCGCCGGGATGGCCGGCATCTGCCTGATTGTCGGCGTGCAGGCGCTGTCCGGCTTCGGTCAGGAACTGACAGCCCAGATCGTGATGGTGCTGGCCGCCGTCTGCTACACGGGCGCGGCGATCCTCGGCCGCGGCTTCAATGGTCTCGACCCGATTGTGCCTGCGGCGGGCTCGCTGGACGCTGCAGCCGTCGATCAGCTCGATACTGGCGCTGGTCGCGCTCGCGGTGTTTTCGACGGCGCTCGCCTTCGTGATCTATTTCCGCCTGATCCGCACCCTGGGCTCGGTCGGCACCACCGCGCAGGCCTATCTGCGGGTGCCGATCGGTGTCGCGGTGGGCGTGATCTTCCTCGGCGAGCAGTTGAGCTCGACGGTTTGGATCGGGCTTGCCTGTGTCGTCGTCGGCGTCGCCGCGATGACGATCCCGGCGCGGAAGCGGTCCGCCGCGGCCGCGTGAACCCCGTTCAGGCGAGGAAGGCGTCGACCAGGGCTTGGTCCTGGTCGTAGACCCAGCATTCTGAAAGCAGGCCGTCGCGCACGGTGTACACCAGCAAGCGCTCGACCTCGGCTGTCTTGCCGTCGCGCTCAAAGCACTCGCGGACCAGCAGCGCGCCGCGCTCGGGTCCGGCCATGACGTCGACGATGGCGAGCAGCCGGCGATTGGTGCGCCTGGTGACCTCGGCCAGGATGGCGAGCGCGGCGGCCTTCCCGCTGTGATCGCCGGCGAGGGGGTGGCGACCGAAATAATGCAGCGTAAAGTCGTCATGATAGCAGGCGGCAAGCGCTGCACGATCGCCGGCGAGCCAGGCGCTCGCGTAGCGGCCGAGAGCCCGCCGGTTGCGCTCGACCGCAGCTTCGGGCTCGATTGCAGGACGGCTATTTGCCATCGTTGTCCATCTCGTTGACCGTTGTGATCCGCAATGATTGCACCGGCCGAACCTTCGGGGCTTTCAAGAACTGGCTATGGGCGAGACGGCGGCAGCGATATTGATCGGGTGGGGCGCCCGCGTGCTGTACCTGGGCCCGGCCTTCGGGCTGACGCCACACCGGAACGCGACCGCCGTCCTTGCCGTCGGCCTCGACGGGCCGCTGCAAGTCGCTGACGATCCGAGCGATTGCACGACACGTTATCGCACAGCCCGCAGCGTGCTGATCCTGCCTAACAGCCTGCACCATTTGCGCATCGAACGGGGCCGGATGGCATTCCTCTATGTCGATCCGTTCGGACGCGATCTCAGGGCGCTGATCCCGCGGATGACGGACGCGACGCCGAGCGCAGCCTTCGATCTGCGGGAAGAACCCGCCGTGATCGAGGTCCTGATGGGGCTGGCCGAAAACCGGATCGCGGCACCGGAGGGGCGCGCATCCCTCGGTGGGCTATTGGGGATCGGCGGGCAGGCTAGTCCCGACGCGCGAATTGCTGCAGCGCTGCGGCACATGCGGGACGAGCCGCACCGCGCGCACCGGTTGACCAGCCTTGCGGCCCGCGCCGGCCTGTCGCCGTCACGCTTCCTGCATTTGTTCAAGGCGGAGACCGGGGTGCCGCTGCGGCGCTACCGCATCTGGAACCGGATGGGGGCCGCGGTCCGCGCCAGCGGCGAGGGGGCATCCCTGACAGAGGCCGCCCACGCGGCCGGCTTCGCGAGCTCGGCACATTTCTCGAGCGCATTTCGCGACATGTTCGGCCTGATGCCCTCGGACCTGGCGAAGGCCCTGAAGCCGGGGCCGGGCTGATCCGGGCGATTCGGCTCATATACCGTCATTAAACCACCCGCCGGCATGTTCCCCACGGCCCGGAAGTCATCGTATATTGCGCCCGATTGGAGCCTGCCCCGACCCCACATGACCGCTGAAACGCCGCCGAATTCGCTGCCGCCGCGATCGTTCTCGCTTTCGATCGGCCAACTGACATTCGGCAGTTTCATGCTGGTGCTGGCGGTGATCATCATCACCTCGACCGCCAGCGTCATCGCCATTCGCCACATCGATTCGACCTTTGCCGAGCTTCAGCGGCTGCAGAGCGTCGGCGACCTCGCCGAGGACATCGACCGCCGCATGAACGAGTTGCGGCTTGCCGCGCGGGATTTCGTCACCGATCCCGGCAACCAGTCGCTCCAGGTCGGCGACGCCGCGGCCGCGCTCAGTGAGGTCCTGAAGAAGACGCGGCTGGAACTCGCTCCCGAGCAGCAGGACATGATCGACGGCGTATCCGAGCGCCTGACGACCTACCGCAACGGCATCGAGCGGATTTCCGCGCTGATCAACCGCCGCGCCGAAATGATCGTTGCGCTGCCGCCCCTGCGCGAAAAGTTCGACGCCGCGATCGCCGACACGCCCGATCCCCATGTTGCGTCGGCATTGTTTCAGAGCCAGAGCCGGATCGCTTCGGCGCTGCTGGCGCGTAATCCATCGGCTGCCGAAAATGCCGCAGAGGGCATGCGCTCTATGACCATTACGGAGCCGAAACTCCGCGCGGCTGTTGATGGTTATGCCGACGCGATTATCGGCATATCGAGGCGCGAAGGGCAGATCTCCGACATCGACAAGGAGGTGCTGGGCGCGGAGGGCCGCCTGATCCAGCGCGTCACGGAATTATTGCGCGACGTCAGCGAGCGGCGAGGGCGTGTACTCTCCCGCGATTTCGCCCGCACACTGGCGGAAGCCAAGTGGCAGAGCATCGTTCTCGGCACTGCGGGCGTGCTGATCGGACTGTTTGCCTCGCTTCTTGTTGTTCGCCGAACCGTGCGTCCACTTGCCGCGATTGCATCCTCGATCCGCGCGGTGGCCGGCGGCGAGAAGAGCGCCTCGATTCCGGCGACCGATGTGGACAACGAGATCGGCGACATTGCCCGCGCCGCCGAAGTATTCAGGCAGACGCTGGTCGATGCCGACAGCGCGCGCGAGGCGGCGGTGCGCGCGCTCGCCGAGCAGCGGCTTGCCGAGGAAAGTTACCGCAAGCTGTTCGAATCCTCGGTCGACGGAATTTATGTCACGACGCCGGGCGGGGCGCTGCTCAACGCCAACCCGGCATTGGCGCGGATGATGGGCTATGCCACGCCGCAGGATCTGATCAACGGCATCGGCGATATCGCCGATACCGTCTACGTCCATCCAGAGGCGCGGACGGAATACGAGAGGTTGATGCAGCGCGACGGCATGGTTCGCGAATATGAGTACCAGGTTCGCACGCGCACCGGCTCGGTGCTGTGGCTTTCCGACAGCGCCAGCGCCGTGCACAACGAGGCCGGCGTCATCGTCCGCTACGAGGGAACGGTGCGCGACATCACCGACCAGAAGCGCGCCGAGGATGCGATTGCCGAAGGCCGCCGCTTGCTGCAGATGGTTATCGACACCGTGCCTGCGGTCATCAACGTCAAGGACAGGCAGCTTCGCTACGTCCTGATGAACCGCTATATGGCCGGCATTTTCGGGGTCGAGCCGGGGGATGCGATCGGCCGCACCACGGCCGACTTGATGTCGCGCTACGGCGCGGAAAAGACCAGCGAACCCGACAAGCGGGTGCTGGCGGCCGGCAAGGAACTCGGCTTCTACGAGGAGGAATACAAGGATGTGTCCGGCCAGATGCGGCAGTGGCTGGTCAACAAGCTGCCGATCCTCGATGCGGCCGGGGAGATCGAGAACATCGTGACCGTTGCGCTCGATATCGGCGAGCGCAAGCGGGTCGAATCCGAGATGCGCAAGGCCAAGGATGCGGCGGAGGGCGCGCTGCGAAACTTGCGCGAGACACAAAATTCGCTGATCGAGGCGGAAAAGCTCGCCGCCCTGGGCCGGCTTGTGGCCGGCGTCGCGCACGAGGTCAACAATCCCGTCGGCATCAGCCTGACGGTCGCGTCCGCCCTGGAGCGCAAAACGTCGAACTTTGCGGCCGAGGTCGCCCGCGGCGAACTGCGGCGCTCCAGCCTGAACGATTTTCTCGGCACCAGCCGCGATGCGTCGTCGCAACTCGTCGCCAACCTCAACCGTGCGGCCGAGCTCATCCAGTCGTTCAAGCAGGTCGCCGCCGACCGCAACTATTCGGACCAGCGCTCCTTCGACCTCGGCGATCTCACCGAGCAGGTGGTGATGAGCCTGCGGCCTGGCCTGCGCAAACACAATCTGACGCTCAATGTCGAGTGCCAGCCCAACCTGATCATGAACAGCTATCCGGGGCCCTACGGACAGGTGCTGACCAACCTGTTCCTCAATTCGGTGGCGCATGCATTTCCGGACGGCAAGCCCGGCACGGTCGATATCCAGGTGCGGGAGTCCGGCAAGGATAATGTCGAGATCATTTTTTCCGACAATGGCTGCGGCATGAGCCTCGATGTCCGCCGCCGCGCGTTCGATCCGTTCTTCACCACGCGGCGCGATCAGGGCGGTACCGGTCTCGGCCTGCACATCGTCTACAGCATCGTGACGACGCGCCTCGGTGGCCGGCTCGACCTCGATTCACAGCCGGGCGGCGGCACGCGCATCCAGATGATTCTGCCGCGCACCGCGCCGCTGGAGCAGGCGGCGGAGTAGGCACGCGTTCGGAGCCGCTAGTTGATATCCGCGAGCTTGTGCAGCGTGGCGCCGAAGATCTGGCTGGCTTTGCCAACGAGCGCGGTTCCATTCATGCTGCCGCGGGTGTCGGTAAACGTGCCGGATACGCCGATGCCGACCGGACTGGGGCCGCCGAACAACGGATTGTCGTTATCGCGCGGGGTGGTGTGACGCTGCACCAGGACTTCGCCTTTGAATGTGTCGCCCTTGACGGTGTAGCTGCCGGTATAAAACAGATAGGCATCGCCGCCGAGAATCTGACCATCCCGGAATAAAATAACGCCGCTGCCCTTGCCGGTACGCCCATCCAGCAGGGTGACGTGGATCGAATAGAGCCCGTTCTTCATGACGTCCCAGGTGCCGGCCGCAGCGCCCACCGAAGCCGATCAAGGGGTTATGCCAAAGCGTGGCCTGCACCGTCAACGCGTCAGGAGGCCTGCCTGTTCCCGTGCAGGAAGCAAACGTGAAGCGCACCACTCCGGCGTGACGCAGGGATGAGGCCGGGGGAGGAGGCGACGCAATTGGCCCGCGAAATGCATAGTTGATTTCGGCACCGGCCGGCGGGTGCTGGAGCAAGAGAAACAGTGACCAACTGGATGAATTCCGGCGGCCACGTGCCGCACCTCTACGCCGAGAATGGCAGTCTTGTAACCACGGGCCGTCACCGCGCGGGCCGCTGGAAAAAACCGCTGATCATCGGCGGCGTTTTGCTGATGCCGCTCGTCTCCAATCCCGGCGAAGCCCGCGATCCCGACGGGCGCTATGCCAACTCACCGCTGAAGCAATGGTTCGACAGTCTGAGGAGCGGGAAGGGACCGTGCTGCTCCGACGCCGACGGCAGCGCCGTCAGCGACGTGGATTGGGAATCGAAGAGCGGGCGCTACCGCGTTCGCATCGACGGCGAGTGGCATGACGTGCCCGAAGATGCCGTCATCACCGAGCCCAACCGCGTCGGGCGGACCATGGTCTGGCCGATCCGCGGCTATCAGGGATTGAGCATCCGCTGTTTCATGCCGGGCAGCATGACCTAGCGGTCACGCATATTTCCTGTCGCGTTCGAGCAGCTCGATCGAGATGCCCTGCGGCCCGCGGATGAAGCAGATGCGCACGCCGGGCCGGATGGTAGTCGGCTCCTTCGTGAACTCGACGCCCTTGCCCTTGATCTCGGCGGCGACCGCGTCGATGTCCTTCACCGTCAGGCCGAAATGGTCGAGGCCCTGATAGGGCGTGACCGGCGGTGTGTTGACGCCGTCGCCGGCGGTGACCGGCGCGATGAAGACATTGGCGCCGCCGAGCTTGACGTCGATCCGCCCCGGGCCACGGACGATTTCGCCGCCCAGAACGTCTTGCAGCCAAGTCGCGGTCGCTTCGGGATCGGGGCTGCGCAAATGGACATGGTCCCAGGTAACGGTAGGCATTTCGGTCTTCCCCATTGTTGTTGTTGCGGCTCCAAAACCGACGTCGTGGTGCGGCGGCAATCTAGTCGCCGCGTATCCACGATTCCATCCTGCAAGCCTTGCGCTACCGCCGCAATATTGTCGAGGTGGTATGAAACCATTTCTGCCCTGGGTGATTGTTGATGCGCGGCGGGATCCGTACAGCGGCGGTCGTGAGAAAAGCCGTACGGGGAAAACCCCCGTAGGGCTTTTTTCATGCGCGGCACGGCAATCGCCGGCGCTGCCGGGTTGAGGGCACGGCTATGAAGATCGCCGGTTGGTCGTTCGGAAGGTCGGAAGCGCGGCTTGCCGCACTGCCGGCCATCGCCATTGCCGGATGCACCATTTGGCTGATGCTCCCTCAAGCGAGCGACGCCGAGAGCCATTCCGCGGCGACGCCTCCTCAAGTCACCCGTATCACGCAAGATGCATCCCGCACGGACGAGACGGCTGCGACTCAGGCGACCCTGTCGAACCAGGCCCCTTCAGATGCTGACCCTGCCGCCGCGGTGCCTTCCGAAATCGCGCCGCCCGAAACGGTGACCCCCGCCGGGTCACCGCTCGACGGCCTGCGCATTGTCTCCCAGTCATGGCGAAGGGGCGGGCTCGGCTCGAAGGCGCTGGTGACCTTCACGCTTCGCAATACCAATGACTACGCGGTGAAGGATATCGAGATTGCCTGCCGCTTCGTCCGCCAGGACGGCAGCCATCTGACCGACCGCCGGCGCATCATCCCCGATACCGTGAACATGAAGAGCCGGAAGCGCTATGCCGGCATGCTCGTGGGGTTCGTCAACGTCAACGCAAATAAGGCGAAATGTTCACTGGTGACCGCCAGCCGTATTTAACCCTGCGTCTGCGCCGCGTGAATCCGCCTTTCATCCCGGAAATGTGAGCTGCGCCTTTGAACCTTGCCGGTCGGCCAGGAACTAATCGGTATATCGCCCGTTGAGCGATTGAACCGCGCGATGCTCGCGCGGGGGGAGCGAGTCCAATGCCCGTAGCGCGTTATTTCCTGTTTGTCGGCGGAGTGCTGCTCGCGCTGTTGTTGGCGATCGATGCGTTTGTTCCCCAGCAGGCTGTCGTGGCCAGCGAAGCCGCTTCTCAAGCCGCTCCTTCGGTCGACAAGACCGTCGTGCGCATTCGTTCCGACCAGAAGCTGCCGGAGCGGGTGGTCTACGACACCAGCCTTCCGACCATTGTTCCGCCGCCGGCCGTGATCGCCCAGGCCGCTGCGCCTTCCGCACCCGCCGCCGTGCCCCCTGCCTCGGCCGACGCCAACGCGCAGGCCCGTGTGCGGGAGACGTTTGCCCAGTTCGTCCCGGGCGAGGCGAAGAAGCCCGAGCCGCAGGTTCAGCGCAAGCGCAAGGTCGCCAGGAGCCGTCAGGCGCCGCCGATGCAGTTTGCGCAACCGCCGCAGGTGCGGGTCGCACAGCAGTCGCAATTCGGCTTCTTCGGCGGTCCGAGCTCGCGCTCAACCTGGACCTGGTAGGCCTGCTCGCCTGATTTAGCGCGGCAGCTTCGGAATCTTGTCCGCAAAACCGTTGAAGCAGGTCAGCCGCTCGTCTTCCTCCTTGACGAAGCGGCACTCGCTGACGCTCTTCGCCGCCGGCGCCTTCGCTTTGGGCTGCGGCGCATAAACGGCGTCGTAGCAATTCAGCCGTTCCTTGGTCTCGTCGTCGATGTCCTGGCAGGCCTGCAATTTCTGGGCGGCTGACAGGGGTTTGGCCGGGGCTTCCTTCTTGCCCTTCGATCCGACTTGAACCAGGGGCTTGCCACCGACCGTCGGAGGAGCGGCGGAGGGGGCTGGGGCGGTCGTTTGCGCAAAGGCCGCGGCCGGATAGAGCACCGCCAGCGCGAGGATGATCTTTTTCATATTGAAATGTCCGAATAGCCGTGAGCGACGAGCGCGCCCGGGAGAGACCTGAGCTCCCGACCTTCGGAATCGCTAAATCCCGCTGCGCGCCAGCGATCTCTAGCACCATCCCAGAGCGTCTGTCTAACTAGTTGATTTAATGGCCATTCGAATAGGCCACCCCAGGACCGGAGGGTGTCGGCGTGGTATAGAGTGACCTCTGGTGGCATATGGGTTGACGGCCGCCCGGGGAATTTATGGTCGCGGAGGAATGCATCATGTCCGATCCACAACGCCGGGAATTTCTGGCCGCCGCGGGCATCGCCTCGCTGACAGCGCTGGCTGTGGCGCAGCCAGCCGCCGGCGGCGATCCGAGCTTCATGAACAACATCCCGGACCCCGAGCTCGCAGGCAAGGATCTGCCGACCTTCAAATTCGCGCTGGAGAAGTCGGACGGCAAGGTCATCGGCGGCAGCTACGGCAAGGAGGCAACCGTCGCGCAGCTGCCGATCTCGAAGGGGATCGCCGGGGTCTCAATGCGGCTCGAGCCCGGCGCGATGCGCGAGCTGCACTGGCACGCTACCGCCGCCGAATGGGCGTTCGTCATCGAGGGACGGGTGCGCACCACCGTCGTCGACCCCAACGGCCTTGCCGAGACCAACGATTTCGACCCGGGCGACGTCTGGTACTTCCCGCGCGGTCACGGGCACATGCTGCAATGTCTTGATGACAAGCCGTGTCACTTCATCCTGATCTTCGACAACGGCTATTTCTCCGAGTTCGGCACCTTCAGCATCACCGACTGGATCGGGCATACGCCGCCGGCGCTGCTGGCGAAGAATTTCGGCCTGCCTGAAGCTACGTTCGCGACGTTTCCAAAGGAGGAAGTGTATTTCGCCCGCGGCAAACCGCCGCCGGCCGAGCCCTCAGTGCCGCTGCAGGGCTGGAAGCTGCCGCCGGAGACCCACAAATACCGCCTGCTGGCTCAGCCGCCGCATGCGACCTATCGGGGCGGCCGCGAGTGGCGCGTCGATTCCAGCCGCTTCCCGATTGCGAAGACGATCACCGGCGTCGTGCTCGATCTCGATCCCGGCGCGCTGCGGACGCTGCACTGGCATCCGAACGCCGACGAATGGCAATACGTCACCGAAGGCGAGGTGAGCGTCACCTTGTTCGGCTCTCATGGCCGCTACCGGACCGAGCGATTGCAGAAGGGCGACGTCGGCTACATTCCGCAAGGCTATGGGCACTCGATCGAGAATGTCGGCAGCCGTGCTGCACGCATCCTGATCGGATTCAATGCCGGCAGCTACGAGACCATCGACCTGTCGCAATGGATCGCAGCCAATCCCAAGGACGTGCTCGCCACAAATTTCGGACAGCCGGCGGAGGCGTTCGGAAAATTCCCGGATCGCGACGTGTTCATCGCCAGCAGGGATGGCACCTGATAAACGGCTCCGCGAAGCGTGCGCGAAAATGCCGACAGCGCTCGCGGAGCAACGGTGTCAGGTGCGGCGCGGAGACCTAGCGCAGCCGATAGGCATCAAATGCGTGGGCCAGGAACACGCCGATGCTGACGAAGATGAGGAACGCCGTCACGACCTCGGTCATAGCCTTCCTCCCTGTATGGTCATGCCGGAAAGGGCACGCTTGAGGAACTCGCGGTAAATGAGGTTCAGGACCGTTACTAACATGATCTAACCCCGTGCTTGATTGGGCCAAACCGTAACGGCGCTTTGTTTCCGGAGCGCTTCGCGGCAGGGGCAAAACGGTTTCGTCGCGGCCGCTAGGGGATCACAGAAGCGCGATGGAACCGGAACAATTGCGATCTCCGCCGCCCGCCCTTTTCTCGCCATGCTGATTGAGGAGACCTGCGTCGGGCGGGTTCTGCGAAGGGGCGTTGTTCCCAAAGGTCCAGTGTGATCGTCCAACATTTGCTGCAAAACGAGACCGTGACGTCCCGCCGTGCGTTTCTGCGCGGGATTGTGTCTTCAACCAGCGTGCTGGCGCTCGGCGGATGCGCCAGCCTGGGCGCGACGGGCGCGCGTTACGACGCATCCTCGCTCTCGGCCGAGCCGACATTGCTCGTCGCCACCACGCGCAAGCCGGCGAACGGTGCGCGGGCGAAGCCCTGGTTCGGGCCGGAGCGCGCTACGAGGATGACCGTCGCCCGGGCGAAACTGGTGCCGCCTGACGAGAGCCGTTTCTCGCTCGCCGCGGCGGGTATCGGTGATTGGCGTCTCGATGCGGTCGAGCCGGTGTCGGGGGACGTCAGCGATCTTCTCGGGCAGGGCGACGTCCTGATCTACGTGCATGGTTTCAAGCAGACCTTCGAGACGGCGGCGCTCGATGCCGCGCATCTCGCCGACGGCATCAAATTCCGCGGCCGGACGATGGTCTTCTCGTGGCCGTCCAAGGCGGGGCTGTTCGACTATGCCTATGATCGCGACAGCGCGATGTGGTCACGCGACGATTTCGAGCGCGTGCTCAATTCCGCCGTCACGAGCCCGAGCGCCGGGCGTGTCCACATCGTCGCGCACAGCATGGGCACCATGCTCGCGCTCGAAAGTTTGCGCCAGCTCTATGCGCGAAATGGCGACACCGTTTCAGACAGGATCGGAGCCGTGGTGTTCGCCTCGCCTGATATCGACATGGACATATTCGCGTCGTCAGTTACCCGCATGGGCCCGCTCGGCCGCAAGATCACCGTGGTCGCCGCGACGAACGACCGTGCGCTGGCGATCTCGGGGCGATTGGCCGGCGGAATGACACGGGTCGGCGCCGCCGAGAAGGCCGCTATCGAGCGGCTCGGGGTGCGCGTCATCGATGCGTCCGATTCAGGTTGGGGCGTCATCAACCACGACCTGTTCCTCTCCAACGCCGAGGTGCGGAAGGTGATACGCCGCTCGATTGACACTTCGACGGCGTGATCTCTCCCGCGCAACGGGCGTCGCGCGGCAACTTGATGGTGCCCGTCTATTGCCGGCAAGCGGCCACCACAACGTCACCGTGTTGTCACCCATAATCTCGCCAAATTGACGGAACACTTATTCGTGGCCGGCACGATAGTGCCGGTCTCGCCTCGAACTGCACGCTTGAATTGCTCAACGTCCGCAACGCCGACCGGTTGTCGGCGCGCGACGCTTTGCGAGTCGATCGGGGAGATACGGGCGACACCAGACGTTTGCCGGCGATCCAAATTATTCAGTTGATACAGAGGAATGAAAGTCATGCGTCAAGCAACATCCAAGGCGGCGGCCGGTTCGCGCGCGAATCGTCGACAGGCGCTATCACTCGCGGCCGGCGTCGCCTTGCTCGCGAGTGTCGCCGCTGCCCACGCGCAGAGCACCGGCATCGCCTCTTGCGACGACTTCCTGACCAAGTACGACGCCTGCATCGTCTCCAAGGTCCCCGAGGCACAGCGCGCGATGTACAAGACGCAGATCGACCAGACCCGCAAGGCGTGGGTCGACATGGCCAAGAATCCGTCGACCAAGGCGACCATGGAAGCGACCTGCAAGCAGACCCTGGACGCGACGAAGGCCTCGCTCACAGCCTATGGCTGCTCGTTCTGATCGGCGTAAGAACGCCTAAAAGGAGTGGCGCCAAATAGGCGCCACTCAAGCTTTTCCGTGTCGGTTAACGTCTTGTTAACCATATCGTCCCAGCATGGCCGTCAATGGGAGTCGCCACGGACGTTAGCCCGTAGGCGCGATTGATCGTTCATCTTGGGGGCGGGCGGGAGCTCGCGGGGCTCCAAGGAGCAACGTCATGTCGTCACCTGGCGTACGACACCAAGCAAATCTGCTTTCCGAATTCGTTGCGGCGATTTTCGGGGCGCTTGGTTTGGGAGTTCCGATTGCGGTTGCGATCATTTGGATTTGTTCCTGATCGGCATGCTGCCTGTCTCGTAACGGCGTCCCTGTGAAGGGGCGTGGCGGAGCGTGGGGCGAGGCTAATCGGGGAGGGCCGCGACTGCTACGATCTCGATGACGAGGTCGGGACGTGCGAGCGCCGCAACTCCGATCACCTCGGAGGGGCCGGATTGTTGCTGCTGCAATGCTTCGGGCAATGCCGCGCGAAAACGCGTCCATCACGTCCTGACGGAAGTTGGGAGAACTCACGGGCACTGCTCGTTCGCCGTGCCGCTATGATGCCGCAGCCCGCTGCGCGTCCCAACCGGTAAAGCTGCGACACCCTACGACTTTGCACTATGCCTCGCGGGCACTGCTGCCGAACGCGGCGGATGTCCCACCCACATAATCCTGAGGCTTGCTTGGAGGCCGAGCAGGCGTTTATGCCATGAATCCAAAACTGGGTCTCGGGCAGCGCCGAAGCGCTGCGTTCGGTGCAGGCGGCGCTATTACGCCCGGCGAACCGCTGGTATTACTCTAAAATTTGAGCAAGTTATTTCGCAGAACAGTTCCACGGGTCCGCGATACTCGGCAACCGGTGGAGAGAGGCGCATGCTGGTTGCCGTTATAAATTCCCTTGCATCCGATTGCGCCCCCAACGGTGCGGAAGTCCTGGGAGCGATGGGAACGGTTGGCATTGTTCTGCACGGCGTCGCCCTGCTCGCGGTAGTTTCACTACCCAGAACGCGGAAATATGGGCGATTTATGCACGGCGTGCCGTATGCGTTCTTGATAGCTGGCGGGATCCTGCTGGTACTCGCGCCGGATGCCAAAGACCCGCTACTCGCAAGTCTCATCTTTGTGGGGTTGACGGCGATCATGCACGCGGCCGTGTGTTTTGAGATGAGAGCGGATATGAAGAGACTCTATGGCTCATCTCTCGGACCTGTACACCCAGACTACGTGCGTTCATTGCAGGCCATGCGCGCGGCTGCGGGAGCGAATTGCTGTCAACCTAATCGTCCGAGACGTGGTAGACGGGAATAATGGTCCGGCCGTGGCGGTCGCGAACTGATCGCAGAAGCAAAGCGATTGATCCGAAATCGCTATCGCACAGGTGAATTGCACGGCTAGACGAATCGATGACCGACTTCTGTGTCCAGATTCACCCTCATCGATGCCCTAAGTGGGACTTTGGTTGGCCTGCGCTCAACGTGCGAACGCGTAGCGAATGACAAGGCTTTGGTGGTTCTCCTGGCAGGAGCGCGTGACCGAGCTCAGGGCCATCCGCGACCAGGCCCGCACTGACGCGGAGCGGACCGAGGGCGGCGGCTACCGCCGGGACCATCTCCGTGCGCTCGCCCAGCGCATCGAGGTGGACACGAAAGAGGTTCGCATCATGGGGGCGAAAAGCGCGCTGCTGCGTACGCTGGTCGCCGCCTCAAGCGCAAAAACGGCAGGTTTTGGAGTGCCCGGTTTTGTATGCCCTTCCTGAGAGAGGGGTGACAGTTCATTCCGGAGACATGGGTTACACAATCGGGCCTTTTGCGGGGAGCGCAAAATGCCCTGGAAGGCGTGTAAACCCATGGATGAGCGTCTAAAATTCATTGCCCGGCGGCTGGACGGGGAGCGGATGGCGGGCCTTTGCCGCGAGTTCGGCATCTCCCGCAAGACCGGCTACAAGATCTTCTCGCGCTACAACGAGATTGGCTTGGAAGGGCTCACCGACCGCTCGCGCCGGCCCTATCGCCATGCCAACCAGCTGCCCACCCAGATCGAGACGCTGATCGTGCGCTTGAAGCAGGACAAGCCGAGCTGGGGCGCCCCAAAGATCAGGGAACGGCTGGCCCGGCTTTATCCGGATGTGCACACGCCCGCGATCAGCACCGTGCATGCGGTGCTCGATCGTCATGGCCTGGTCAAGCGGCGAACCCGACGACGCAACCGGGCTGAGGGCACCACACTCTCTCACCCGGCCCAACCGAATGAGCTGGTGTGCCGACTACAAGGGCGAGTTCATGCTCGCCGATCGCCGCTACTGCTATCCGCTGACCATCACCGACTTTGCCAGCCGTTATCTCATGCCTGCGAAGCCTTGCACACCACCAAGGAAGCCTATGCCTTCTCGGTGTTTGAAAGCGCATTCAAGGAGTTTGGCCTGCCGCAGGCCATCCGCACCGACAACGGTGTTCCCTTTGCCAGTCCCAATGCGCTGTTCGGATTGAGCAGGCTGTCGGTCTGGTGGCTCAGGCTCGGCATCGCGATCGAGCGGATCAAGCCAGGCAACCCGCAGCAGAACGGCCGCCACGAGCGGATGCATCTGACCTTGAAGTTGGAGACCATCAAGCCGGTCGCGCGCAACTTCCTGCAGCAGCAGGCCAGGTTCGACGATTTCATCGACGGCTACAACAACGAGCGGCCTCACCAAGCGCTCAACATGCAGTGCCCGGCCGAGCGCTATATCCCCTCAAGGCGGATCTACCAGGGCCTGCCGGACCTTGATTATCCCTTCCACGACAGGACCGCGACCGTAACGACATGCGGCCGTATCTGCTTCAACCGGCAGAAAATCAACCTCAGCGTGGTCTTCGCTGGGCAGAACGTCGGGATTAAGCAGGTGAGCGACAGGATTTGGCTCGTCACCTTCATGAACTATAATTTGGGTTACTTCGACGACGAGACATGCAGACTCGAACCGATAGACAACCCGTTCGGCCCAAAGGTGTTACCTATGTCTCCGGAATAAACCGTAACCCATGTGTCCGGAACGGACCGTACCGAAGTGGCGCGCTCGGAGAGATTCGAACTCCCGACCCTCGGAATCGAAATCCGATGCTCTATCCAGCTGAGCTACGAGCGCTTGCGCTGGCTCGTATCAGACTTGGTCTGATAGGGCCAGCCGGGACGCGCTAGTAGCACGGATGCCGCCGGCGGTCCTGGCCGATATAGGCGGCCGCGCCCTGGCGGCACAGGACGGTGGAGGGACCGTCGTAATAGGCGAACCTGCCGGGTTCCACGCCGGGCCCGTAATTGTGGAGGAAGCTGATCGGGTAGGGCAGGCCCCAATTGTACAAATGGTGGTGCCGATTATGGCGGGCGTCCGCCAGGTTTGGCGCCAGGACCGCGGTGGAGAGGAGGGCGGCGGCAACGAAAAACTTCGCTTTGGTCATTTCGATTCTCCGGAAGCCTCACTGGAACTGGCGCGATTCGGTCTGAGCGGATGGTGGTTCACCAAAAAAGTTTGCTAAAACAGTGAGATAGTAGCTCAAGTTCTGATTCGGTTGAAGCCGGCACCTCCGATATCTTGGCCCATCTGGTCTCCCATTTCAGGAGAGGCCGGTAGAATAGCTGCGGAAAAGCACCCTGGCGCGCCTATTTTTGGCCTCAAGGGATGCTTAACGAATTCCCAACACAGTCCGGCCAGAGTTCTGCCCGGTCCTGTAGACGGACCGACTTATTCCAGGTCTGAAAGGCCATCCGGTTTCTGATCGATCCCATGCGCATCACGCCCCTTGCCCTGCTGCTCCTCTCGGTCCTGGTCGCGAGCCCCGCGCGCGCCGACCTGCACATTACGCGTGACCATGGCGGCTATGTCGAGGAGTACAAGACCAAGTACAAGCGCATCCGCGACCGCAAGGAGCGCGTCATCATCGACGGCATCTGCAACTCGGCCTGCACGCTGGTATTCGGCATCGTGCCGATGAACAAGATCTGTGTGACGCCGAAGGCGAGCGTTGGTTTCCACCAGGCCTATTACGACAAGGCCTTCACCTTCGGCATCAAGGTCACGAGTGCGGAGGGGACGTCGGATCTGATGTCCTATTATCCGGAAACGGTGAAGGACTGGATCCGTCGCAACGGCGGGCTCACCACCGAGATGAAGAAGATCAAGAACGGCAAAGAGCTCTGGAGGATCGTCGATCCCTGTCCGGAGGAGTGGTGAGCTGGATTCACTGAGTTTGGGCCTTTGCCCTCGTCATCGCCCGCGAAAGCGGGCGATTTAGTATTCCAGAGACGCCTGCTATCGAATCGAGATGCCACGGCGCACTGGATATCCTGCATTCGCGGGATGACGAGCGATGGCGAGGGAAACGCGCGACCTCGCCCCTAGAACGTCACCACGCCGCGGATTGACTCGCTGCGCTTCATCAGCTCGAACGCGTTGTTGATCTCGGAAGTGACATCACATGCGTGTCCATCGGGTCGATCTGGATCTTGCCCTGCATGTACCAGTCGACGATCTTCGGCACATCGGTGCGCCCCCGCGCGCCGCCGAAGGCGGTGCCTTTCCCGCGCGGGTTACCTCGCGCGATCGGTCCTTGCCGCGTAGCACATGATCGGGCAACACGGACGGCAAATGACCGGCGACTTCGAAAAAATAGCCGCACGGGCGGCGCCCGCGATCTTTGTCGTGCTGTGGAGCACCGGCTTCATCGGCACCAAGTATGTCCTGAACAGCGCCGAGCCGTTGACTTATCTCGCGATCCGCATGGCCTTCGTTGTGGGATTGATGGTGATCATCGTGGCGGTGGCGCGACCATGCTGGCCGGATCGCATCGGCATTGCGCACAGCGCCGTCGCCGGCATTCTGGTGCATGGCATCTATCTCGGCGGCACGGCGATCGCCATTGCGCATTCGATTCCGGCCGGGCTGTCGGCCTTGATCCCGGGGCTGCAGCCGATTCTCACCTCGACGCTTGCGAGCCGCTGGCTTGGCGAACGCGTCACGCCGCTGCAATGGGGCGGATTGCTGCTCGGGCTCGCCGGCGTCGCGCTGATCCTGCACGACCGGCCGATGGGCGGGGAGGCGGGCTGGGGATGGCTCGCCTCGGCCGTCTCGCTGGTCAGCATCACGCTTGGCACGCTGTACCAGCGTCGTTACTGCAGCGCGATCGATTGGCGGTCCGGCAATCTCGTGCAATACGTCGCGGTGACGATCTTCTTCGGCCTCGGCGCCTGGCTGTTCGAGACCAACGTGGTGCGCTGGACCACCGAGTTCATCCTGGCGCTGGCCTGGCTTGCCGTCGTGCTGTCGATCGGATCGATCGGGCTCTTGTACTGGCTGATCCGCCGCTCGGCCGCGACCTCGGTGGCGAGCCTGTTCTACCTGGTCCCCGCCGTCACGGCCCTGATGGCGTATGTGCTGTTCGGTGAACGGCTGGACTCGATCTCGATCGCCGGAATGGTGGCCTGCGCTGCGGCGGTGCTACTGGTCAACCGTCGCTCAGTTTGAGGTAGAGCGCTTGGTCGCCATGCACGTGTAAATTTCATGAGCCTTATCAGTATTTTCCCTGAGTTGTGCCCATTAAGGCGATCGTAAGCAAAACGCGGCAGATTGGGCTCGGTTTTGGGGGATTTCTCGTTATGACCACGCGATCCATTGGAAAGTTTCTGCCGGCGCTCAAGCTGCGCCTCGGTACCAAGGCTGTCATTTCCGCCATCCTGCTGATCGCGGTCAATACCGGGTTGGTTGTGGGCGCAGCCCATTGGTCACTCACCTCCGAGTTCGGCGATCGCGCGCTGCGCGACATCGAGGTCAACCTGCGCACGCTGGGTCTGGCGTTTGCCGAGACCTACGGCGATGCCAAGATCACCATCAGGGATGGGGCCGTCGTCCGCGCCGAAATTCCCAAGATGCCCGAATTCAAGGACCACGCGATCGTCGACCGCGCGGTGGGCTATACCGGCGGCAACGCGACGCTGTTCGTCTATGACGAGGCGAGCAACCAGTTCGTGCGCCGCACCACCAATGTGAAGAAGGAGAACGGCGACCGCGCCGTCGGCACCCAGCTTGCCCCCGACCACCCCGGCCAGGCGGTGGTCCGCCGCGGCGATGCCTATAAGGGACCGGCAACGCTGTTCGGCAAGACCTTCATGACGGCCTACTACCCGATCGTGAATGCGGCCGGAAAGGTGATCGGGCTTCTCTATGTGGGTATTCCGATGGCGCACTACGAGACCATGCTGTCGCATGCCATTCAGAACATGGCGATCGCCGCCGGCATTGCCGCGCTGCTGGTGATGCTGCTGACCATGGTGCTGGTGCGCCGGGTGACCAAGCCGCTGACCTCGGTCACGGCCTCGATCACGGCGATCGCCAACGGCAACGCCGATGTCGAGATCGACTTTGACGACCGGATGGACGAGATCGGCGAGATTGCGCGGACCATCGCCGTTTTCAAGAGCAATTCGGCCGAACGCCGCCGCATGCGCGACGAGCAGACAGCGGCAGCCGTTGCTTCCGCCGATCAGCGCAAGGCCGAGCTGCGCGGCTTCGTTGACGAGTTCCAGGCCAGCGTCGGCGGCATCATCGACAAGGTAATGACCTCCTCCGGTGAATTCGAGCGCGTCGCGCGGCAACTCACCGAGACCGCACGGACAACTGCCGGCCTTTCCGGCAAGTCGGCCGGCGCTTCCGAGACCGCATCCGAGCACGTCCGCACCGCGGCGGCTGCCTCCGACGAACTCTCCAGCTCGATCGCGGAAATCACCCGCCGCGTGCAGGAGTCGAACGGGATCGCGGCCGACGCCGTCAAGCAGGCGGTCGCCACCGACCAGCGCATCAACGAACTGTCCGAAGCCGGCGCGCGGATCGGCGACGTGGTGAAGCTGATCACCTCGATCGCCGAGCAGACCAATCTCCTTGCGCTCAACGCCACCATCGAAGCGGCGCGGGCAGGCGACGCCGGCCGCGGCTTCGCGGTGGTGGCGCAGGAGGTCAAGAGCCTCGCCGGCCAGACCGCGAAGGCGACCGAGGAGATTTCCAGCCAGATCGGCAGCATGCAGCTTGCGACCGAAGAGTCGGTCAGCGCGATCAAGGCGATCGGCCAGACCATCGAGCGCATCAGCGATATCGCCACCTCGATCTCGGCGGCGGTCGAGCAGCAGCGCGGCGCGACCCAGAACATCGCCCAGAGCGTTCGCGCAGCGGCGAGCGGCACGGCCGACGTCGCGGCCAATATCCGCAACGCCGCGCAGGGCGCCGAGGAGACCGGCGAGACGTCGAGCCGGATGTTTGCCTCCGCGCAGAATCTTTCGAGTGAGAGCCTGCACCTGAAGGCCGAGGTCGAGAAATTCCTCGATCGCGTCCGCGCCGCCTGAGCCATTGCGGCGGCGCATGACGCCGCCGCTGAAACCTGAAGTCTCCGCGTTCGTAGTTTGCCTCTACTGCGAATGATTGCCCCTCGTTGGCGGGCTGGAGGCTTCCCGTGAACCGATATGCCGTGATCTATCTGGTGGCGCTGTCGGTCATCGTCCCGGCCGATTTCCTGTTCCTTGGCGTGGTCGCCAAGGGGTTTTTCACCTCAGAGGTCGGCAACATGCTGGGCGAGGTCAAACTCGTGCCGGCGATCCTGTTCTATCTTCTCTACGTCGCCGGCACTGTGATCTTCGTCAGCGGCGGGGCAGGGGCAAGCTCGCAATCGACGCTGCTCTATGGCGCGCTGTTCGGCTTCTTCTGCTACGCGACCTTCGACCTGACATCGCTGGCGCTGCTCAAGCACTGGAGCTGGCCGGTGGCGATCGTGGATGTCGCGTGGGGTTCGTTGGTGACGGCGGTCGCGTCGACCGCCGGATTGCTCGTGGCGGATTGGGTTGCGGCGAAAGCCTAGTTCATCATGGCGACGCCGTAGGGTGGGCAAAGCGCGGCGTGCCCACCGCTACGTGCGCCGCTCTTGATGGTGGGCACGGCGCGAAGTGCGCCTTTGTGCCCACCCTACGACAGCGGCTACGCGGTCACTTCGGCTGCGGCACGATCCGGATGTAGGGCTTCGGCGCCTTCCAGCCGGCCGGGTAGATCGTCTTCGCCTCGTCGTCGGATACCGAGCCCGCGATGATGACATCCTCGCCCTGTTTCCAGTCGGCCGGCGTCGCGACGCGATGCTTGGCGGTCATCTGCAGAGAATCGATCGCGCGCAGGATTTCCGCGAAGTTGCGGCCCGTGGTCATTGGATAGACCAGCACCAGCTTGATCTTCTTGTCCGGACCGATGACGAACACGTTGCGGACCGTCTGGTTGTCGGCGGGCGTACGTGTGAGCGGATCACCCGAGGTCGAGGCCGGCAGCATGTCGTAGAGCTTGGAGACGTTGAAATCGATGTCGCCGATCATCGGATAGTTCGGCGCGGCGCCTTGCGTTTCCTGGATGTCCTCCGACCACTTCGCATGCCGGTCGACGGGATCGACGCTCAGGCCCATCAGCTTGACGCCGCGCTTGTCGAATTCCGGCTTCAACTTCGCGAGAGCGCCGAGTTCGGTGGTGCAAACCGGCGTGAAGTCCTTCGGGTGCGAGAACAGGAGCGCCCAGCTATTGCCTATCCAGTCGTGGAATTTGATTTTTCCTTCCGTGGTCTGGGCTTCGAAATCGGGGGCGGTTGCGCCAATCTGGAGTGCCATGATTTCACCTCATGTTATTCAACTTACAGGGGAATTTGTCTTTAAGATTATAGGACTGTGAACGGGTTAAGTGAACAGGTTCGCGCAAAAGGTGAGATCCTTCTCCGCGAGCCCGGAACTCCTAGCATCTTCTTTTGGTCGGCGCCTCTTCGACGAAAAGAAGCTCTCACTCCGTATTTGAACGGGCTCCGTCAGTTTTCCAGGCCATCCTTTTGTTTGATCTCGATCTTTTCAAAAGCTCTTCCACTTTTCTGCCTTGCCTGCCCCGATATTGCCTTTTATCGCCCGCATCACCCCGGGCCGCTTTGCACCCGAGGGGGCTTTCGCTGAACCGTGACCAACCTCACAGCGACCAATTGGCAACCATGTAAAAATCTCGAAATGCGAGTTTCGAATCGTTAACCGCTCGTTCATGCCCGGTATGGAAATGCTGGGCTGAAATTGAAATTGAGAAGTGCAACTATGTCTGCCGTGACGGCTGTAGCCGCTGAAACATCCCTTGAACCATCCTGCCGCAAGACCGCCGCGCATGCGCTCACCATCGTGCGCGACGGCGTGATCACCGGCGAGGGGCCCACGACCCGGGGCCGTATCCATTTCTCCCGCGCGCTCGACGCCGATGACGCCGCCTGGTGCGCGCGCATCCTGACCGTGAGCGCGGTCGAGCATCAGCCGGTGAGCCGCGCCGAAATCGAAGCGCTGTTCGAAATCAGCGACGCCGCCGCGGAGCGTACCGACGACGGCCGTTTCGACGATCTGCTGGCCAAGGCGGTCGCCCACCATGCGGCCTCCGAGTCCGGCCTGCCGGTGCCGCCGCGCACGGTTGCGCTGTCGCCCGATACCGACATCGAGAGCTGGGCGCCGACCAAGGCCGCCAATATCGACACCCAGGTGCTGGAATGGATCGCCAGCCAGATGCGCGGCAAGCGTCACAGCAACCGCAGGCTCGCAGCACTGGTCGCCACGCTCGTCGGCGTCGCCGCGCTGCCGCTCGCGCAATTGCCGGGCATGCTGGATATGGGGATGCTGTAGGTTCATTCGGTGATCACTGATTTGAAGACGGCGGGGTCATTCCCCGCCGTTTTTGTTGTCGGGCTTCCTCGCCCTGTCCGGCGAGGGCAGGGCATCCAGTATAACGCGGCCTTTCCGCGTCATTGCGAGACTGTGAATACCGTTTCGCACTCTCGCGGCGCGGTGGGCAAAGCGAGTTGTCCGCCGTAGCTCAACGAGCGAAGGCGGAAGAACAACGACATCGGGCTCACGATCTAACGAGCAGCCACGAAACATTAAGGTGCGAGCGACGCGGTATAAGCGACTACGTTGTGCTCGGTTCCGGGGCTTTAACTGTCACTTGGGCACCCCATATAGACTCTTATGGCACAATGGAAATCATCGACCACGCGGCAACCACCGATGACAAAGGACGAGTTGCGTCTGATGCTGGCCGAGGCGGTCCGCAACACGCAACCGAGCTCCAAGCCGAGAGGCTCGAAGGTCGAGGACGACCAGGCTGATTGACGTCCGTCGATCAACCGTATTGGATTGATTGCCTACCAGCCCGAAACGAACGTAAGTCGCGGCAGGGATGTCGACCCGACAGTGCTGCCTTAATCAAGAATTCAGAGCGAATAGCGGATGCGGATAGCTGCCAAGCCCACCGAACAAGAGACCGTCGAGGGGCCGCAAGCGGTGTCCTTTCAGATCGCGAACGGGAACGCGCGGCAGCTCTGCATTCTGCAAACCGGGTTGCCGACGAAGGCGCTGGCCCAAAAATATCTTCTCGCAAATTGGCCTGTTATCGAAAAGATGGCGCGCGACGCGCTCGCGGCGGGAAATCTTGAAGACGGCCATATCAAACTCGTCGTGGCCTGATCGGTTCATCATGAACGCCAGTTTTGGATTGCATCAGTCATGCTGAAAGATCGCGAGAATATCCTCAATGCGCTCCGCGAGAAGCCGCTCAAGACGTATCAAGTCATGCGGCGCGCCAATCTCCCGAATGAGGAAGCCTGCCAATCCCTGCTTCTGAAGATGCGCGACGAGGGTCTGGTGAAATTCGACATCCACAAGGGGCATTGGCGCATCGGATAGTCAGATACATGCGGCGGGCTTATTTCCCCGCCGTTTTCTGCTTTCACCTTCCGCTTTCAGCCCAAGCGTTCGTCCCGAAAAATCCGCGGCATCGAAATAGCGCTGCGAGCCGACGCGCTGGAAGTTCAACACGTGCGCAGGCCGTTGGCCGACGGCTTTGATGTCACGGTGCCGGCATCGGCTTTCGGTCGTTCGGCATCCCCTCGGTCATGACGCGGCCGATCAGTGCTCTTCTGCGAAATCGCGTGGCTCAACCAACCATGTGCGAAGCCGACAACGCTCAACGCTGGCGCGCAGATTGGCCTCAAGTGACAGCGCGAAGAATAATTTTTTGAAGGTGAAGCAGCTCACACCAGTGCCTCCAGCGGCAGGCTCATCTTGCCAGCTTGGGGTAACCACGATGCATGATCGAACCACCATCCCCAAACTAACGTTCGGCAAGCTGCCGGAGCCGAAAAGCCAGGCCCGCGACTTGCGAATAGATGCCTGCCGAGGCATTGCGCTGTGGTTCATCTTTCTTGACCATGTCCCAAACAACATCGGAAGCTGGCTGACGTTGCGGAACTACGGCTTGAGCGATGCCGCGGAAGTATTCATGTTTGTCTCGGGCGTAACCTGCGCGCTAGCCTACGGTAAGGCATTACGGTTCGAGGGCTGGACCGGGGTGATCCGCCGGACGCTGCGGCGAAGCTGGGACATTTATGCGGCATTTCTGCTGCTCACGCTCGCCTGCGCCATCCTGGTTCACCTCGCAGGAAGCGGCCGTCTCGCCGACGAGAGCAATACGCGCGTTCTGTTGGACTATCCGGGCGAGATGCTCGCGCGCGCGGCGATACTTCAATACCGCCCGGTCAATACCGACGTATTGCCGGCCTTCGTGCTTCTTCACCTCTTGTTCGCACCTCTGTTGTGGTTGCTGCTGCGGGCGCCGAACGTGACGCTTGGCGCCTCGTTGGCGCTCTATGCACTGGTGCATGTGTTCGGCTGGACCGTCCCGGCGTGGCCGAACGGTAACTGGGCCTTCAATCCGCTGGCCTGGCAGCTGCTCGTCGTGCTTGGCGCGTGGTGGATGATCGAGGACAGGAACGTCAGACCGTGGGTGATGTCGCGTACGGCGCTGGTACTTGCCGTCCTGTATTTGCTCCTCAGCCTGGTCATCGTATTGAGCTCCCACATCAGGCTGCTGCAAGCGCTGATCCCGCAAGCGCTATCGCAGTTGCTATATCCAATGGACAAATCGAATCTCGATCCATTGCGACTGCTGCATTTTTTGGCCATAGCGGTTTTGGCGGCGTGGCTCATGCCTCGAGATTGGCGTGCGCTACAGACGCCATTGATGCGCGGCGCGATCCGCTGTGGCCAGAACTCGCTGCCAATCTTTTGCGTCGGCGTTCTGTTGGCGTTCGCCAGCCACATGGCGCTGCTCGAGATCTCGAACGGGCTTGCGATGCAGATTGCACTGAGTCTCGGTGGCATCGGGGCGATGATCGCGACTGCAACGTTGCTGGGGTTGATCGGCACCAAACCCAGGCAGCAATCATAATTTCCAGCATGAGCCAACGGGTCGCGCGAATGCGCGCCCGATGAAGGCTCGTGTACGCGGATTGTTACATTTGATGGAACCGGCCTCAAGGGTGGGTGGGTTGCAGTTCCTGACAGCGGGCAAGCGGAAACATTGCGGCCTGAGGCCGTTTTCATAGGCAGGAGGCTGCCATGAGTAAATTTCACGAGAAAGCCGAGGCTCAGACGAAACAGATCATCGGGCAAATGCTCGGCGATGAGCTGTTGGTCCAAGAAGGCAAGGATCAGCAGCGCGAAGCGACCGAGCCTGAACCACCCGCCAAGGGAAAGGACAAGGGAAAGGACCAGGGTATCGTGCGCGATGAGCGCGGGCAGGAACAGCCCCGCGACAAGGAACGCGCCCAGCGCGTGAGCAGGGTCGACCGGGGCGGCGATCCGCCCGGTAAAAAGGTCTGACGGTAATCATTCAGAACGTCTCGACCCGCCGAGACGAAAAGGAGGCGGCCGAGGGGCCGCCTCCAGTCGCTATACGCCGTTATTTTTTTACTGACAGATGTGGCGGCGGCCGTCCTCACCCAGGAACACCGTTCCGGGCTGACAGACAAATCCGTTGTTGTAGCCGCCGTAGTAACGCTGCCCGTAATAGCCGTCGTTATAGGCGTAGACGTCGTTACGGAACGGCGCGGTCGCAATCGCGCCGGCCGTGCCCATGGCGCCGCCCACCACGCCCGCGGCTACTTCACCGGGCCAGAAGCCGCTGTGACTATGGTGTACTCGCTGCTGCGTTTGCGGCGAGCGGATCGAATCCGACCTTCCGTGACGATCCTGCGCCAGCGCAGGCGCCGCGATCGCGGTCGTCAGAACTGCGGCTGCTGTCAGGAACTTCAAGTTCATCACTCTTCTCCGTTATGGTGACGTCGGGCCAACGACCGGCATCCGCCACCGTTCCGGTATCGTGATCGCTCCATTTCAAACGGATGTGAGGTTTCAGTTCCCGGACATGTTCCGCAATCGGCGTTCCCTGCCGTGTTTCAAATCGCCCGATGGCTCGCAGAGCGGACGCGATGCCCGACCGGATAGGGCCAGAAGCCAAGCAGTGCAATCAGCGCGCAGGCGCACGCCCATCCAACGGTGGCCTCCCGGCTCGGAGCCGCAACGATGCTCGGCCCGGTGGACCGGGAACGATGTCAGACAGTGCCGATTGATCGGGACAATCGATTGAGGTGCATCGTCATGGAACTTCGCACGCCAGGCCCAATGCACCCCAACTGCAAAGGCGAGGTCACCCATGAAAAGCAAGCGTATCGCTGCCGACGATAAGGCGCAGGTTCACGTCGTCATTCTGGACATGGGCGAGGAGGCCTTTGCCGCGCTCACCCGGTTCGTCAGGGAAGCGGGAATTTCGGCGGCGTCGCTGACGGCGATCGGCGCCTTCGAACGGGCGACGGTCGGATGGTTCGACATCGGCTCGAAAAGCTATCGCAAGATCGAAGTCGGCGAGCAGTGCGAGGTCCTGAGTGCGCTCGGGGACGTGGCTGACGGCGATGACGGCCAGCCCAGCCTCCATGTCCATGTCGTGCTAGGGCTGGCCGATGGCTCGACGCGCGGCGGTCATCTTCTGGCGGGCACGGTGAGGCCTACGCTCGAAGTGGTCCTGACCGAGGTGCCGGCGACCCTTCGACGCAGGAAGAGGGCCGACCTCGGGATTGCGCTGATCGACCTTGGGGCCAGCGGCGGCTGACGCATTCGCCGCTTCGCTTTAGGAACCATTTAACGCGGCCCTCTGTTGTCAGCGCACCATCAATGGAGGACGTCATGGCTGAGAAGGACCTCAACGATTTATTTCTGGATGCTCTCAAGGACATCTACTACGCCGAAAAACAGATCCTGAAGGCGCTGCCGAAAATGGCGAGGGCCGCCAATTCTGACAAGCTGCGCGCTGCGTTCGAAAAGCATCAGGACGAGACCGAGGGACAGGTCGAGCGTCTGGAAAAGATCTTCGAACTGCTCGGCAAGGCCGCCCGCGGCAAGAAATGCGATGCCATCGAGGGCATCATCGACGAGGGCAAGGAGGTCATGGAAGAGTACGCCGACACACCAGCGCTGGACGCCGGCCTCTTGGCTGCGGCGCAGGCGGTCGAGCATTACGAGATTTCCCGCTACGGCACGCTGAAAGCCTGGGCGACCAAGCTCAATAATCCGCAGGCCGTGAAGCTGATCGACCAGACACTCGCCGAAGAAAAGAAGACCGACGAGATCCTGACCAAGATTGCGGAAATAGCCGTCAATTACGAAGCCGCCGCCTGAGAGCGATCGGCGGCCGGCGGTGCTCCTGGCTATGCGACACGGAGCACCGCCGCGCCGTAGCGATATCGCTATCGGGCCGGATGCGACGTATACTGTCCATCGCCTGAGCAGCCGCTCGATCGCTGCTCCGATGGTGAGAGCGTCGGTCCAATGGGCGAGCAGTACAATCCGCGTCACAGCCAGCCCCGCGTCGAGGGAGCGCCGGTAGAAAATACCCGCTGAAGTAGCCGGATTGGCGAGCGCTTACAATTATTTGCTCGGGAGGCGCCAACGTAAGCAAACGTTTAGCCGCCGCCCGTAAAATGTCGGCTTCAGCTCCTGCATTAACCCCTGGTTAAGCCATGCGCCTGCTGCCGATGAAAGAGCCGGATAGGTCCTGGCGGTCGATCAAGGGCCAGTGGAAGAAGGATGCCGAAAGCGTCGGCGAGGACTTTTCGACCTTTTCGACCGGAAGCTTCTCCCCCTATGACGCCCTGACCAAGGACGGCGACAATCCCAACCTCTACTGCCTTTCCGACGGCGAGCGGATTCATGCGGCCTGCCAGGTCAGCCGGCTGATGATGAGCAAGTTTCCGAACCCCATCCTGCGCGCGCGCTTCATCGTGGTGTCGCCGATCTACGAACTGGGGATCGCAGGCGCCGGCCAATACGCCCAGATGATGGTGGCGCTGTTCTCCGGCATCGTGTGGCTGTCGCGTGATACGATGACCGCCAGCCACATCCGCTTCTTCCTGAAGAGCCCCGGGGATGCGCAGTTCTTCGCGCCGCTGCAGGCCGCGACCGCGCTGTCGCCGTTCTCGGAGTTTTCGATCGACGGGGCACTGATCGAGTGCAGCCTCAAGGAAGCTGAGATCGCGGAAAGCGCCTGATTCCGCTGATACCTTAACCTTGCGATAACTCATTTTGCTAACGCCCTTTTGGGTTGTGTTCCCTACAACAAGCGGCTGTGGGGGCAGCGAAAATGCTGAGCAATTCATCGGAAGACGTCATCGCGGCGAGCCAGCCGGCGTACCGTGCCGGCCTGCCGTGGCCCATCAGACTGGGTGCGATCCAGTGGCTGATCATCAGTGCTGCAGGCATCGTGCTCGCGATCACGCTCGGCACCGGCTATTTCGCCATGCAGTACCGGGAGCGGGCGCTGGAAGTCGCCGAGCGTGAACTCAACAACAGCGCGCTCTTGCTGTCGCGGCATTTCGACCAGCAGCTTCGTGATCTCCAGCATGTGCACGAGGATGTCATCGCCGGCATGCACGCCGACGGGATCGATACAGCGGACGAGTTCGAACAGAGAATGTCGAGCTTAAGCGCGCACGAGATGCTGCGCTCCAAGCTCGCGGCGCTGCCGCATGTCGGGGCACTGAACCTGTGGAACGCCAAGGGATGGCTGATCAACTCCTCCGAGATGTGGCCGGTACCTGATGTCAGCATCGCGGAACGGCAATATTTCAAGGATATCGCGTCGGGACGGCCAACGCCCGATGTGATCGTGGAGCCGGTCCTCAGCAAGGTCACGAAGAACTGAACCACGCTGTTTGTACGCAAGCTCGTCGGCCGCAACGGCGAGGTCATCGGGATTGCCAGCCGCGGCGTCGAGCCTTCTCATTTCGACGCCTTTGTCGGATCGCTGGAGCTCAATGGCGATACCGCGATCTCGATGATTCACCGCAACGGCACCATCATTGCCCGCTATCCCAAGGATGACACCCTGGTCGGCTACAACGTTGCCGGCTCCGAGGCGTTTCAACGCGCGCTGGCGGTGGACGGCAACATTTCCGGGCGCTTCACCAGCGAAAGGCTGCCGGAAAACAAGGTCGGCGCGGTGAAGTCGCTGATGCACTTTCCCATCCTGATCGTGGCGACCACAAGGACCGAGGCCGCGCTGGCGGACTGGCGAGCGCAGACCAGGCTGCAGTTTGGCGCAGCCAGCCTCGCGATCGTCGTTGTCATCGTGATGGTCTTCCTGATCGTGCGCCAGCTCCGCCGCCAGCATACCGCCGCGCAGCACAAGCTTTCGGAAAAGAGCCAGCATCTCGACACTGCCATCAACAACATGACGCAGGGCCTTTTGCTATTCGATTCTTTCGGGCGCCTCGTGATCTGCAACCGCCGCTACATCGACATGTTCGGCCTGTCGCCGGATGTGGTTAAACCCGGCTGTCACCTGCGCGACCTGATCCGGCACCGCCAGGAGCGCGGCTCCTTCATCGGCGATGTCGACGCCTATTGCGCGCGGTTTCTCGATCCCAACAGCAGCCTCGTTCAGGACACCATAACCTCGACACCCGACGGGCGCACGATCCGGCTGATCTTCAAGCGCTCGCCGGACGGCGGCTGGGCGACGACTTTGGAAGACGTCACCGAAGGGCGGCGCGACCAGGCGCGGATCGAGCATCTCGCTCACTACGACGCGCTGACCAATCTGCCGAACCGCACGCTGTTTCAGCGCCATGCAGAGGGATTGCTGCTGGAAGCCGAGGGGCGCAAGTTCGCGATCCTCTATATCGACATCGACGAATTCAAGCGCATCAACGACACGCTCGGACATCTGATCGGCGACGAATTCCTGAAAGGCGTGGCGGAGCGGCTGCGCCAGTCGGTCGGAGCTGAAGATTTCATCGCCCGTCTCGGCGGCGATGAATTCGCCATCCTGCAGGACGGCATCGAGAGCGCCGAGGACGTTCATGCGCTGGTCGCGCGGATCTATCAGGCGCTGCGCACCCCCTTTGATTGCCACGGCCATCGCTTTTCCAGCGATGCCAGCATCGGCATCGCGATTGCCCCGCGCGACGGCTCGGACCTGTTCGATCTCCTGAAGAGCGCCGATCTTGCGATGTATGCGGCGAAGGCGGCCGGCCGACGAACCTATCGCTTCTTCGACCCCGAAATGGAGCAGCAGGCCAATCATCGCCGCGAGCTGGAGGCCGATTTGCGCGCCGCGCTGGCGGAGGGCGGCTTCGAGCTGCACTACCAGCCGCAGGTCGATCTGCGCAGCGACGTCGTCACCGGCTGCGAGGCGCTGCTGCGCTGGCGGCATCCGGTGCGCGGCATGGTTTCGCCCGCCGACTTCGTGCCAGTCGCCGAGGAAACCGGCCTGATCGAGGAGATCGGGCAGTGGGTGTTACGCACCGCCTGCGCCGAAGCTGCGACCTGGCCGTCGCATGTCCGCGTCGCCGTTAACGTCTCGCCGATCCAGTTCCGCTCGGAAACGCTGTCGTTGAAGGTTGCCGCAGCCCTCAATGAAAGCGGGCTTGACCCGCGCCGGCTGGAGCTGGAGATCACGGAAGCCGTCTTGATCGCGGACGATGACGCGGCGCTGACGACGCTGAACCAGCTCCGCGCGCTCGGCATTCACATCGCGCTCGACGATTTCGGCACCGGCTATTCCTCGTTGCAATATCTGCAGCGCTTTCCGTTCGACAAGATCAAGATCGACCGGTCCTTCGTCAAGGAAGTGACGCGCAATTCGTCGTCGGCCTCGATCATCCGCGCGGTGGTCAGCATCGCTGCCGACCGCAACATGATCACGACCGCCGAAGGCGTCGAGACGTTGCAGCAGCGCGAGACCGTACAGAATCTCGGCTGCACCCAGATGCAGGGCTATCTGTTCAGCGCGGCGTGTCCGGCGCAGGAAATCCGCGCTGCTGGCGTCGGGGAAGGCCGGCGTCGAGGCCGCGGCGTGAGGCGCAAGACTAGGCTGCTTCAGCCCGGCTGCGGCCGCGCCTCGGAAATCGCCTTTCTGAGAATCCGCGACAGCAATTCCACCGAATAGGGCTTCTGGATCAGTTCGAAGCCGCGGTGGGCGTTTTCCGCCAGCACGTTGCTGTAGCCGCTGGTCAGCACCACGGGCAGGCCGGGATAGCGTTCTCGTATAATGCCGGCGAGTTCGACGCCGTTCATGCCGGGCATGATGACGTCGGAAAACACCAGATCGGCGGAAAATTCGTCCTCGGCCAGGATCGCGAGCGCGGCATCCGCGCTGGCGACACGGCGGACGGTGTAGCCGAGATCTTCCAAGAGCTCGGTGGAGAATTGTCCGACGTCGTCATTGTCCTCGACCACGAGCACGCGGTAGCCGCGGCCGCGCGCGGCGGGTTCGCTGCCCGTCGCGGCCGCGTCGTCCGCATCGGCCGGCATCGCGGCCTGAGGCAGGTAGATCGTGAAGGTCGCGCCGTGACCGGGCGTGCTTGCGACCGCGATGTCGCCGTCGGACTGCTTGGCAAAACCGAACGCCTGGCTGAGGCCGAGGCCCGTGCCCTTGCCGACTTCCTTGGTAGTGAAGAACGGCTCGAAGATTGTCTCGAGCAATTCGGGCGCAATGCCGATACCGGTATCTGTCACGGTGACGGCGACGAAATCGCCGTGGCGGGCGGGCTGGGCGCGGAGCGGGGGAATGGCGTCCACCTTGCGGACGCGGATGATAAGCCGACCCTCGCTATCCATGGCGTCGCGGCTGTTGACGGCGAGATTCATCAGCGCGTTTTCGAACTGCGCGATGTCGGCGATCGCGAAACAATTGATATCGGCGATGTCGACGTCGATCCTGATCCGGGCGCCCACGAGGGGGCGGATGAGTTGCGCCACGGCCTCGACCTGGTTGCCGATATTGAACACCTGCGGCTTCAGCGGCTGCCGGCGGGCGAACGCCAGCAGTTGTCCGGTCAGCTTGGAGGCGCGCTCCACCGTCTCGCCAATCGCATCGATGTAGCGGCGGCGTCGCTCCTCCGGCAGTTCGCGACGGCGCAGGAAATCGGTTGCGGAGCGGATGATGGTCAACAGGTTGTTGAAATCGTGCGCCACACCGCCGGTCAATTGTCCGACCGCTTCCATTTTTTGCGACTGGCGCAGCGCTTCCTCGCCCTGGCGGCGCTCGGTGACGTCGATGGCCTCCGGCACGGCGCCGATCACGATGCCGTGGCGGTCATGCAGCGGGCGCATCGCAAAATCGAAATAGCGGTCGCCGATCGGCAAATGCAGCAGCATCTCGATCTTGACCTCTTCGCCGCGCATCACAGCAAGGAAGGCGTGGTGCACGGCGTCGCGCATGCCGGAGGTCTCGGCAAACCACGGCGTGTCCCAGAATGGCTGGCCGACCACAGCGCTGGCTTCAGCGCGGATTCCGGCAAGCGCTGTCCGGTTGGCATAGAGCACGTCGCCATGCTGGTTGAGCAGCGCCTGGTACTGATGGCTGGTCTCGAAGATCGCCCGCATCTGGGCTTCGCTGGACTCGAGCTGCGCAGTCCGCTCGGTGATCCGCAATTCGAGGATGTCATTCAGCCGGCGCAGATCGTGCTCGGCCTGCTTGGCCGAGGTGATGTCGTGGGCGACGCCGATGAAGCCGATATGGTTGCCGGTCGGATCCCAGCGCGGCTGGGATTCCGAGCGCAGCCACCGCCATTCACCGTCGGCGCGCTGGTAGCGGGCTTCCAGCACGAAGGGCTTCAGCGAGGCCTCGCCGGCGACCGATTCCTGCAGGGTGCGCGCCATGTCTTCCGGATGCAGCCGCTTACGCCAGTCGAATACGATGGCTTCCTCGAATGGCAGGCCGAGGAAATCGAGATAGGCCTGGTTGGCGAAGGAGCGCGTGCGGTCGAGCTTGGTGACCCAGATCGGGACCGGGGCGCTGTCGGCGATCAGGCGAAAGCGCTCCTCGCTTTCGCGCAAGGTTTCTTGCGCCAGCATCTGCGCAGTGACGTCGCAATCGGCGCCGACCAGGCGCAGCGCCCGGCCGTCATCGTCGCGCTCGATCTTGGCGACGACGCGGATCCAGCGGGTCGTGCCGTCATTGGGCCGCACGATCCGGTATTCGGCCGAATAATCCTCGCTCTCGCTCTTCAGGATGCCGAACAGGTGCCGGACCGTTCGCTCGCGATCCTCGGGATGGATCCGGCTGACCCATTCCTCATAGCTCTCATTGGCAGCCTCCGGTGGCAGGCCGTGAACCAGGAGATATTCGGGCGAGCGGCGGTTCTTGACGCCATCACGGAAATCGATTTCGAGACCGCCGACGCCGGCGATGCGCTGGATCCGCGCCAGCTCCGCTTCGCGTTCCTGCAAGGCGCGATGAGCGCTGTCGCGCTCGCTCGCGATTTCCTGCAGATGCTGCCGCAAGCGTTCGGCGGCGGCAATTTCGGGCAAGACGTTCGAATCGGAAGGGGTCATGCGGGCCGGCAACCTCTGCCGGCACTTTCACACAGGAGGCGGCAATCTTTCCAGCTTCATTTGCTCTTGGATGGTGACCGGCAGTTGTAAGCTTGGCGGAACCCTTCCGCCTGCGCCTGTTCCTCGGAACAGAACCAGCGATCCTGCTTCAACCCCGGATAGGAGCGGCACGCCTGCAGATGATAGATGCCAAGGTTCCCGGTAACACGCGCGCGGACGGCGAATTTGCCTTTGATATTGCAGCCCGCGGGCATCACGAGATCATCGGGGAACAAGGTCTCGCGGATTTCGCGGTCGCGGTCGGCGCGACATGCAGTGCCGAGCAGGGCGCCGTCCTTTTTCCCGGCGCGGAACTCGCGCGGCGCGACAAAGCAGCCTTTCCAGAGGCCTTGGCGGTCGTCTCTGGCGCGGGCTTCGTCCGGCTGGAAGCGCCCGCTGGCTGAGGCTTCGACATTCAAGGCAAAGCCGTTGCGGACCAGCAACTGGCTGAGACTTGTCGTCTCGCCCTCGATCTTGCACACGCCGATGCGCCGTTTCTTGTAAGAGGGATCGGGACCCAGATCGTCGCAGCGGACCTGTTTGCCGCCGATCAGCTTGGTCAGTTGATCGCGCGCCTCGATACCGCAGGTCCAGCTATCGGCGCGTTCGTCGATGCAGAGTTGGTCGATGGTCGGAACATCGATGCCGTCGAGGCGGAAGGTAACGTTGCCCAGTTGAAGCGTGCCGCCATCCCGGACGATGGCGGTGGCGGCCGAACTCTGGCTGGCCGGAAAGGCGATCGACAGCAATGCCGCAACCAGAAAAATTCGGGACCGCATCTGTTTCATTTCAAATCAATTCCACACCTGCCGGTGTCTTCTAGCACATGTCAGTATCCAGGGACCAAGCGTCGCGGCCTATGCCTCTCTGACGTCTATTCCACGGTCGCTCAAGGCCCCCAGGAGAATCTCGATATCTTCGGCCTCAATCGTCGTGGCCGATAATAAGGTGAGTTCGTTGAGCGGGTCGAAGGTGATGAACCCCGGCCGTTCGCCGATCTCGATCGCTCTTTTGATCATTGCCGATAAGTCCATGTGATCGCTCTCCTGAAATCGGTGTGCTCCTAAGGGAAGCAGAAGACGTGTTGACTTCATAAGAACAAAATAGGAACATGCGCGCTCGCCCAACACGGAATAGCTCTCATGTCGTTCTCTTCACAGCCGAAATCCGAAGAGAGCGACGAGCTTGAATCGGCGGTCGATCAGGCGATTTCGGCCTGCGGCGGCGACATGCGGGCGACGATCCGCGCGCTGATCCTGGCTAACGAATATCTGGAATCCGAGGTTGGCGAACTGATGAAGGCGGTATCCCATGCCTATGCGCGGGGTCGCTTCAATTCCTATTCCGGGTGAGTGGCCGCCGGGCAGGGCGGCCAGCCGATACGAGACCGTTGCCTCCATCGATTTTTGCTGTACGACGGGTGGGTTACCCCGCGTCCCGCATGTCTCAATGCGGGGGAGGATCCTGCCCAAAGCTCAAGCAAGAAGAACATGTTCAAAAGAATTCTGATCGCAAATCGCGGCGAGATCGCCTGCCGGGTCATCAAGACTGCGCGCCGAATGGGGATCGAGACGGTCGCGGTGTATTCCGAGGCGGACCGCGATGCGCTGCATGTCGAAATGGCCGATGAGGCCGTGCTGATCGGCCCGCCGGCCGCGGCCGAAAGTTATCTTTTGATCGACAGGATTGTCGAGGCCTGCCGCAAGACCGGCGCGCAGGCGGTGCATCCCGGCTATGGCTTCCTGTCCGAACGTGAAGCGTTTCCGCGCGCGCTCGAAAAGGCCGGTATCGTCTTCATCGGACCCAATCCGGGCGCGATCGCCGCGATGGGCGATAAGATCGAATCCAAGAAGGCCGCGGCCAAGGCCAAGGTTTCCACGGTGCCCGGCCATCTCGGCGTCATCGAGGACGACAAGCAGGCGGTGAAGATTGCCGACGAGATCGGCTATCCCGTGATGATCAAGGCCTCTGCCGGCGGCGGCGGCAAGGGCATGCGGATCGCGCATTCCAAGGCGGAAGTCGCCGAAGGTTTCAACCTCGCCAAGGCTGAAGCAAAATCCTCGTTCGGCGACGATCGTGTCTTCATCGAGAAGTTCATCGTCGACCCCCGCCATATCGAGATCCAGGTGCTCGGCGACAAGCATGGCAACGTGATCTATCTCGGCGAACGCGAATGCTCGATCCAGCGCCGCAACCAGAAGGTCATCGAGGAGGCGCCGTCCCCGCTGCTCGACGAGACCACGCGCCGCAAGATGGGCGAGCAGGCGGTCGCGCTGGCGAAGGCCGTGCATTACGACTCCGCCGGCACCGTCGAGTTCGTCGCCGGCCAGGACAAGAGCTTCTACTTCCTGGAGATGAACACCCGTCTGCAGGTCGAGCATCCCGTCACCGAACTGATCACCGGCATCGACCTCGTCGAGCAGATGATCCGCGTTGCCGCCGGCGAGAAGCTCTCGATCGCGCAAAAGGACGTCACGCTGACCGGATGGGCGGTCGAATCGCGCGTGTATGCCGAGGATCCGTTCCGCAACTTCCTGCCCTCGATCGGCCGCCTCGTGAAATACCGTCCGCCGACGGAAGTGAGTCAGGACGGCGTCACTATCCGCAATGACACCGGCGTGCAGGAGGGCGGCGAAATCTCGATCCATTACGATCCCATGATCGCAAAGCTCGTCACCCACGCGCCGTCGCGGGCCGCCGCCATCGAGGCGCAAGCCACCGCGCTCGACGCGTTCTACGTCGACGGCATCAGACACAATATTCCGTTCCTCTCGGCGCTGATGAACCATCCGCGCTGGCGCGAGGGCAAGCTTTCCACCGGCTTCATATCGGAGGAATTTCCAAAGGGATTTTCCGCGCGCCCGCCGGAAGGCGAGATCGCGCGGCGGCTCGCCGCCGTGGGAGCTGCGATCGATCATGTGCTTGGCGAACGGAAGCGGCGGATTTCCGGCCAGTTGACCGGCCGGCTGGTGCAGCGCGAGCGCCGCCGCGCGGTATGGCTCGATCGCGACGAGATCGCGCTTGATGTGGCGCGCGAGGCCGACGGCATCGCGGTGCGCTTCATCGGCACCGATAGTCTGCCCGGCAATCCGCACAATCTGATCTCGGCCTGGACGCCGGGCGAGCCGGTCTGGCAGGGCACCATCGACGGCCATTTCGTGGCGATGCAGGTGCGCGCGATCCCGAACGGCATCCGCCTGGCGCATCAAGGCTTTGAAGTTGCGGTCCAGGTGTTCACCGAAAGCGAAGCCGCGGCGGCACGGCTGATGCCGGTGAACTCGGCGGCCGATACCGGCAAGAAGCTGCTGTGCCCGATGCCCGGGCTCGTGGTGTCGATTGCGGTCTCCGAAGGGCAGGAGGTCAAGTCCGGCGAGACGCTGGCCGTGGTCGAGGCGATGAAGATGCAGAACGTGCTGCGCGCCGAGCGCGACGGCACGGTGAAGAAGATCCACGCCGCGGCCGGCGCGACGCTGGCAGTGGATGCGTTGATTCTTGAATTTGCTTGAGACTGTCATTCCGGGATGGTGCGTCAGCACCAGACCCGGAATCTCGAGATTCTCAGGTGCGCAATTGCGCACCATAGCTCGATGCTTCGCATCGCTCCGGAATAACAAAGAGTGGGGATAGGAAATGGCTTTCCGTCAGCGCCGAGAGAGATTGCGTACCATTCTCAACGGCCCCACCTGCATCCGGCCGGGGTCGGTCTATGACGCGACCTCGATCCGTATCGCCGAAGACCTCGGCTTCGAGCTCGGCATGTTCGGCGGCTCGGTGGCCTCGCTGGCGATCCTCGGCGATCCCGATATTACGTTGATCACGCTGACCGAACTGGCCGAACAAATGCGGCGGATGTCGCGCGCTTCTGCCTTGCCGGTACTGGTCGACGCCGATCATGGCTATGGCAATGCACTCAATGTCCGCCGTACCGTTCAGGAATTGGAAGCGGCGGGGGCCGCGGGCCTCACCATCGAGGATACGCTGCTGCCGCAGGCCTTTGGCGTCGCCGAGCCGCAACTGATCTCGCTGGAGGAGGGCGTCGGCAAGATGAAGGCGGCGCTCGACGGGCGCAGCGATCCGCAACTGGTCATCATGGGCCGGACCGGAACACGCGGCGGCGGACCAAGGGCGTCGAGTTTCGAGGACTGTCTGGCGCGGGCGAGAGCCTATGACGCGACCGGCGTCGATGCGCTGTTTTTCACGGGTCTTACGAGGCGCCGGGAAGTCGAGGCGATCGCGGCGGTAACGACGCTACCGATCGTTCTCGGCAATACCCAGGGCGAACTCGACGACGCTGCGTTCCTCAGGAGTCAGCGGGTGAAGATTGCCCTGCAGGGCCACACGCCATTCGCCGCGGCGACGCTGGCGGTCCATGATACGCTGAAAGCGCTGCGCGAAGGCACGAGACCGAAGGACTTGAAGGGGCTTGCATCGGCGCAGCTCACCAATCGTCTGGTGCGCGATGACGAGGTCAAGCAGCGGCTTTCCGAATTTCTCGGATTGAAGAAGTCATGAGCGACGCGATCCGTCATGTCACGATCAGGGTCCGGGTGCAGGGCGTCGGCTACCGCGCCTTTGTCGACGACGAGGCGCGGTCGCATGATCTGGAAGGCTGGGTGCGCAATCGTCGCGACGGCAGCGTCGAGGCGGTGTTCGCCGGCTCCGCGGGCGCCGTTACGGCGATGATCGAGGAATGCCGGCGTGGGCCATCGTCGGCGCGAGTCGATGCGGTGCATGATGAAGCCGTTGGTCCTGACATGCTGAGGTTGCGACGGGCAGGGGAGCGCTTCTCTGTGCTGCCGACGATCTGAGCGTCTCTTAGCGTCGATACTTTTTTGGTTTCGCCGATGCGGTCGGCGGCATGGCTGCAGATGCGGCGAGAGGGTCACCTTTGATGTGCTCGCGGCCGATCTCGCGGCGCGGCCATACGAAATCGTCGGCACGGCCGGCGGGCGGAGAAAGTGCTTCGCCCTTCACCAGCGCGCGCGTGGCGATAGAATCGAGCGCGGCCGGGCGTGAACCCGGTCCGCCAAGCAACTGATCCGGCGCGATGGAGGACGCGACCAAGGGGATGATTGGTCCGGCCAGCGGCCGCGGCGCGGGTTGGCCGGGCACGGCGTCGGCATCTGGTGTTGCCGGCTCGCTCGGCAGCGCGATCGGCAAACGCGCGAGGAGGCGCGTGATCTCGCGCTCCACATAATGCGCAAGCTTGCGCGCGCCAGCCCTGGTGAAGAAGACACCGTCATTGGTCCGCAACTGACGGATCTGGCCCTCGAAGTCAGGGCCCCTTTGCACGAAATTGCCGGCCTCGTCGACAAAGCCTTCCCAGACGTCGACATAGGTGATGCCGCCCTTGGCCGCAGCTTCGCGGTAGAGCTTATCCAGGAACAGCATGTCGGAGGTGCTCTTCTGGCCGCGGACGGCCGGCAGACCGACCCACAAGACCGGCACGCCTTTGCTTTTGAGAACCCCGATCATGTCGTCCAACTTCTTGTTGTAGAGCTTGACCCAGCGTTCGTCGCGGAACTCAGAAACGCCGTTCGGCGAGCGCGCCACCTTTTCGGGGGCTGCCGCCTGGCCGGTGTCGTCGGGCGACAATTCGCCGTCGACGCGCTTGCCGTCTGCATTGGCCGTACCATCCGGTGCGCCAGGCTTGGCGTTTTTGGTTTCAGCGCTGGCTTGTGGAACCTTTCCGTCCCCCTTCTTGTCGGCAGATTTCTCGTCGACAGGTTCCCGGATTGGTATGCGGTCGTTGAGGCCGAGCATGACAACGATCGCATCAGCCTTCTCAGCCGCAAGAATGACCTTGGCAGCCGCGACCCAGTCAGCGGGCTCGCCCTTGGGCTGGTACTTGATGAGGCCCGAAGTCGTCTTGTGCTTGCGGATCACGCCGAAGTCGGGCTGCTCGGAGTAGACGCCCTCAAGTCCGTAGGCCAGCCAGTCGGCCATGGCGTCGCCGATCACCAGTACACTGCGCGTTGGGACGGTTGCGCGCTTCTCGGGCGGCGGCGCCCTTGAAAAATCCTCGCGTGGCGGCGGTGGGGACTGCCGCCTTTCCAAAGGCGGCGCTCGCTGCTGGAACGGCTCGTAAGCGTCGTTGGAGAACCAGCCGCCGCCGCCAAACCAGCCGCCGTTGCGCTGCGGGGGCGGACGCTGCTGCTGCTGCTGATATCCGCCGAAATTGAAGAACTGCGCCGAGGTAGGCTCGCCGACGCTCAACAACATGCCCACCGCGATTGCCAGCGCAATCAGCGGGCCACTCCTGGCAAAGAGTAGTCTGGGCTTGTTGGACATGCTCTTACCGAGAACGCGGTCCCAACGCGGCCATCAAGCCAGATCGCCGATATCTGCGCAACTGTCCTGTCGTGCACATCGGCGTGTTTGACGGATGTTTGTTGCCGGCTTTGCGGAACCGGAACTTCTGCGCATTCGGGCAGTCGCCAACAAGTTACTTTTCAGTCGGCTGATAGAAGAGACCGGGCGGCTTCGCCTGGATGTGAGCTGGCTCACCTGTCGGCCAGATGATCGACAAACGACGTGGACGTTGCTGCAGGGGGCGCGCTAATGCGTCCGTTCGCGCGGTGCGATTTCGCCATCGTGCTGGATGGAGCCGCTCTCGACATATCGCAGATCGATTGAGGAATGCACCATGCTGCGATTGCGGCCGAGGCGCTTGGCCTCGTAGAGCGCGGTGTCGGCTTCTCCAACCAGCGCCGCCTCGTCGAGCGTCGAGCGGGTCTTGGCGGCGACGCCTGCGCTGATGGTGATGTAGCCGCGGCTCGAGGCCGTGTTGGGTATGCCCAGCGCCCGGACCGTTAGCCGGACGGATTCGGCAACCTTCAAGGCCTCGTCTTCCGAGGTGTTCGGCAATACGACCGCGAATTCCTCGCCGCCATACCGCGCGGACAGGCCCGACGTGTTGGCGGTCGCGTCGCCAATGGTTTTCGCAACGGCCTGCAGGCAACGGTCGCCGGCCTGGTGTCCGTAGGTGTCGTTATAGCCCTTGAAATTGTCGATATCGAACAGCAGCACCGAAATTTCTTCGCAGGCTTCGTATTCGCGCCGCAGGAAGCTGTCGAGGGTGCGGCGATTGGTCAGCCCGGTCAGCCCGTCGGTCGCGGCGAGCTGGGTGAGCCGGCGGTTAAGCTGGGTCAGTTCGTCCTCCATCCGCTTGCGTTCGGTGACATCGCGGATGACGCAAAGAAATTCGATTTGCTTGGGATCGCTAGTCTCCGATGCCAGCTTGAATTTGCTCTCGACCCACGCCAGCGTTCCGTCGCCGCGATAGTGCCGGAACACCACCGTGCTGACGCTACCGACACCACTAAGCCGCGTGGTCGCCTGCATAACGCTCTCGCGGTCCTCGGGATGGACCAGGTCGAAGCATGATTTTCCCACCAGATTCGTCGCCTGCAGCCCAAGCACCGGCTCGACGGAACGGGAAACATAACGGAGCACGCTGCGGGCATCGATCACGATGATGATGTCGGCGATATTGTCGGCGAGCAGCCGATAATGCGCCTCGCGCTCGCGCAGCGCGCGCTCGGTCCTGCTGCGGAAGCGGAATTGCAATGCAAGCAGCGCCGCCAGCATCAGGATCATGCACAAGAGCACACCGGCGACGATGACGTCGGTGCGCAAGGTCTTCCACCATTCCGAAAGCAGCCAGTCTTCCGACATGGCGACGGTGACCACCATCGGGTAGTTGCGCGTCTCCTCATAGCCGAGGTGCTTCACGACGCCGTCGAACGGCGAGATGATCTTGTAATATCCGACAGAGCTCAGCTTGAGATGCTTCGAGAACAGGTCGGTCTTGGACAGGTTCGTGCTCTTGTCCGACAGCGGCCAGCGTATCAGGAGCGTACCGTCATTCCGTATCAGGCTGATGCCGCCGTCCGGGCCGAGCTGGAATGTCCGGTAAAAGCCGTTGAAATAATCCTTGTCGATCGCCGCGGCGACGACCCCGCCGAAGCTGCCGTCGAGCTTGGTGATACGTTTCGAGACAACGATCATGGAGGATCGATCGTCGACCCGGGACTGCAGCAGCTCGCTGATCCGAAGCGCGTTGTCCGGTGTATCGCGATGGTAGACGAAATAGTTGCGGTCCGAGATGGTATGGCGCGGCATCTCCGCCAACGACGAATAGGTCCAGTTGCCCTTGGCATCCGAGACGCCGATCCTCCGCAACTGGGGCAGCGTTTTCGCCGTTTCGGCCAGGTATCGGTTGAACCTGTCAGGCTCGGGGTCTCGGTATTTCAGCAGGTCCACCATTCCCGTCATCGCGATATCGACCGACTGAATGGTGTGCGAGGCGTGCTCTGCCAGCGAATGAGCGAGGTTTTGAATGTCGGAGCTGCCGCTCGTCAGCGCCGCCTTCTTGGCGTCGAACGCCTTCCAGGCCATGACGCCGAGGACGCAGGCGGTCATGACCAGCGCAAAGATGATGACGACGGCCGTCGACGTTAACCGCCGCAGCGGCCCGCCGGGGTCTGGAGGATTTCGATGGGGCATTCCTCGCCTTGATGTCCGCGCCTGATCTCGTTGCCGGCGACGCGCGAGGGGTGAATCTAAGGCGCGATCGGTGCCGAAGGGGTTAACGGACGGGCCCGGGAAATAACGGAACCGACATTTCCCTCGGGTTCCATCGAGGGAACCTATCGGGCGAACCTTGGCGAGAAGGCGGGAGCCTAAACCGCAAATGTCAGCCGCGAGCGCCCTTGACATCTGCACAGTTCCATCAGATATTTCTGTTATGACAGAAAAGACCGACAAAACGAAACTCCCCGCCGTCGTCGAACGGTTCATCCTGCACTGGGGTGACATGGGGGACGAGTGGGGCGTCAACCGTTCCGTCAGCCAGATCCATGGTCTGCTGTACCTCGCCGAGGCGCCGATGACCGCGGAAGATATCGCCGAGACGCTCGGCATGGCGCGGTCCAACGTCTCCAATTCGATCAAGGAGCTGCTGGCCTGGAATCTGATCCGCCGGGTGCCGATCCTCGGTGACCGCCGCGATCATTTCGAGGCCGAAACCGACATCTGGGAAGTGGCGGCGCGGATCGCCGCCGGCCGCAAGGAGCGCGAGATCGATCCCGCCATCGATGCGCTACGGGCCTGCGTTTCCGACGCTGCCGATGATCCGACCATCAGCCCGGTCGCGGCCAAGCGGCTGAAGGAAATGCTGGCTTTCACCGAACTGGTCGACCGCTGGTACACGCAGATGCTGCATGTGCCGCGGCCGAGGCTGGTCGCGCTGATCAAGCTTGGCGAGAAGATCGTCAGCTTCTTGCCGGTCGGGAAATCGAAGTAGGGGCAGAGGGGCAAGCAGGAGCGTGTGATGGCGTCTACAAGAATACCAAGGTTTCCCGCAACGCCTGCCTCGACCACCATCCTGCTCGACGACCGCCGCTTCCACAATCTGTTGCCCGACGAGGAATGGGGCCGTCTGCCGCTGGCGATCTGGCGGCGCTTTTCCAAGCGCTTTGCCGACGGCGAAACCGTCGTCTATGTCGGCACGGTGGAGGAGGCGAGTTTTAGCCGCGCAGGCTGGTGGCTGGCGCAGCTCGCGCGGGTGATCGGCGGGCCGTTGCCGACAGGTGCCGAGACCGGCGTTCCGATGGTCGTGGCGGTGACCGAGGACGCGGCGAGCGGCGGCCAGATCTGGACCCGCATGTGCGCACGCAGCAACGGCTTTCCGCAGGTCATCCATTCCGCGAAGCGCTTTGCAGGTCCGACCGGCCTTGAGGAGTATGTCGGCTACGGCGTCAGCATGGCGCTGCTGATATCGGTCGAGCACGAAGCGCTGGTGTTTCGCAGCGTCGGCTACTCCCTGCAGATTGGTCCGTTGAGGGTGCCGCTGCCGCCCTGGCTCACGCCCGGCGATCTAACCGTCACCCATTCCGATCTCGGCGGCGGCACGTTCCGTTTCTCGCTCGACATCGTTCACCCGCGCTTCGGCAAACTCATTCGTCAGTCCGCCGTGTTCATGGAGGCCGCATCATGACGTCGCTGCTCTGGATCCTGATCGCCATTCAGGTCGTGATGGGCGTGTTCGACACGTTCTATCACCACGAACTGACCGAGCGGCTGGCGTGGCGTCCCTCGCAGCGCTACGAGCTGCAGCTCCATGCTGTCCGCAACATGTTCTATGCGCTGTTGTTCCTGGTGCTGGGCTGGCTGGAGGTGCACGGCCTTCTTGCCATGCTGGTCATCGCGGTGCTGGTCGCCGAGATCATCATCACGCTGATGGATTTCGTCGAGGAAGACATGAGCCGGAAATTGCCGGCCAGCGAGCGCATCAATCACACGCTGCTCGCGATCAATTACGGCGCCATTCTGGTGCTGCTGCTGCCGGTCCTGATCTCCTGGGCGATGCAGCCGACCGGAATCAAGTCGGCCTACGCGGGCTGGCTCAGCGTGATCGCGGCGGCGGCAGCGGTGGGCGCCGCGCTGTGCGGCCTGCGCGATTTCTCAGCGTCGAAGCGCCTTTCGCGCATGACGGCTGCACCGGCGGCAAGCCTGGTCGAAAAATGGCCCGCGCGGCAGACGGTGCTGGTCACCGGCGCCACCGGATTCATCGGCAGCCGCCTGGTCGCAGGCCTGGCGGGGGCAGGGCATCAGGTCATCGCGCTGGTGCGAAATCCGGCGAAGGCCGAGATGCTGCCGCCGCCGATCACGCTGATCACGAGCCTCGATCAGCTTCCGGCCGACGCCCGTATCGATGTGATCGTCAATCTCGCGGGCGAGCCGATCGGCAACGGGCTGTGGACCGAGGCCAAGCGCCGCAGGATTCTGGATTCCCGCATCAACATGACCGGCGACGTCGTCCGCCTGATCGCTCGGCTCGAACGCAAGCCGGCGGTGCTGGTCTCGGGCTCCGCGATCGGCTGGTACGGGCTCTGGCAGGATCAGGTGCTGACGGAGTCAGCGAAGTCCCATGCCTGCTTCAGCCATGAACTCTGCGACGCCTGGGAGAACGCGGCGCGTCCGGCGGAGGCGCATGGGGTGCGCGTGGTCTGTTTGCGGATCGGCCTCGTGATCGGCACCGAAGGCGGCTTCATCACGCGGATGCTGACGCCGTTCGAATTCGGGCTCGGCGGGCCGCTCGGCTCGGGCCGGCAGTGGATGTCATGGATCGAGCGCGACGACTTGATCCGCCTGATCGCGCATGTGATCGCGCATCCGGAGATTTCCGGTCCGGTCAATGCGACCGCGCCGATCCCGGTCACTAATCTGAAATTCACCGAAGAACTCGGCCGAAGGCTGCGCCGCCCCGCGCTGTTCCGCATTCCCGACGCGCTGCTGCGTCGTGTCGGCGGCGACTTCGCCAGTGAATTGCTGCTGGGCGGCCAGCGCGTGCTGCCGAACAAGGCGCTCAGCAACGGCTTCGTGTTCCGCCATGAAACGCTGCGCAGCGCGTTCGAGGCGATCTTGTGAGGAGGGTGGAAATGTACGCGTGCTCATGCGGTTCGCGCCCAATCAGAGGCTGGCTCGCTGCGTGCGGAATAGCAACCGCCTTCATCTACGCATTCCTGCTCCTCCTCCTCGTCGTTCCGCGCGGCACGATGTTTTTCAGCACAATGGGCGCGAGCATTTCAGTCCTTGTGACGGCTGCCATCTGACGGTAGTGTTGAGCGGTATTCCCGCCAGCGCAGCGATCTGGCTGAGCGAGAGATTTCGGATCCGCTCTCTCTTATTCTTCGGTGGAGCCGGCACTGCAGCAGGCCTATTTGGCGAAGGCGTTCTGTTCGCGGTGGCGGCATGCCATGGCCGGTGGGGTCTAGTTGGCTTTTCGCTGCGGCCGGATTGGGGCCGGGCTGGCCTACTGGTTGATCGCGGGAAGGCATGCTGGCCGGGATCGCAACGAGCCCGGCGATCTCCAGTAGCGCCATTACCGCGGCAGTTTCGCGATCGCCTGGCTAAGTTCGTGGATCTCGTAGGGCTTGCGCAGGATAGGAAAATCGCCGCGCACGCTTAGCGCGGCGTCGCTGTAGCCGCTGGTCAGCAGGATCGGCAGTCTGGGCCTGACAGCCTTCAGGTGACGGGCGAGGCCGAGACCATCCATCTTGCCGGGCATCACTATGTCGGAAAAGACGAGGTCGATTCCATCGAGCTCGATTTCGCGCAGCGCTGCTTCGGCATTCGCCACCCTGCGAACGGTGTAGCCGAGCTGTTCAAGCAGGCCGGTGCTGACGGCCGCGACGTCAGGATTGTCCTCCACCAGCAGCACGATACCGCTTCCGCCGGCTTCGACCGCATCGACGTCCTCGGCCGCGATGGCCTCTTCCTTTCGCGGCAGCAGGATCGTGATCCTGGTGCCCCTGCCGAGCTCGCTCGCCACCCTGACCGTGCCGCCGGCCTGGTGGGCGAAGCCGTGAACCTGCGACAGCCCCAAACCGGTGCCCTTGCCGATTGGCTTGGTGGTGAAGAAGGGATCGAAGATCTTGCCGAGCACGTCGGGCGCGATACCGGTGCCGGTGTCTGCCACCGAGATCGCAACGTACTCGCCTTCCGCGGCCTCGCCGCCGGACCGTTCGTTGCGCGCCGATATCGTGATGACGCCGCCGCCGGTCATGGCGTCGCGCGCGTTAATGACAAGATTGACCAGCGCCGTCTCGAATTCCGCAATGTCGACCATGACTGGCCACACGCCGTGAGCGATTTCGAATTGCAGCTTCACCGCGCTGCCGACACCGCTATCGAGCACCTCGCGCATTGCATCGATCCGTTCCGCGACGTCTACGGCCTGCGGATTGACGCTCTGCCGCCGCGCGAATGTCAGTAGCTGACTGGTGAGGGAGGCGCCGCGCTTGGTCGCCCCTTCGATCGCCGATATCGCTCGCTGGGACTTGGGTTCGTTGCCCACCGTCTTCTTCAGCGTGTGAAGACTGCCGCTGATGATCATCAGGAGATTGTTGAAATCGTGTGCGACGCCTCCGGTCAGTTGGCCGAGCGCATCGAGCTTCTGCGATTCCGCGAGCTGCTGATGCATCTGGTCCAGCTTGAGCTGGGCTTCGTGGCGCTCGGTAATGTCGCGGGTGATCTTGGCGAAGCCGACGAGCCTGCCATCCTCGTAGATGGGGTCGATAATGACGCTGGCCCAGAAGAACGTGCCGTCCTTGCGCACGCGCCAGCCTTCTTCCTCGTAGCGGCCCTGTTCCCGGGCAATGCGCAAGGCTCGCAGCGGCTTGCCGTTGGCGCGGTCGACGTCAGTGTAGAAGCGGGAGAAATGCTGCCCGATGATTTCATCGGGCGCATAGCCCTTGATCCGCTGGCCACCGATGTTCCAGCTTGTGACCTGGCCGGTCGGGTCCAGCATGTAAAGCGCGTAGTCGGCAACACCTTCAACCAGGAGTCGGAAATTACGTTCGCTCTCGAATAGATCCCTTTGCTGCGGCTGATCTTTTTTCGACATCCCGACTGCCCGTTTAACTGGCGCAAACGCTCGGCAAGGCAATTGGTTCCAGGGCTTTTGGCTTTTTTAACGAAACGGTGGATTACCGCGCTACAACCACGCTTCTGAACGTCGCCGCCAGTGTCCGCAACGCCGCGAGCTTGGCGGGATCGCTGACCTTCGAATGCAGCATCACCTTCGAGGAGGCGAGGCGCGGCAGGCCTTGGGCCGGCCCGATGTCGACCAGCCCCGGCGGCGCGATCCGTCGGGCTAACGGCGCGACCGCAAGGCCGGCCAGGGCTGCCGCGGCCACGGCGGTAACGCCGCCGCCGACAAAGCTTTCGCTCCAGGCCATGCCGGCCTTGTCCAGGGCGCGGACGGCGATCGCGCGCACGCCGCAGGGCGGGGCCAGCATCGCCAAAGGCAACGTCTCGCCGCGGCGCCAGACAAGCCGCTTGGCGGCGAACCAGCCGAATTCGTCCTCGGTCAGCTTCTCGCCGCCGCGGCGGCTACCTTCCTGCCGCACCACCACGGCGTCGAGTTCGCCGGCATCGTAGGCATTCAGCATCTGGCGCGAAAAGCCGATGGTCACGGAAAGTGCCAGCTGCGACGACATCGCATGCAGCCGCTCGAGCAGCGGCACCAGTTCCGGACCCGCGGCGTGATCGGATATCCCCAGCGACAATTGCTGGCGCGCGGGCTTCTCGCCCGACAGCGCGCGGTCATGCGCTTCGATCAGGGCGCGGGCGTGCGGCAGGAAGGCGGCGCCCTCGGCGGTCAGCGTCACCGCGCGCGGCGAGCGCTCGACCAGCCGCTTGCCGACCACGCTCTCCAGCCGCTGCAGCTTCATACTGATCGCGGCCTGCGTGGTACCGAGCGCCTCGGCGGCGCGGGTGAAGCTTTGCAGTTCGGCGACAAGCAGGAACGCCTGCACCGTGTCGATATCCAGCGTGCTCATATCATCATCATGATCTGTTATCACAGCTATGAATATAGATAAGATACCAAAATGACGGTCTGCGGTCTAGATGAGGGGAGGCGCGATGGACGCGCCAATGCTCAGAGGAGAACGACCATGCCGCTCATTACCGTCACCTATTCCAGCGCTCGCAAGGCACCGTCCCTGAAGGCGGAGATTGCGTCCGCCGTCAGCGACCTCACCGCGCGAATCCTGCGCAAGGATCCCAAGGTCACTGCCGTTATCGTGAAGGCGGTCGACGCCGCCGACTGGTTCGCCGGCGGTCAATCGCTCGCCGAGCAGAGTCTCGCCAGCTTCTGGCTCGACGTTCATGTCAGCGAGGGCACCAACACCAAGGACGAGAAGGCTGCCTATCTCGCCGCGCTGTTCCAGCGCATGGGCGAGCTGCTCGGGCCGCTGCATGAAGAGAGCTACGCCCATGTCGACGAAGTGAAGGGCGATGCCTACGGCTTCGGTGGGCTGACCCAGGAGCGCCGTTATATCGCCGGCAAGCTGGAGGTCGCGCCGCGGAAGGCGGCGGCGTGAAGTCCGCGCGATCCTGCGCGAGCACCATGCGAGCGGCGGTCAGGCAAAGTCGCGGGCGAATAACATCGCCCGCGACTTGAATCAGCCGCGTCAGCTAGCTGCCTGGAACTGAACTTCGCCGTTGTTCAGGAAGCACGTCTTGTCGAACAGCTTTAAATCCAGCGGGTTTGGCAACCGGACATCCCTGAGATCGGGACAGGACCTGATCGAAGGATCGTATGACCTATCAATTTGAGAGATAATGACGACGATCAAGCCTTGGTCGCGCGCAAATGACTTCAGCGTGCGAACCTGAATCATCAGGTCAGCGTTTTCACGGCGCTGATCGAGGAGCTGCAGATAGTCGACGACCACGAGGGTCCCGCGCGGCGCGCCGGCCATTCGCTTCACGATGTAATCGGCGCTGATGGTGTCGGAGCAATCGAACTCGAACAGCCCATCGAATTGCGCCGGCTCCACGCCGATTGCACGGAAACGGTCGAGCACTTCCTTCTCGGTGTATTCCAGCGAGAAGAACGCGCCTCGTTGGCCCGATTTCATGGCTTCCACGGCGAGTTGGAGACTCATCAGGGTTTTGCCATGGCCCGGACGGGCTCCAACCAGCAGCAGGTCTCCATGTCTGAGCTGGGGAAATAGGTTGCCGGCGGGCGTCACGGCGGCCGCCTTGGCGGCCAGCAAACTCCAGGCGCCAAAACCTTCGGCCACCGCGATACGGTCAAGGGCTTCGTGCAGCGGAATGCCTTGCTGGCGGGAAAGAAGCTTCGCCTTCCGCTTCAGATGATAGATTGGTGCAGACAATTTCATCGAGAGAACCTCCCATTGCGAGCAATGATCGCAACCCCTCCTTATGCCTGGCGCTCGAACAGTCGGCCCAACAGTCTATTCGCCCGGCATGACGTTTACTTTCCCGATGGAGGGGGGAGGCGTGGGCGGCACCGGAATCAAATATAGCTCAATCCGCGCCTGCCGAGAACAAGCGAGGCTGAGTGCCAACAGGAAAGCGCGGATCTGGATCAAGCTTGAGCTGGGCTGCGCGCGATAAAATTACGTCGTCGCTTCGGGCAGGCGTGCGCCGGTGGCGCCGAACACGTCCTCGAACGCCCGCCGCAGCGCGACGTCGACATCCTCCATCGTGACGGGCAGGCCGAGATCGACCAGCGAGGTGACGCCGTAACGCGGATCGACGACGCCGCAGGGCACGATCGCGGAAAAATGCGACAGGTTCGGCTCGACATTGATGGCGATGCCGTGGAACGAGACCCAGCGCCGCAGCCGCACGCCGATCGCAGCGATCTTGTCCTCGTAGTCTGTGCCCTTGTCGGGTCGCCTCACCCAGACGCCGACGCGATCCTCGCGGCGCTCGCCGCGGACGTTGAAGGCGTCGAGCGTGCGGATGATCCATTCTTCGAGGCCGGCCACATAGGCGCGCACGTCGGGCCGCCGCCGCTTGAGGTCGAGCATCACATAAGCCACCCGCTGGCCGGGTCCGTGATAGGTAAGCTGGCCGCCACGGCCGGTGGTGAACAGCGGGAATCGTGGGTCGAGCAGGTCGGCTTGCTTGCCGCTGGTGCCTGAGGTGTAGAGCGGGGGATGTTCCAGCAGCCAGACCAGTTCGGCCGCCTTGCCGTCGGCGATATCGGCCGCGCGTACCTCCATTTCGGTCACGGAATCGGGGTAGGGCACCGGGCCTTCGGAAATCCGCCATTCGACCTCGCCGCCGCCCTGGGCTAGCGCGAATGTCGTCAAATCAAGGCTTTGGCGGTCATTAACCATTGGCTAACCATAACGTGGTCAGGTGGGAACCACACCCATTTAGTCCCCCTTTGGCGGTTCAGAAGTGGCCACCCTCGATAAAGTCAGCGTCGATCTCATGGTGGTGCTCGGCACCACGACCATGCCCATCCACCAGGTGATGCGGCTTTCCCGCGGCGCCATCATCGAACTGGACGCCACCGAGCAGGACGAGGTCAAGATCCTCGCCAACAACCTGCCGGTGGCCTCCGGCGTGGTGCTGGTGGATCGCAACCGTATCGCGGTCGAAGTCAAGCAAATGCTGCCGAAATCCCCTGATGTCAGGTAGTTATTCGTAGTTATTCGGTCGCAAAACTGCCTTGTCCCTGCATCCCTGATTTGTTACATCGGCGCCGTTGATCCGGCGGGCTGCTTCGCTCCAGCCGGTATCCCAAGCGCTCGTGGCGGAATTGGTAGACGCGCTGCCTTGAGGTGGCAGTGAGTAACATCGTGGGGGTTCGAGTCCCTCCGAGCGCACCAAGGCAATAACCCATTGTTGCGAAAAGCATTTTCGCTATTTTTACTCCCACATTGTTACTCGCAGCGAATGTTGGTGCTTTGTTTGGTCAAATCTTCCCTGTTTGATCTCGCGTCTTGATCACGCCTGCTCTTGTGGTCGTTACATCTTTATTTGAACCAACGCCCCGCGAAGGAAAAACCACCATCTGCTCACGAGGGGGCAGTGGCGTAGCCCAGCGTAGAAATCGACGGGCTCTACTCTCATCCGTGAGCGACTACGCGGCCTCCCGAGCTGCGTTTCCGTCAAAGGACACACGGTTAGGGTGCCGCAGCCTGCCGACGCGCCCTCCATCAGGATTTCCTCGATCCCGCGCAGCAGTTGCAAGCTTTCGCGTGGGGAGATTCTGTGGCGAACCGTCCCCTGCGCCTTAGGGCGGGGGGATCCTGCGCGACTCGAGCTACGCTATGCGTGTTCTGATCGCCCGCAACGAAACTCATGCGTTAAGCTTGATGTTCGCTGCGGCGGTTAGTTCTGGAACTGCACATCAGGCAAGGCGCGGCCCCCGCGCAGGGTGTGCTGTTGGGTGTCCACCGCTGCTTCCGGCCACCCGGCGCGCCAGCCTGCTGTAGCGGCTGCCATGTTGCTTCTAATCGGAAGGCGACCATCTGATGCACCGTCGCGGAGATTTGGCTATGCGCAGCACGCAGGAAATTCCTACGAACGACCCGCATTGCGACGCGCCGAGCCCTGGATATCACCCGAGTGATCCGGAGAGCGCGAGCCGAAATCACCATGTGAGAAGTCGAGCTTGGCCAGCGCTTCACCGGGGTTACGATACATGCCGCCCTTTTCGCAGTCGTCGGGCGGCTTCGGGCCGCAATAGTCCTTCTGCGGCAGGCCGTCGCCGTTCTTGGCGTCCTTCCAGCCACCATCGTGCTTAAAGTCCTCGCCCTTGCCGTCTTTTGAGTAGTCGATCTTACCGGCCTGCTTCGAATAGTCGCCTTTACGGCCGCCATCGGAGCATTCGTCGTGGCCCTGGGCGAGCTTGGTCGATTTCGCATCTTCGGCGGCAAACCCGGTGTGACCAGCATCGCGCGCAGGCGGCGCTGCTGGTGTGCCGCCTGAAACTCCGACCTGAAAGGGCTGGGCCGCCCTGGAAAGACGGATGATCATATCCGCTCCGTGGGAGATTTCGGGTCGGTGTGCTATGCTCACACGAGTCATATTTAGATGCTGGAGATTGGCATTGATTTCTTTTTCCTTGTCGGTGTCCAGATGTGCTGTGCCCTCGTCCAGAAACAGGATCTTTGGTCGGCGATAGAGCGCGCGCGCAAGCAGTACTCGCTGTTTCTGCCCGCCGGATAATGAGCTTCCCATGTCACCGATGAGGCTGTTGTAGCTCATCGGCATTGCCATGATATCGTCGTGGATGCCGGCAATCTGCGCACACTCGATCATCCATTGCCGATCGAATGTCGTCTCAAAAAAGCAGATGTTGTCGGCAATGGATCCTGACAGCAATTGATCCTCCTGCATGACCGCGCCAATGTGTTCGCGATAAGCGCGCGGTCCGATCTGGCCCAATGGAAGGCCGTCGATCAGGACCTCCCCGCTCGTTGGCTCGAGCAGCCCAAGCATAATCTTGACTAGAGTTGTCTTGCCGCAGCCGGAAGGTCCCATGATCGTCACGAATTGTCCCGGAGCAACGCACAGATTGACGTTGTTAAGAATCAGAGGCTCTGCTTCTGCATAACGGAAGCACACGTTGCGCAGCTCGATCGAGCCGCGGATCGGTCGCACAAACGACAGATCCTGGTCGTGTCCCCGCTCTAAGGGGGTGAGCGCAATGTCGGCGAGGCGCTCCAAGTGCAGTCCGAGAATCCGCAGGTCAACCAGCTTCTCGATTAGCAGCGCTGTCCGTTCGGCGAACTGCAGCTTGTAGCTGACGAACGCGAATATCATGCCAACCGTGATAAGGTTGTCTAGTGCGAGGCGAGCGGCGAGGTAGATTGTGATTACGTTCTCCAGGCCGTATATCGTGTCGTTGATGGCTTTGAAGCTGATCCTCGCCCGGCCTAGCCGCACGTTGGCATTTACGTACTCAGCATAGCGGTTCAGCCACTGGCTCTCCCGCTCGTTCTCTCGGTTGAGCAGCTTCAGGCTCTGCACCGCCCGCACGGTTTCGATGAAGTTGGAGTCTTCCTGTGCCTTGCTGTGAATGGCCGCTTCGCTCCGTTGTCGGAATATCCTGAAGAGAGCTAGTCGCAAAGCGGCGTACAGCGCGAACGCGAGCAGGACAACGAATCCGAGCTGGACGCTGTATGCGAACATCAACGCCAGCATCAACACCGACATGAGACCGTCGATCAAGCCCGTGATCAGTCCCTCCGCGAGCATGTTGCGGATGGGCTCGATCGAGCCGAAGCGCGACAGGATGTCGCCGATGTGCCGCTTTTCGAAAAATGAGAGGGGCAAACGCACCAGATGGTGAAACAGCCGGGCGCCGATCTGAAAGCTGAGCGTGTTCTGCAGAAGAAGAACAATGAACGAGCGGGCCGCGGTCGACGCGACTTTGATCAAGACGAGTAGCGCGAAGCCAAGTCCGAGTACGAGCAGAAGATCGACGTCGCCTCTGGCGATGACCTCATCTACCGTGAGCTGCATGTAGAAAGGAGCGGCGAGGATAAGGATCTCGATGACCACCGAGAGAACCAATATTTGCGCTAAGACATGAGAGTTTCCCCTCATTCCGCTCCAGAATGCTGAGAACGGTAATCGCACTCTCTGGTCTGTGCAGCAGAACCCTTCACTGGGTGAGAGTTCAAGTACGACTCCAGTGAGATGTCTCGATGCCTCGGTGATGGGAAACCATTTCTCGCCGGCGGCGGGATCGTGAACCACGATCCCGTGTTTCTTGCACGCCTTCAGGACAACGAAATGATCCATGTCCCAGTGCAGGATAGCTGGGAGACGCAGTTGGCTCAGATGGTCAACCTCGATTCGCAGCGGCCGGCATGCCAGGCCCAGGTGAGCCGCTATCTCCATGAGGTCGCGAAGAGTGACACCCTTCAGCGAGACTGCGTACCGCCGCCGCAGGCTATTCATGTCAGTTCGACGGCCATGATAGAACGCTACCATGGCAAGGCATGCCAGCCCGCATTCGGCTGCCTCTGTCTGCCTGATGACCGGGAGGAACCCGCGTCCGCTGAAATTCAACAGTCCCTGCATGAAGCTACATCCTTGCGCTCAGCATCGGGTCAAGCAGCCACTGCATCAGCGAGCGCTGCTCAAGGATCACGTCGGCCTTGAGCAGCATGCCTGGCTGAAGCGACATCTTGCGCCCATAGGCATCGATGTCGGGCCGCTCGGGAAGCACAGTCACGCGGTACGCCGGCTCTTTGAGAGTGATCGGCCCAGTAGCATCATTGCCGGTCAGGATCGTGTGAGAGACTTTTGCCACGGTGCCGCGGTAGGTGCCGAATTTCTGATAGGGAAATGCATCGTAAAGTATCCTGACCTGCTGGCCGGGGCGCACGAATCCGGACGCGCGCGTCGGGAAGAACAGCTCCGCCTGTAAGGTCGAATCAAGTGGGATGATTTCGAGCTGCATATGCTTCGGATCAGCGACCTTGCCGACGGTCGCCTGCAGCGTAGACACGCGCCCACTCGTCGGCGCCTTGATAACGTAGGCCCGCCGTCCGTCCACCTCGGCGGTGCGTTGTTCGATCCAGGAGAGATCGCCACGCAGTACGCGAGTCCGTTCTGCGGCAACGGTCGGAAGTTGTTCGAGCGTATGCCGAGCATCAGTCAATTGGGTGCGTCGTACAGTGATCTGCTGATCGAGCGACGCCAAGTTCTGCGCTTGTTCGAGCGCCGCCTGCTCGCGGCGCTTCAATTCGACGGCAGGCAACGCTCCCTTCGCGATTAGCGTGGCGCCGGTCGATACAAAACTTTCGGAAAGCTTCAGCCGTTCGTTTTGTATGTTGCGCTGGTCCTCGAGTTGGGCAATCTCCCCCTCGATTCCCTTGGCTGTAGAAGCGAGGCGCTCGTGTTCCGAAGCGGTCCGGCGCTCTTCCGCAGCGATCTGTCGCTCGATCACCTCGCGTTGCCGCGCCAGCGCTGCGAGAACGGCGGCATTGACGTCATCGCCGTTGGCGCTGATTTGGGAAGTGACTATGGTCAGGAGCGGGTCGCCCTCGGCAACCTCCTGACCCTCCTTGACGTGGAGTTCATTGATGAAACCCTGTTGCGGCACCAAAATTTTGGCCGTTCCGAGGGTCGGAGTTAGATAGCCGGTGACGGTTTCCTTGCGCGCGTATTGAGCGATGGAGATAAAAACCAAAATGAATGCAACAAGGCCCGCAAGAGTCCAGCTGAGGATCATGCTCGATATCGGCTGCAGCGATACGACCTCGCCCCAGCTGTGGCGTTGATGCAGAAAGTCAATTGCTTCCTGGCGAAATAGAGCTGGCCGTGTCGCCATGAACGCACCTTGGTTACGTTTCGTTGGTTACGTTTCGTTCGTCAATTTACGCCGCTCTCCGCCTGATATCCTCCGCTGCGCCACGGATGGGTACCGCACAATGCGTTGGAGAACCGCTCCTCGTACGGGGAAGGCGGGTTCGCCCCCCCGCATCGGGCCGAAAGAAACTGACCTGCGTCGGCAGTGCGGCAGAGTTGGAGCTCATTGTGGCTCACTCCGCTCGTCCCTGGGCGGTGCACCGCCCAGGGTACGAGCAGATTGGGTGGCTACGTTTTTTGGACGGCTACGTTTCCAAAACCAACCTGAACCGCGACGTTGTTATCGTTGAGGAAGCCGATGCCGATGAGGCCGCCGATGCCGCCATTGTTCGTGTTTCCTCCTCTGCAGCAGCCTGAGCCAGCCGCAACCAGATCGAGCTCCTGATCAGACAGCTCGATAGGGTGAGTAAACTTTTCCATCTTCTCCATGTTGGTCTCCTTTCGATGTGAGTGGCGGGATATGGCCGTAACTGCTGCCACGTTATAGCTAGTCGCACGACGCCGATCTGGATGCACTTCGCACAAACTTTTTCTGTGCGGCATCGCTAGGCGCTCGCTTCTTATCTATTGCTATGCCATCCGCGGAGGCAGCCAACGTTCTTGTCGTCTCCACGCTGCAGGTCGAGATCTTCCATTGACAGGTTCGGCACCAAGCGCGCTCGCATGCGCAGGTGCCAACCTTTCGCCCGCACGCTGCATGGCGTGAGTAGATATAGAGAGGATCTGCGGGCACGCGCAGAAGAGTAAAAGATTGCATTAGAGAATGATTTACAGACAGGAAGCGCCTTGCCGCTGCGAACGGCTCACCGCATCGTGGGCCAGCGCGATATCGCAGATCCAGCGCGATATCGCAGATGATGTACCCCCAGGCGCATTGAGGTCGGGCATGAAGCGCACAGCTTCGACGCGGGGCTAGAGTCACAGCGCCGTTGCAATCGCGCGGTAACAGGGCGTTGCTCTTGCCCACTTGCTTCCGCTCCGCAGATGATGATCGTACCGTCGCTGCTCCGTTCGTCGATGGTGTCTTCGTGCAAGAGGGGAAGTAGGCTGCCAACGGAGTTGTTTCTGCTTGTTACCCTCGTTCGGTGTTGATGGCGCTGAGCCCTCCACCTCTAGTCGGAATCCGCCAATCTGGATGCAACGTCGCGCAAAGTTTGCGGATGAGGAATGACGCTTGTCATTTAGAATGCGGCTTGATCTCGAAGAGATCGCGTCAAGATCACTGCAATTCGCGTTTTGAAGTCCGTCAACTACATCGTCGATCGGTACTGCGATGCCGAAACTCGCCAAGGCAGAATCACGTGCATTGCGTGCAACGAGTAAGGCAGGCTCACCGCGGATTGCGCGGCGAGAGAATGTGACGTTCCGGTCTGATGAGGACGTCACGCCTTTGTGATGGGGCAGATCGAAACAATTTTTAATGAATGAAGTAGAGCCCTGACTTGAGTTTAATCACCCGTTCATTGTGCACTCGGAAAAGTGCAAGTCATCAGTATTGCCTTGCACGGAATAGGGGTTGCGTACCGTGCCCCACCAACGCGCGTGCTTCACCCATGAAGCTTCTTTCTCCAGCGCAGTGCAGGCTGACACATATCGTGATTGCGAGACGGCTTTCAATTATGAAGCGGCGCTAATCGAGTGCGCCGCCGGGTCGCAGTTTGCCGTCGGGGAGATCTATGCCCGGGAGAAGGACAAGTTACGCGCGGTGGCGCACCGGATTGTCCACGACAGGTCGCGCGCGGAGGACGTCATTCACGATGCATTCGCGCAGATTCTCCGATGCGCCAAAGACTTCGACCCTGCACGCGGATCCGCGCGGGGCTGGATCTACGCGATCGTCCGCCACACAGCACTCAGGATGCAGAAGAATGCTAGGCGGGAACTCGCGCTCGAGGACTACACGCTGAACGCCATCTGCGAACGTGAACGGACGGCACCGAACCCCGCGTCGGGCATCCCGGACAGCATGACGTTACGGACGATGCTCGATCAACTCGAGCCAAAGCGCCGCGCGAGCCTGCTTCTGGCGATCATCGATGGGCGCACGCATGAGGAGATCGCCCAATACCTCCGGGTTCCGGTCGGAACGGTCAAGGCCTGGATCCGGAGAGAGCTGGTGGCCATGCGCCGGCAGCTCGAATGAGGCGTGATTTTGTTTTGCGCGCTGCATCCATCGTGGCGCGTCGGCGACAATAGGGTGAGGGCGCCGTGACCCGGACAAGGCATGGCGCGTCGCAAACCCGAAGCTAGGAGCGAAACCATGTCTATCCTGAGCTGGGTCACGAGCATTTTCGGACTGGCAAAGATTCCGGGAATCGGCGTCCCACGCGAGGAATGCGACTCAACCACGCTCGACGACCGCGGCAACGGCGAGAACTCCAAGTGGAATGACGATCACAGGGGTCGCGAGGACTACTCCAAGCAAGATGGTGGCTGGAAGGACGCCAAGAACGACGCCTGGCAGGCGCAGAACGACTATTCCGACGCCAAGCCATCCGACGACTACGGCAAGGGCGACACCTATCGAAGCCCAGGTGAAGCGCTTGCCAAGGTCGACTTCTCACATGGTGATTTCGGCTCGCATGGTCCGGATCATTCGGGTGACATGCAGGTCGCGCTCGCTTCGATGTCGTCCGACGACGCGCTCGAATACGCCATCGGCCAGATGGGCCCTGCGGATCACTTCGACGTAGGGCATTGCGATGTGGCGCCGGACACGTCGCACGACACGGACGCCTGATGTGCCGAATACGCGAGAGTAGTTTCTGATTCGAACGAGAAGAAGGGCGGCAGTCATGATCGAAGTGGAAAAACGCGAACTGTTCGAACAAGAGCGGAAAATCTTCGAAGCTGCGGTGCAGCGTGCGGACAAGCGATCGGGCTCTTTCAATTTCTTGACTTGGTCGTTCTTCATTGCCCCGCTGACTGCCTGCGACGAGTTTCTTGTCGGCATTTTCAAATCCGCGGCGGCCGAGCAGGAGGTCGTCAAAACGGCTCAGGCAGGCGCCGCGCCGCAGGAGGCGAATGACCATCTGCCGGCGATTGATCCTTCGAAAACGGGCGCAGAGGATGAGACGGCCAAAAGGCCCGTCGCGTCGTCGGAGGCGCGTGCGACCCAGTTCGATTCGACCGGGCTTTTGGCGCAGCCGCATGACGATGCGCTCAAGCCGAGTGCCGCCCGCAGCGAAGCTGTCGCCGCCGAGGGGACGGCGATGATGCCGAGCCCCGCCATTTTAACGCTCACACCTCACTCGAAGATAGTTCCGTCAACCCGCTATCAGCGGATTCCCACCCCGGAGGCACTCAAATGCAGGGTGGGTCAAAGCGCGAATCCGCTCAGTCCAACGTGCTACTCTTTCAGCCCGTCGATGATCGGCTTCGTTCCCCTGCTTGGAGCTGTCGGCGGTCTCAGCAATGACGTGGTGGGTGGGATCATGCCGGTTGAGGCGCCGCCGGTGCTCGCGACGGAGACCAACACCGTAAGCACGCTGACCCATGACGTCGGCGCCACGATCGCGCCGGTCGCGGCGGCGGTGCAGCCGATGCTGGCGACGGTGACCGACAGCGTGGGCACGCTGAGCCATGACGTGGATGGCACGGTTGCGCCGGTCGAAGCGGCGGCGCAGCCGGTGCTAGCGACGGTGACCGACAGTGCGGCGACGCTGACCGATGACGTTGGCGAAACCACGATCGCGCCGGCCGCGGCGGCGGTGCAGCCGGTGCTGGCGACGGTGACCGACAGCGTGGGCACGCTGACCGATGACGTCGGCGCCACGATTGCGCCGGTCGCGGCGGCCGCGCAGCCGGTGCTGGCGACGGTGAGCGACAGCGCGGCGACGCTGACCGATGACGTTGGCGAAACCACGATCGCGCCGGCCGCGGCGGCGGTGCAGCCGGTGCTGGCGACGGTGACCGACACCGCGGCGATGCTGACCGATGACGTCGGCGCCACGATCGCGCCGGTCGAGGCGGCGGTGCAGCCGGTACTGGCGACGGTGACCGACAGCGCGGCGACGCTGACCGATGACGTCGGCGAAACCACGATCGCGCCGGCCGCGGCGGCGGTGCAGCCGGTGCTGGCGACGGTGACCGACAGCGTGGTCACGCTGAGCCATGATGGCACGGTTGCGCCGGTCGAAGCGGCGGCGCAGCCGGTGCTGGCGACGGTGGCCGACAGCGCGGCGATGTTGACCGATGACGTCGGCGCCACGATTGCGCCGGTCGCGGCGGCGGTGCAGCCGGTGCTGGCGACGGTGGCCGACAGCGCGGCGATGTTGACCGATGACGTCGGCGCCACGATTGCGCCGGTCGAAGCGGCGGCGCAGCCGGTGCTGGCGACGGTGGCCGACAGTGCGGCGACGCTGACCGATGACGTCGGCGAAACGATTGCCCCGGTCGCGGCGGCGGCGCAGCCGGTGCTGGCGACGATGACCGACAGCGCGGCGACGCTGACCGATGACGTCGGCGCCACGACGATCGCGCCGGCCGCGGCGGCGGTGCAGCCGGTGCTGGCGACGGTGACCGACAGCGCGGCGACGCTGACCGATGACGTCGGCGCCACGATTGCGCCGGTCGAGGCGGCCGCGCAGCCGGTGCTGGCGACCGTGACCGACAGCGCGGCGACGCTGACCGATGACCCCGGCGCTACGATCGCGCCGGTGGCCGGTGACGTGGCACAACCGGCAAGTGCAGTCAGCGACACTCTTGCGGATGCGGCGCCGGTCGTTGAGACGACCGAGCCGGTGCTCACGACAACAGCTGCCGCCGTGAGCGATTCGGCCAGCGACGTTTCAGATCCGGCCAACGCCGGGACCATGGCCAGCGACACTCTTGCGGACGCGGCGCCGGTCGTTGGGACGACCGAGCCGGTGCTCACGGAAGCAGCTGCCGCTGTGAGCGATCCGACCAGCGACGTGTCAGTTCCGGCCGACACCGGGACCGTGGCCAGCGACGCTGCGGATGCGGCGCCGGTCGAGACGACCGAGCCGGCACCGACGACAACCGCTGCCACCGTCAGCGATCCGACCAGCGACGTGTCAGATCCGGCCGGCACCGGGACCGTGGCGAGCGACGCTGCGGATGCGGCGCCGGTTGAGACGACCGAGCCGGCACCGACGACAACCGCTGCCACCGTCAGCGATCCGACCAGCGACGTGTCAGATCCGGCCGGCACCGGGACCGTGGCGAGCGACGCTGCGGATGCGGCGCCGGTTGAGACGACCGAGCCGGCGCCGACGACAACCGCTGCCGGCGTGAGCGATCCGGCCAGCGACGTGTCAGATCCGGCCGACACCGGGACCGTGGCCAGCGACGCTGCGAATGCAGCGCCGGTCGATGAGCCCTCAGGCGACGTGATCGCCCTGAACGATGAGCCACCGCCACCAGAAAATGCTCTGCATACCGGAACCGAGTACACCGATTACGGTGTTAATCTTAGCAGCGACAGCGCAGTTCCCCCGCAGGATACGGGGTCTTCGGCCGACGCCGCGTCGGCGTCTGACACTGCGCCGCCGCCTCCCGAGATCGTAGATACGAATCAGCCAACAGACCCTGAACTTGCTATCCTATAGCGGGGGCGAACATGGCGGCCGTCGAGATACTGGACAATCCGCCGCGCAGCTATTCTGCAGATCACCTTCGCGTCGCACCCGGCGGCGAGGCCCGCGACTATGTTGGACCTGTCAACCCGCTGGCCACCTGGCGTTCGGTCGCGCGCACGAACCTGATTGCGGTCGCTGCATTTTCGGTCGTCGTGAATCTGCTGATGCTCACGCTGCCGATCTACCTGTTCCAGATTTCCGATCGCGTTCTGACGAGCCGCAGCCTCGAAACACTGCTGATGCTCTCGGCTCTCGCGCTGGCGTTCATCGGCATCCTCTCGATCATCGACATTCTGCGTCGGCAGGTGCTTGGGCGTTTTGCGACCAAGATGGAGGCCGTGCTCGGTGGTGCAGTGCTGGCGAGCAGTATCAACAACGCCAGGGCCGGCGAGGGCGGGACCATCCAGGCGATTCGTAGCCTTCACCAGGTGCGGGGATTCATCTCGAGCCCCGTCATGCTTATGCTGATGGACGCGCCGCTCTCGCCCCTCTACTTCGGAGTCATATTTCTCATTCACCGAGATCTCGGATGGATCGCTGTCGTGTCGGGCCTGGCACTGGTGCTGATTGCGGTGCTCAACCAGAAAGCGACCTCGGAACGTCTGAGCGAGGCAGGCCTGCATGCTGCTGAGGCCGATGCGGCGGCCGAGTCGCTGGCGCGAAATTCGCAGGTTATCAATGCGATGGGAATGCTGAGCGAGAGCATTCTTCATTGGGGTCGCCGGCAGGCGCCGGCCCTGACGGTGCAGAGCCAGGCCCTTGACCGGAATTTCTGGATCAGCGGTGCGTCGAAGTTCGTCCGGCTCGTGACCCAGATCACGATCCTCGGTGTGGGCGCCTATCTGGCTCTCAACGCCGAGATCACCGGCGGCATGATGATCGCGGCCGCAATCATCGTCGGCCGCGCCCTGCAGCCGCTCGAGGGCCTGATCGAGGGATGGCGCAGCTGTATTCAGGCGCGATCGGCCTATGCGCGTGTCAAGCAGGCGGTCGAGTCATTCCAGCGCGAGACGCCTAAGCTGCGCCTGCCCAAGCCGCAAGGGCGGCTGACCGTGGATCGGGTCTTGTATTTGCCGCCCGGCTCGAAGGAGCCGGTGCTCAATAGTGTGTCGCTCGAGCTGGCGCCCGGAGAGTCTCTGGCCATTGTCGGACCGTCTGGGTCGGGTAAGTCGACCCTCGCGCGCATTCTGGTGGGCTGTCTAGTGCCGACCGCCGGTAAGGTCAGGCTGGACGGAACGGAGCTGCGCAATTGGGATCGTCGCCAGTTTGGCGAATATACCGGCTACCTGCCCCAGGAGGTCGAGCTATTTCCCGGGACGATCAAGCAGAACATCTGTCGCATGCGGGACGACCTGCCCGACGCGAGCATCTATGAGGCAGCGATATTCTCGGGCATCCACGACATGGTCTGTCAGCTGCCGCAAGGATACGAGACCGTGCTCGACCGCGGCGGCGGGCCGCTCTCCGGGGGACAGAAGCAGCGCATCGCGCTCGCCCGGGCTTTCTTCGGTGATCCGTGCCTTGTCGTCCTCGACGAGCCAAACTCGAATCTAGACGCGGCAGGGGAGCTGGCTCTGACCGAGACCCTGCAGCGCGCGAAAAAGCGGGGGGTCACCGCAGTGGTGGTAACCTTGCGCCCGGCGCTGCTGAACAGCGTGGACAAAGTGCTCATCCTGCGGGCCGGACGGGCCGAAGCGTTCGGATCTCCAAGCGACGTGCTGCATCGCCTGGTTCGATCGCCCGGCGGGGCACCGCAGGTAAGCCGGAGCAGCCGCAACGCATCGAATCCTCAGGCCCGTGAGGTGACCACGCGGGAGGACAGATGAAAGCAAAAAAGGACAGCGCCGGTGAGTGGTACCGCGGCGTTCCGCTGAGCGCCAAATGGCCCATCTTTACCGGCCTAGCCATGCTGGTCGTTTGGCTCGGGTGTTTCGGTGTTTGGGCCGGAGTCGCTCCACTGAACAGTGCTGTCGTCACCTCGGGCACGTTCGTGGCTACCGGACAGAACAAGCTGGTCCAGCACCTCGAGGGCGGCATCATCCGCGAGATTGCGGTAAAGGACGGTGATGCCGTTGAGGCGAACCAGGTGCTCGTTCGCATGGACGACACCGCTGCCAACTCCAAGCTGAGGCGGTTGGTCTTAAAGAAGTATCGGCTGCTCGCCATGAAGGCGCGTCTCGAAGCTGAAATGAGCTCGTCAGAGACAATAGAAACTCCCGCGGCATTCAGCGAGAGCGCACGTGATCCGGAAATCAAAGCGGTTCTTGAGCGGCAACGTGCCGAACTGAGGGCACGCAGGACTAGTCTTGTAACCCAGGAAAGCGTACTCATGAAGCAAATCGCCGGGCTGGAGGAAAGCATCCGCGGATATCAGGCTCAAGTGCAGTCCACCCAACAGCGTATTGCCCTTTTCGCCGAGGAGCTGAAGGACAAGAATTCGCTTCTTCGCCAGCAGTTGGTCCGCAAGTCGGATGTGCTGGCGCTGCAACGCTCCGAGGCAGGTCTCGAGGGAGAACTCGGCGAGTATCTTGGCCGCATCGCCGATTCGAAGGAGAGGATCGCTCAGGCGAACGAAAGAATAGCCCAGCTCCACTCGACGGCGCTCCGGGATGCGATCAAGGAGCTGCGCGAGACCGAAGCGGACCTGGATGACGTGGAGGAGCAGATTCGCGCCGCCCAGGATATCGTCGAGCGCATCGACGTTCGCTCGCCGGTTCGAGGCATCGTGTTGAAGAGGAACTTCCATACACCGGGCGGTGTCGTCTCTCCTGGCGCCGTGCTGCTTGAGCTCCTGCCGATAGGCGAAGAGCGCGTCATCGAGGCACATGTGAGTCCTAAGGACATTTCGCACGTGAGCGTAGGTCAGGAGGCGCTGGTGCGGCTGTCGGCGCTCAACCAACGCATCACGCCCATGGTCGGCGCGAGCGTCATCTACGTGTCAGCAGACGTGTTGGCGGAGCAAGTACAGATCAAGGCGGAAACACGCCGCCCTCCAAGTGACACCCGTCGGGAATTCTATGTGGTTCGGGTGCGCCTAGACCAAGACGATATTCTCAAGCACATGCCTGAATTCGTTCCGACACCCGGCATGCCGGCCGACATTTACATCAAGACAGGAGAGCGCACCTTTTTCGAGTATATCATGAAGCCGGCCTTTGATAGCTTCTCCCGCGCTTTCCGCGAAACCTGAACGAAACGAGCAATCTGCTCGTCAATCCCGAGCACCGCGAGTATCCGTGATTAACGGAGTTCGAGCGTTTGGTGCGATGCGCAACTTGAGTATCCACTGCTTTTGCTTGCGGATCGACAGAAAATGAATCCGCCTCCGTCGACTAGGGGCGCAACGCAGATCTCCGGTCAGGCCGCGGACGGGCGCTGCGCGACTTGTACCAGTCGCGCTGACAAAGGTCCAACTCTGAGACGAGACGGAAGTAGCGACCGCACTAATGTCAGCTCGCGGGCCCCAAGCCGACCAACTTCGTCGCTTGCGGCTGGTCTGGTATTGAAGGCAGTCCGGACTTCGCATGCGCGATCCTTGACCCGCCGCTTGTGGACCAATGTCTGACATAAAGATCGCGCGAAAGGAAGCCTGATGGCGACGGCGTGCGGCTCGGCAATCATGCCGGGGCTGCTTGGCGATGAAAGGCAGCCATCAAATGCTGTACGAAAATTTGCGCAACAGTGCATCCAGATTGTCGGCTTCCGACTAGAAGTAGCATCGCAGACATTTCAGTAATGCATCGAAGGAGAGCAACATGGCGATGCCTAAGCCGAATTGGTTGCCGACGTTAGTGCCTTACGGCGCTGATCAGACCGTCTACCTTGTGTTCGATCGTTTCGGAGCGTCACGCAGTGATTGCCCTGAAAAACAGATCGAGCGGGACGACCTCGAAACTACCATCTCCGATCTTCTAACTGGCCAATTCAACGCCCCGGTTCGAGTCATGGCCTTCAACACACTTGAGCACTGGATCGAGGATGTTTCCAACCAAGTCGCCGAAGATATTCAAGCCCGCTGCGATATCGATGGCGTACCAGTACCCGAACACGTCAGGGACTTTGTTGCAAGCCACACCGGCTTCTGACAAGCGGGGTCCTGATGTGAGACCGGACTCAGATTGCGAGACATAGCGACGACGTTCAGTTTCCCGTTCCGCCCTAGTAAAGGCGCGTGCCATGAATACCTCCGGATGAGGACACCGCGCTCTCAATCGCATTAAACGGCGCCAGACCATGCGGCTTGTGGAGTGGAGCCCCGCTGATCGAGGAACGCTGCGCCGCGCCGTGGCTACGGGGATAGCCGTGGACCGCAGCACGTTAACCCTGCAGCCTATTCCCAGCGGACCATGGCTGGCGACCAGCTCGCTGTGATGAAGCATTTTGGTTTTAAGCGGTTCGGCCCGATTGGCCACGACCGCGGGGCGCGAGTGGGATATCGGCTGGCTCTGGATCATCCCGGTACGGTGCAGGCATTTGTGTCGGTGACGTTCATTCCGACGGACTTCAAGATGAACGCCGCTGCCCCGGCATCAAAATAGGCATGGCCGATGGGCGGCCCACCGTGCCGTGGATAAGATTCGCGATCGCTTCGGATGGGATGCTATTGGATACGGCTCGGTGGTGCTGGGCATCGTTCCCGACGGGTTTCGCGAACTCGCCGAAAAGGACCTGTGACCGTCACACATCGTGCGTCGGACATTCGGCCTGCTTACCGTAGGTCGAGCGCGCCCTGTTGCACATTATTCAACGCTCAAGAGACATCTCGGTCCAGGGAGCAGCCGCTTGGCGGACTTCATTCAGGAACGCCTTGGCCAAGCGCGATAGAGGCTCCGCCTCAGACCACAGCATATAGGCAATAGCCACCGTCTTGGGCGTGAAAGGCCTAACGATCAGATCCTGGCTGCCGTTCTGGCGCGGCGAAAATGGATCGACGACCGCCGCGCCCACGCCGGCGGCTGCGAGCACGCAGGCCGTGTTGCAGTATCGCACTTCGACGGTCGGCTGAAACGGCGAGCCGGCCTGCGCAAAGCTCTCGCGCACGGCTTCGCCCAACCGCGTGCCGCGCTCCAGCCCGATGAAGGGTAAGCCGACAAGGTCGGAAGCGGAGATGACCGGCCGTTCGGCCAGCGGATGGTTCGGCGGCAAGACGCAGACCATTTCGCCGGTGTGAACCACCTCATGCGCAATGCCAGGATGATGCGACAGCCCGAGCGCGAATCCGAGCTCTGCAACCCTGCTCGACACGCCGTCGATGATTCCCTCGTAGCGCCTCACATCGAAGAAGACGCGTGTCTGCTGACGGCGGCGCAGGAAGTCCGATAAAGCGCGCGGAATAATGCTGTAGGCCAGCGGCGGCGTTGCCACGATCGATAGAAGCCCTGTGCGGCACTCCCTCAAGTCGCGTACGCGATTTTCGAGTTTGGCGTGGAGCGCAAAGATCGCTTCACTTTCCTTGTAAAGCGCCATCGCCTCTGATGTCGGGAACAACCGGTTGTTGACACGCTCGAACAACGCGAAGCCCGCCTGCGACTCCATCGCCTTCAGCGCGTTGCTGATCGCCGGCTGCGAGAGCGCGAGTTCGTCCGCCGCCGCGACGGTGGTGCGATGGCGGATAACCGCACGCAGGATCTCCAATTGGCGCAGGTTCATATAACTACCGGTTATTGTCTCGCTGAAAATATCATAGCACGAGTGATTGCGTTTAGGACTGCGCTTCCGCGTAATCAGCCCTGCATCGGAGCGCCATCGAAGCGGGATCATCCGCCTCTTGAGTAAGCAGTCCGCTCAGATTGGAGGCAATGTTGGTTCGAGTTCTCCGCGCCGCCGCCGCTCAGATGGGGCCGACGCAAAAAGCTGATGCGCGAGAGCATACGCTTGGCCGGATGCTGGCGTTGCTGGAGCAGGCGGCTGCGCGCGGCGCAACACTGGTGGTTTTTCCCGAACTGGCGTTCACGACCTTCTTCCCGCGATGGCTTATCGAGGGCGACGCGCTCGATCATTACTTCGAGCGCGGCATGCCGAATCCGGCCGTGCAGCCCTTGTTCGATCGCGCGCGGGCGCTCGGCATCGGCTTCTATGTCGGCTACGCCGAACTGACGTCGGACGGCCGGCGCTTCAACTGTTCGATCCTGGTCGATCGCGACGGCGAAATCCTCGGGCGTTATCGCAAGGTGCACCTGCCGGGCTCGGTCGAGCCGCGTGCCGGCGCAGCCTACCAGCAGCTCGAAAAGCGCTATTTCGAATATGGCGATCTGGGATTTCCTGCCTTTCGGGTGGGACCGGACTGGCACCACGCGATCATGGGCATGATGATCTGCAATGATCGCCGCTGGCCGGAAGGCTGGCGCGTGCTGGGCCTGCAGGGCGTCGAACTGGTTTGCGTCGGCTACAATTCCGCGGCCTACGATCCGAACGGCGGTGTCTCCGAAGACGCAGCGCTGCGCACCTTCCACTCCAAGCTGGTAACCCAGGCCAATGCCTACATGAACGCCACCTGGGCGATCGCGGTCGCCAAGGCGGGGACCGAGGACGGCTCCGGACTGATCGGTGGCTCCTGCATCGTCGATCCCAATGGCAGGATCGTCACTGAGGCGCAAACGCTCGCGGACGAAATCATCGTTGCCGACCTCGACCTCGATCTCTGTCGCCAGGGCAAGGACAAGATGTTCAATTTCGCCGCGCACCGGCGACCGGAACAATACTCGGCGATCACGGAGCGTGCCGGTGTTATCGAGCCGGCCACGCTCGATGCGGTTAAACATCAAGCGGCCAGTCGCGGCGTGGGCCGAAGGAGCTGATATGACACGTCTCTTGTTCTCCGTTGGGTTCGCCGCGCTCGTCGCCGTCACAACGGCAGGGGCCGCCGAACTGCCGGAAGCGATCAAACAGGCGGGCACGTTGCGGCTGACGGTCAACTCGACCTATGCCCCCATGGAGTATCGTGATCCCGCGACAAATCAGCTCGTCGGGCTCGATATCGATCTCGCCAACGAACTCGCAAAGCGACTCGGCGTGAAGATCATCTGGAGCGAAACGCCGTTCGCCGAGCTCATCCCTTCATTGCAGACCAAGCGCGCCGATTTCATTATCAGCGGCATTTCGGACCGCAGCTCGCGGCGTGAGACCGCGGATTTCATTGACTATCTGGCGACAGGCCCGCAGTTCTTCGTCCTGACGGAAAATGCGGCGAAGTCTCCCATCGATCTCTGCGGCAAGAAGGTTGGAACGACGCGCAGCACCAGCTTTCCGGTCGAGATCGAGAAATGGAGCAAGCAGAACTGCGAGACGAACGGCAAGCCTGCCGTGCAATATGTCCCGGGTGAGAACAGCATCGATGTCCGCAACCAGCTCAAGCAGGGCCGCATCGACGCTGCGGTGCAGGGCACCGAGACGCTGCCCTACGCCCAGCAGCAGGAGGCCGGGAAATACCGCGTCATCGGAGAGCCGTTCGCCACTGGCTATCAGGGCATCATGTTCCGGAAAGACGACGTGGCGCTGCGCGAGGTGGTGACGGAACATCTCGCCGCCATGATCGCTGACGGCTCCTACAAGGCCATTCTCGATAAATACGGATTGGGCGCGAACGCGGTGGCCCAGCCGATGATGAATGCGTCCCCGCAATGAGAATGGCGTCCACACTTGCGGAGGGTTTTCCCGATATTTCGGGGATGACGGTCGCACGTCAGGTTCATTGGCAGCGATGGCTCGCTGCGGCTGCGATTCTCGTCGTGTTGGCTGCGATCGGTCGCGCTTTCGTCAACGGCCAGATCGAATGGACCTATGTCAGCCGCTTCCTGACCGCGAAGGTGATCCTCGAGGGCATCACCAACACCATGGTGATGGCGGTGCTCGCGATGGCGCTCGGCATCGTGTTGGGCGTCGTCGTTGCGATCATGAGGCTCTCGTCCAATCCGGTTCTGGCGTCCGTCGCCGCCGGCTACACGTGGCTGTTCCGCGGTACGCCGCTGATCCTGCAATTGCTGCTGTGGTTCAACCTCGCGCTGGTGTTTCCGACGATCGGCATTCCGGGCCTGTGGTCGGCGCGGGCCGTCGATGTCATGACGCCGTTTCTGTCCGCGCTGCTCGGCCTCGGCATCAATCAGGGCGCCTACACGTCCGAGGTGATGCGGGCGGGTATGCTGTCGGTCGACATCGGGCAATATGAGGCCGCGCAGGCGATCGGCATGGGAAGGCTGCGCGCGCTGCGTCGGATCATCCTGCCGCAGGCGATGCGGGTCGTAATCCCTCCGCTCGGCAACGAGTTCATCGGCATGGTGAAGGCCACGTCGCTGGCAAGCGTCATCCAGTATCCGGAGGTGCTGCACAGCGCCGAGAATATCTATTACGCGAACTCACGCGTGATCGAACTCCTGATCGTCGCCGGCTCCTGGTATCTGCTCGTGGTGTCGATCCTGACTCCTTTGCAGATGCTTCTCGAACGACGCTTCGCGCGTGGAGCATTGCAGATCACCCGATGACCCAGCCCCTCGTCGCCATCCGTTCGGTCAGTAAGAACTTCGGGGAGTTTCAAGCCCTCAATCGCGTCTCGCTCGACGTTCGGCCAGGCGAGGTGCTCTGCCTGATCGGTGCGTCGGGATCGGGCAAGACAACGCTCCTGCGCTGCATCAATCAGCTTACGTCGATCGACAGCGGCGGCATCTGGCTGGATGGCGAGTTGCTGGGCGTGCGAGAAGAGGGTGGGCGATTGCATCGCCTCACCGAACGGCAGATCGCGCGCCAGCGCCTGAAGACCGGGATGGTGTTTCAGCGCTTCAATCTGTTTCCGCACAAAACAGCGCTTGAAAATATCACCGAAGGCCCCGTGCAGGTGCAGGGCCGCAAGAAGGAGGAGGCGCGAGCGGAGGCGATGGAGCTTCTGCGGCGCGTCGGGCTGGCGGCGAAAGCCGATGCCTATCCCTCTCAGCTTTCCGGCGGGCAGCAGCAGCGGGTAGCGATTGCCCGCGCGCTCGCCATGAAGCCGATGCTGATGCTGTTCGACGAGCCGACGAGTGCCCTCGATCCCGAACTGGTCGGAGAGGTGCTCACCGTCATGAAGGAACTTGCCCGCAGCGGCATGACGATGATGGTGGTGACGCACGAGCTCGGCTTCGCGCGGGAGGTGGCGGATACCGTTGTTTACATGGACCATGGCGCAATCGTGGAATCCGGCCCAGCGGCAGAGGTTCTCGGTAAGCCCCGTGAAGTGCGCACCCAATCGTTTCTTTCCGCGGTGATCTGATGGAGCGAATTTCGTGATGAAACGTTTTCTTGCAGCCGCATTCCTCAGTGCCGCTAATGCTTCGGTCATGGCGGTTGAGCTCCCTCCGGAAATCGCCAAGCAGGGCAGTATCAAGGTTGCCATCGTCCCGAACTATCCACCCCTGGAATTCCGCGATCCCGCGACCAACACGCTGACCGGTTTCGACGTCGAGCTTGGCGAGGCGCTCGGTCGCAAGCTTGGGCTCAAGATCGACTGGCAGCAAACCAGTTTTGACCAGATGATGCCCGCGATTTCGACGGGCAGGGTCGATGCGATCCTGTCCGGCATGACGGATATGGCGAGCCGGCAGGACACGGCGACCTTTGTCGACTACCTTCGCAATGGGCCTCGGTTCTTCGTGCAGCAGTCGCGCGCCGCCGAGTTCAAGGACACGACGGCATTCTGCGGCAAAAAGGTCGGCGCCAGCCGGCGCACGTCGTTTCCAAAGCTGATCGCTGCCTGGAGCGAGGCACATTGCGGCGGCAACCCGGTTCAATTCGTGGGCACGGAAGGATCGGCCGATGCCCGGACCCAGCTCAGGCAAGGACGGATCGATGCGGCCGTCCAGGGCGGCGAGACGCTTCCCTACATGATGGACCTCGAGCCGGGCACCTATGTCCCGGTCGGCGACGTGTTCGCCACCCAGTTCACCGGGCTTGCTTTGAACATCAAAGAGAAGGCGCTTCAGCAGGCGGTCGTGGAGGCTCTGGACTCCTTGATCGCTGATGGCACCTACCGTGCGTTGCTGGCGAAGTGGAAATTGACCGACTACGGCGTAGAGAAGGCGACCATCAATGCTGGACAGTAAAGCGCTTGCAAGCATTCCGCTCACTCCCGCAAACACCGCGCCGCCGGCCCCGCACTATCCGTGGCCCAAGCCCTATACATCAGCGATGTTCCTCTCCTTCGACGTGGACGCGGAGACCGCCTGGACCAGCAAGGACGCGTTGCACGCCCAGCGGCTCATCACGATGAGCTATGGCGGCTACGAGGCGCGCGTCGGCACGCCGAAACTTTTGGAGCTGCTCGATCAGCTCGATCTGAAGGCGACGTTCTTCGTCACCGGCTGGTCGGTGGATGCGCATCCCGCGATGGCAGAGTCCATTCTCAAGGCGGGCCATGAGATCGGCCACCACGGGTATCACCATCTGCTGCCGGATCCGGGCGATCCCTGGATCGAGGACGAGCTGGAGCGGGGTTTTGAGGCGCTGAAGCGTCGGCTTGGCGTCAAGCCCATCGGCTATCGGGCGCCCTACGGCGAATTCACCGAAGAGCTGCGCGTGGCGCTGGTGCGCCACGGTATCGTCTACACCTCGTCATTTCGCGACGACGTGCGGCCTTATCGTCATCGCCTTGCCGATGGCAGGCCAGGCACGATCGAGCTTCCGGTAACTGCAAGCTACGACGACTGGATGCATGGACTGTCTGCCCGGTTCAGCCCGCGGCCGATCTTTCCCAAGGAGCATGTGCTCTCGATCTGGAAGGATGAGCTCGATGAGGTCAGGGATTGGGGCGCGATGGTCACGACCGTGCTGCATCCGCAATGCAGCGGTCGTCCGATGCGGCTTCGGCTGCTGCGCGAATTTCTCACCTATGCCAAATCCTGCCCCGATCTGTGGATCACAACCGGAGAGGCGATCGCGGCGAATTTTAGAAGTCACGAAGCAGCTGCCCTCTGAGAACCACCGATCAGATATCCCTGGAGTCATCGATGCCCGTTTCCCGTCGTTCACTGCTGAAGGCCGCCGCCGCAGCGCCGGCGTTTTCGCTGCCGGGAATTTTGCGGGCGCAGTCGCAGACCACGCTGCGCTTCATTCCGGTGATCGACCTGACTTTTGTCGACCCGATCTACTCCACGGCCCAGGTTTCCCGAAACCATGGCTTCATGGTCTACGACACGCTCTACGGCATGAACTCGGCGCTCGAGGTCTCGCCGCAGATGGTGTCCGGGCATGTTGTGTCGAACGACGACCGGCAGTGGGACCTGACGCTGCGCGATGGCCTGCTATGGCATGACGGCGAGCGCGTGCTGGCGCGCGACTGCGTTGCCAGCATTCGCCGTTGGGCGGCCCGCGACGGGTTCGGCGCCGAGCTGATGGCCGCAACGGACGAGCTGTCGGCGCCTGATGACCGTACCATCCGTTTTCGGCTGAGCAGGCCTTTCCCGCTGCTGCCTGCGGCGCTCGGCAAGGCCGCGATCCAGGCGCCGTTCATGATGCCGGAGCGGCTGGCGAGCCAGGATCCGTTCAAGCCGCTGACCGAGGTCGTAGGCAGCGGTCCTTTCCGCTTCGTGGCGGACGAGCGCGTGCAAGGCGCGCGTAACGTCTACGCCCGTTTCGATCGTTATCTGCCCCGTCAGGCCGGCGAGCCCGACTGGACCGCCGGACCCAAGATCGTTCATTACGATCGCGTGGTCTGGACGACGATGCCGGATGCCGCGACTGGGGTGGCTGCGCTGCAAACGCGCGAGCAGGATTGGCAGGAAACGACGCCGCACGACCTGCTGCCGGTGCTGAAGCGTACCGGCGGCATCACCACGCGGATTCTCGATCCGCGGGGTTACACCTGCATGCTACGCGTCAACCATCTGCAGCCACCGTTCGACAATCCCGCCATTCGTCGGGCGCTGTTGGGCGCGATCGACCAGTCCGCCTTCATGACGGCGGTTGCGGGCGATGATCCCGCCCTTCAATCCTCGCCGATCGGCTTCTTTGCGCCGGGTACGCCGATGGCGAGCGATGTCGGCCTCAATGTGTTTCGCGGGCCGCGCGACATGGCGAAGGTCAAGGCCGATCTGAAAGCCGCCGGTTACAATGGCGAGAAGGTGGTGCTGCTCGTCCCCACCAACTCGGTGGCACAAAAGCCGCTCGGCGACATCGCAGCCGACATGCTGCAGCAGGCCGGCATGAACGTCGAATATGCCGGGCTGGATTTCGGCGTGGTGTTGCAGCGGCAGTTGAAGAAGGACCCCGTCGCCCTGGGCGGCTGGAGCGCCGGCGTCGGCAACTGGCAAGGCATCGATTGGCTGAACCCGGCCGGCAATTCGAATCTGCGCGGCGACAGCAAAACCGCCGGCTGGTACAAGAGTGAGAAGATGGGGGCGTTGCGAAGCCAGTGGCTCGCTGCCGCCAACCTTGCCGAGCAACAGCGCATCTGCCGCGACATCCAGGCGTTATCGTTCGAGGAAATTCCTTACTTCCCGATCGGTCAGTACAAGCAACCGACGGCGTACCGCTCGAACATTACCGGCATCCTCGACGGTACGGCCGTATTCTGGAATGTGAAACCGGCATGAGCACGATCGCAATCTTCGGCAGCTATCTGTTGTCGCGCAAGGATGGCGCGCAGGAGGTGCTGCGCGATCATTGGGTGTTGCTGGAGGGCAAGCGTATCGCCGCCGTCACGCGCGACCGGCCGTCCGCCGCCGAGGTCTTTGACAGGCCGGGCCGTTTCGTGCTGCCCGGCCTTCTGAACCTGCACAACCACTGCTTCAGTGAAGCCGTCGCCCGGACGCACACCGAGGACGGTAATGGTCGCCGGAACAACCAGAGCATCGTCTATACGGTGCTGTTGCCGCTGACCAAGCGCGGTGCCGAGCTGCTGTTGCCGTCGGAGCGGCTCGCCATCGCGCGGCTCGGCATTCTGCAATTGCTGAAGGGCGGCGCCACCACGGTCATGGAGCCGTTCCGCAACACCCTTCCGGAGATGTTCGACGCCGCCGAGGAAATGGGCATCCGCTTCTACGGCGCGCCGTATTTGTTTTCGACCTCGGATGCCAAGGCGGGGCCTGATGGCGTGGTACATTACGCGGGCGATGACGGCCGGGCCGATATGGACACCTGGAACGCGCTAAACCATCGCTGGAATGGACGCGGCGACGGGCGGATCGGCCTTGCGATGAGCCCGCACGCGACCGACACCTGTGGTCCGGATCTGCTGCGGGCATGTGCCGTCCGCGCGCGCGAACTCGACGTTCCCATCACCACCCATCTCGCGCAAAGCCAGGCCGAAGTCGCGACCATCGCAAGCCGCCACGGCGGTCGCACACCGGCCGAATATCTGGACTGGCTGGGCCTTCTGGCGCCTGATCTTATGGCCGCGCACTGCATCGCGAGCACGGATGGCGATTTGAAGCTGATGGCGGCCAAGGGCGCCACGGTGCTGAACTGCCCGCGCGTGTTTGCGCGCTCGGGCGTTACCGCGGCGTTCAGCCGGTTCGCGGAGCACGGCGTGCGCACGGTGGTCGGGACCGACGGCTACAACATGGACCTACTCGGCGAACTCAACGCGGCGTCGATGATCTCGAAGCTTGCGTCTGCTCGCGCGGACGTAGCCAACGCACCCGAACTGATCGAGTCGGTCACGGCAACCGCAGCGGCGGTCATCAAGCGCCCGGACCTTGGCATGATCGCGCCGGGCGCCACCGCCGACCTCACCGTTGTCGATTTGACCCATCCCCATCTGCAGCCCTTGTTCGACCCACGACGCGGGCTCGTCGCGCTCGGCAACCGCGCCAACATCGACCAGGTCATCGTTGACGGGCGCGTGCTGATCGATGCGGGCAGGTATATTTACGGCGACGAGACCGCGATCATGTCGGCCGCGTCTGCGGCGATCGGTAAGATCTGGGACTTGCCGGAAGCCCAGGCCGCGTTCAATGGCTGACGGCTCGTCGGCACGCGCACTTACAGGGATAGGCGGGACGCGCTCCCGTCGTTTCCTTCACCGCCATATCAGGAGATTGCAATGCCGTTCGATTTGATCCTGCGCGGCGGCCGGGTAATTGATCCCTCCCAGAAGCTCGACGCCGTGACGGATATCGCCTTTGCGGGCGGCAAGGTGGCGATGGTCGGAAGCGAACTCAAGGCCGATCCCGGAACCGATGTGCGTGACGTGTCTGACTATGTCGTCACCCCCGGTTTGATCGATTTGCACACCCACGTCTATTGGGGCGGCACCTCCCTCGGCATCGACGCCGAGGAGTTCTGCCGCACCTCCGGCGTGACCACGGCCGTCGATACCGGCAGCGCCGGCCCGGGCAATTTCGCGGGCTTCCGCAAGCACGTCATCGAGCCGAGCCAGGTCCGCATTCTGGCCTATCTGCACGTCTCCCATGCCGGCATCTATGGTTTCTCGCACCGGGTCATGGTCGGCGAGAGCGAGGAGATGCGGCTGATGAACCCGATCGACGCTGTCAGCGTGGCGGAGGCCAACCGCGACCTCATCGTCGGCATCAAGGTGCGGGTAGGGCTCCACGCCTCGGGCACCTCGGGGATCGTGCCGCTCGACATCGCGCTCGAGGTCGCCGAGCAGGTCGGCATGCCGCTGATGGCGCATATCGACCATCCGCCGCCGAGCTACGAGGAGGTGCTCGCCCGCCTGCGTCCGGGCGACGTACTCACGCACGCGTTCCGGCCGTTTCCCAATACGCCCGCCACTTCCCAGGGCACCGTGAAGAGGGTCGTGTTGGAGGCGCGCGAACGTGGGGTTCTTTTCGACATCGGCCACGGCAAAGGCTCATTCGCCTTCAAGACCGCCCGCGCAATGCTTGCCAACGGCTTCTATCCCGACACCATTTCCTCTGATGTCCACGCCCTGTGCATCGACGGGCCGGCATTTGATCAGGTGACGACCATGTCCAAGTTTCTGTGCATGGGCATGCCGCTCCCCGATGTGGTCGCGGGGTCGACGGTGAATGCGGCGATGGCGCTACGGCGTCCCGAACTCGGCAGTCTCAAGCCGGGCAGCGCGGGAGACGCCACCGTCATCTCGGTCCAGCGAGGCCAGTTCGACTATGTCGACGTCGTCGGCGAGCACCTGATCGGCGACCGCAAGATCGTGTCTGAGGGCGTCGTCATTGGGGGCGCTTGGTGGCACCCGAAACAATCGCCGAAATTCAAGCGGCTTGCAGGCTAGGCAGGGCCGCAAATGGATACGACCGCGCGAAAATGTGATCGATCGAAAGTACTTCATGTGTGGTCGGCCGGAAGTCGGCCGGCGCGTGGGCAAGCCGTGCTGGCATACCGCTTGCAAGCAAAAGGAGACTGATTGGCATCGGTTTGACTGGCCCGTTTCACCTCGCGCCGGCCTCGAACCTCCGGCCAATGAATTGGCCGGAATCGCCATTTACCACTGAGACTGGGAGAGCTCCATGGATCGCAGGACTGTGTTGAAGGGATTGGCCGGAGTAGGCAGCCTCGCGGCGACGGGCGGCCTTTCGATGCCGGCGCTTTCCCAAGGCGCTGCGGCGCGCACATTGCGCTTTGTGCCGCAGGCCAATCTCGCGAATTTCGATCCGATCTGGGGGACCCAGTATGTCGTGCGCAACGCCGCTGCGCTGGTGTGGGACACTCTCTACGGCCTCGACGCCACGCTGCAGCCCCAGCGCCAGATGGTCGAGTCCGAGGAGGTGTCTGATGACGGCCTGGTCTGGACCTTTCGGCTTCGGCCGGGGCTGAAGTTTCACGACGGCGAGCCAGTGCTCAGCAAGGACGTGGTGGCGAGCCTGACGCGCTGGTCAGCGCGCGATCCGATGGGCCTGATGATCAAGGCGGTCCAGAACGAGTTGACCGCCGTCGACGCCAGGACCTTCAAATGGTCGCTGAAGGCGCCTTATCCGAAAATGCTGCTGGCGTTGGGCAAGAACAGCACGCCCTGCGCGTTCATCATGCCGGAGCGCATCGCCCAGACCGACCCGTTCAAGCAGATCCCCGAATATATCGGCTCGGGCCCGATGAAGTTCGCAAAGGGCGAATGGGTGCCCGGCGCCAAGGCGGTGTTCGAGAAGTTTGCCGATTATACGCCGCGGCAGGAAAAGGCATCCTGGCTCGCCGGCGGCAAGCAGATGCTGGTTGACCGCATCGAATGGGTGGTGATCCCCGATCCTGCGACGGCGGCGGCAGCACTGCAGAACGGCGAAGTCGATTGGTGGGAGAGCCCCATCACCGATCTCGTGCCGTCGCTGAAGAAGAACCGCAACATCAACGTCGACATCGCCGATCCCCTCGGCAACATCGGTTCATTCCGGATGAACCACCTGCATCCGCCCTTCAACGATGTGAAGGTGCGACGTGCCGTGCTCGCGGCGCTGAGCCAGGAAGACTACATGCGCGCGCTGGTCGGCGACGATACCGCGCTCTGGAAGCCGCTGCCGGGCTTCTTCACGCCGGATACACCGCTCTACACGGAAGAGGGCGGCGAGATCCTGAAAGGCAAGCGCGATCTCGCAATGGCAAAGAAGTTGCTGGCCGAGAGCGGCTATTCAGGCCAGCCGGTCACGTGTGTCGTGGCGCAGGATCAACCGATCACCAAGGCGCAGGGCGATGTCACTGCGGATCTGTTGAAGCAAATGGGCATGAACGTCGACTTCGTCGCGACCGATTGGGGCACGGTCGGTTCCCGCCGCGCCCAGAAGACGCCGCCGGGCCAGGGCGGCTGGGGCATGTTTCACACCTGGCACGCCGGCGCGGACTGCATCAATCCCGCCGCCTACAACGCCATTCGCGGCACTGGCGACAAGGCGTGGTTTGGCTGGCCCACGAGCGAGGCCGTCGAAAAGGAGGTTTTGGCATGGTTCGACGCCAAGAATCTCGACGAGGAGAAGGCTGCGGTGAAGCGCCTCAACAAGGCGGCGATCGAGGACGTGATCTATGCACCGACCGGCTTCTTCCTGAGCTATACGGCGTGGCGCAAGAACGTCTCCGGTATCGCCAAGGGACCGCTGCCCTTCTTCTGGGGCGTGTCGAAGACCGCATGACGACGCAGTAAACCCACATGGTCTCGTATATCCTCCGGCGCGTCCTCTCGACCTTGCCCGTGATGGGGATCGTCGCGCTGTTCGTCTTCAGCCTGCTCTACATCGCGCCGGGCGATCCGGCTGCGGTGATCGCAGGCGACCAGGCGAGCCCCGCCGACGTTGAGCGCATACGCCAGAGCCTTGGCCTCGACCGGCCGTTTCTGGTCCAGTTCGGGACTTGGCTCTGGCATATCCTGCATGGCGATCTCGGCACCTCGATCTTCACCAACCTGCCGGTCGCCGCGATGATCGCGCAGCGCATCGAGCCGACGTTCTCGCTGATGGCGATTACGCTCGTCCTGACCATCCTTGTCGCGGTGCCGCTCGGCGTGGCGGCGGCGTGGAAGGCGGGAAGCTGGGTGGACCGCACCATCATGGCGTTCGCCGTGTTCGCCTTCTCGCTCCCCGTCTTTGTTGTCGGATACGTCCTTGCCTATGTGTTCGCGCTGCAGTTCGAATGGCTTCCCGTGCAGGGCTACACGCCGTTGACCGCGGGCGTCTGGCCCTGGCTGAAGAACCTAATTCTGCCGGCACTTGCCCTCGGCTCCGTCTATATCGCGCTGATCGCGCGCATCACCCGCGCTTCCATGCTCGAGGTGCTGCAACAGGATTATGTCCGCACCGCCCGCGCCAAAGGCCTTGGCCAGCGCAGCATCCTGTTCGTTCACGCGCTGAAAAACGCAGCCGTTCCGATCGTGACGGTGATCGGTATCGGCATCGCCTTGTTGATAGGCGGCGCGGTGGTGACCGAAAGCGTGTTCGCCATTCCGGGCCTCGGCCGGTTGACGATCGACGCGATCCTGCGCCGCGATTACCCGGTCATCCAGGGCATCGTGCTGCTGTTCAGCTTCCTCTATGTGCTCGTCAACCTGATGGTCGACGTCACCTACACCCTGGTCGATCCGAGGATCCGCTATTGAGCATCTCCACCACAAGTACGGCCCCGTTTCCGCCCGGCCTCGTCATTGCGCCGCAACTGCCGGATCTGCTGGTGCCGGTGGCAATCCGGCGCGGTGTGTTCGGCTTCCTGCGTAGTCATCCGACGGTTGCGATCGGCGGCGCCTTGCTGCTCTGCCTAGTGCTGATCGGGATCTTTGCGCCCTGGCTCGGGACCGTCGATCCCACCGCGCTCGCGCCCGCCAAACGTACACGCTTGCCTTCCGCGGATTATTGGTTCGGCACCGATTTGCTGGGCCGCGACATCTATTCACGCGTGCTCTACGGGGCACGGGTCTCGCTCACCGTGGGCTTGTCGGTGGCCGTGCTGTCTTCGCTCGCTGGTCTCGCCATCGGCCTGGTCTCGGGTTTCGTGCGTTGGGCGGACAGCATCCTGATGCGGTTCATGGACGGGCTGATGTCGATCCCGCCGATCCTGCTTGCTGTCGCACTGATGGCGCTGACGCGCGCGAGCGTCGGCAACGTCATCCTGGCCATCACGATTGCCGAAGTCCCGCGCGTCTCGCGGCTGGTGCGCAGTGTCGTGCTGTCGCTACGTGAACAGCCCTACGTGGACGCCGCCACAGCCTCCGGCACGAGAACGCCGATGATCATCCTGCGCCACATCCTGCCCAACACGCTGGCGCCGATGCTGGTCCAGGCAACCTATATCTGCGCCAGCGCCATGATCGTGGAGTCGATCCTCTCTTTCATCGGCGCCGGCACGCCACCCACCATTCCATCCTGGGGCAACATCATGGCCGAAGGCAGGGCGCTGTGGCAGGTCAAGCCCTACATCGTATTCTTTCCCGCCGCGTTTCTGTCCGTCACCGTGCTTGCCGTCAATCTGCTCGGTGACGGCCTGCGTGATGCGCTCGATCCGCGAATGGCCAAGAGCCTCTAGCGCATGATCCGCTCCGGCTTTTCCGATGAGGTTCTGATCTGATGGCGTTGCTCGAAGTCCAGAATCTGCAGACCCATTTTCGAACGCCCGAGGGTATCAATCGGGCGGTCGACGGCGTCTCCTTTCATGTCAATGAAGGCGAGACGCTTGCCATTGTCGGCGAATCCGGCTGCGGCAAGTCGGTCACCTCGATGTCGCTGATGCGGCTCATCGCGGAGCCCCCAGGCAAGATCGCGGGTTCTATCCGGTTCCAGGGCAAGGATCTGCTGCAGCTCTCGGAACGAGAGATGCGCGCGATCCGCGGCAACGAGATATCGATGATCTTCCAGGAGCCAATGACGAGCCTCAATCCGGTGCTGACCGTCGGCCGTCAGATCGGCGAGACGCTGCGGATGCATCAGGGGCTCGACAAGCAGGCTGCCGAGGCGCGCGCGATCGAAATGCTGACATTGGTCGGCATCCCGGAGCCTGCACGGCGCGTGCGCGAGTATCCGCATCAGCTTTCCGGCGGCATGCGCCAGCGCGTGATGATCGCCATGGCGCTCGCCTGCAATCCAAAACTCCTGATCGCCGACGAGCCGACCACGGCGCTTGATGTCACGATCCAGGCGCAGATCCTGCAATTGATGCTGGATCTCAAGCGCCGCGTCGGCGCGGCGATCGTTCTGATCACCCATGATCTCGGCGTGGTTGCTGAAATCGCCGAGCGCGTCATGGTCATGTATGCCGGCCGCAAGGTTGAAGAAGCCCCGGTGGCCGATTTGTTCCGCTCGCCTCGTCATCCCTATACGCAGGGCCTGCTCGGCGCGGTGCCGAAGCTTGGCTCCTCGCTATCAGGCGCAGCGCGGCGGCTCGCCGAGATTCCCGGCCAGGTGCCCAGCCTCAAGGGACGGATCGAGGGCTGTGTCTTTGCCGGGCGCTGTGCGCTGGCGACTGATCTCTGCCGGCAGGTTGCCCCCGGTCTCGAAGAGAAGGGACCTCGCCACATCGCCGCCTGCCACTACGCGCGCAAGGAGGCGGTCGCGGCATGAGCGTCCCGCTGCTCCAGGTCAACGATCTAAAGAAGCATTTTCCGGTCCGCGGCGGCTTGTTCAGCCGCAAGTCCAACTGGGTCTATGCCGTGGACGGCGTGTCCTTTGAGGTCGAGCGTGGCGAGACGCTGGCCCTTGTCGGCGAGTCCGGCTGCGGCAAGTCGACGGTTGGCCGGGCCATCTTGCGGCTGTTCGACATCACCGCCGGCCAGGTGGTGTTGGATGGCCAGCGCATTGACGGTCTTTCACCCGGCGGGCTGCGCAGCATGCGCCGCCGCGTGCAGGTGGTGTTCCAGGATCCGTTCTCTAGCCTCAATCCGCGCATGCGCGTACGCGACATCCTGGCGGAGCCGATCCGCAATTTCGGCCTCGCCAAATCTTCCGCCGAACTCGATGCGAAGGTTGCGGCGCTGATGGACACCGTGCGCCTGCCGCGCGACGCGCTGGGCCGCCGACCGCACGAATTCTCGGGTGGCCAGCGCCAGCGTATCGGCATCGCCCGGGCGCTTGCCGCGGAACCCGAACTGATCGTCTGCGACGAGGCGGTCTCGGCACTCGACGTCTCCGTCAAGGCGCAGATCGTCAACCTGTTGCAGGATCTGCAGCGCGAGTTCGGCCTCGCGCTGCTCTTCATCAGCCACGATCTGGCGATCGTCGAGCATATGACGCACCGTGTTGCCGTCATGTATCTCGGCAAGATCGTCGAGATGGCGCCCAGACAACAAATCTTCACCGCGCCGAGGCATCCTTACACCAAGGCGCTGCTGTCGGCCGTGCCGGTGCCGGAGCCCGGAGCCGTTCGAAACCCGATCATTTTGAAGGGCGACGTGCCGAGCCCGATCAATCCGCCCAGCGGTTGCCGCTTCCACACCAGATGTCCATACGTGTTCGATCGCTGCCGGACGGAAGAGCCGGAGCTTCGGTTGGTGGAAGGCGGTCAATGGGTGGCGTGTCATCTCGACGCGCTGCCGGCGCAGAACTGATGTGCGTGTCGCGGACTGTCTCTGGAATTGACTTCGAGTGAACCAAAACTTTAACTGCTGGCTTCGATTGAGCCGGATAGAGATCCGATCTCCGCAGACTACGTCACCTTCATGCAAGCGCCGCCTTAGATCGAAGCATCCAGAAAGTTAGCCATGCGCGTCATCAATGTTGCCGCTGCCCAGCTGGGCCCGATCCAGAAAGCCGAAAGCCGTGATGCCGTCGTCAAGCGCATGATCGCGCTGATGGATGAAGCCAAGGCGAAGGGCGCCGACCTGATCGTCTATCCGGAACTTGCGCTCACCACGTTCTTTCCGCGCTGGTACATGGAGGATCAGGCCGAGGTTGACACCTGGTTCGAACGCGAGATGCCGAATCCGGCGACAAGACCTTTGTTCGAGCGGGCCGCCCACCACAAGATCGCAATGAATTTTGGCTATGCCGAACTGACGCCGGATGGGCATCACTTCAACACCTGCATCCTCACCGACAAATCCGCAAAAATTGTCGGCAAGTACCGCAAGGTTCATCTGCCCGGTCATTCGGAGTTCGACACGAAACGCGCGTTCCAGCATCTGGAGAAACGCTACTTCGAGCCGGGCGATCTCGGGTTCAACGTCTGGCGCGCACTCGGCGGCATCTTCGGCATGGCTGTCTGCAACGACCGGCGCTGGCCGGAGACCTATCGCGTGATGGGCCTGCAAGGTGTCGAGATGGTGCTGATCGGCTACAACACGCCCTCGTTCAATGCCGAGAAGCCCGAGGAGGGGCCCGAAAAGCGGCTGTTCCACAACCGGCTCTCCGCGCAGGCCGGTGCCTACCAGAACTCGACCTGGGTCGTATGCGTTGCAAAGGCCGGCATCGAAGACGGCCATCCCTTGATCGGCGGCAGCCTGATTGTCGATCCGGACGGCGAGATCGTCGTCGAGGCCAAGACCGAGGAGGATGAGCTGCTGATTCACCCCTGCGATCTCGACGCCACCATCTTCGGCAAGAACACGATCTTCAATTTCGCGCGCCACCGCCGCATTGAACATTACGGCCTGATCACCAGCCGCGCCGGCGCGGTGCCGCCTCCGGAAAACTAGATGTCGGGTATCTCCTTCCGCGAACTTGACCCGCACGACCGGTACAAGCTGCTGTGTGGGGCCGTCGTGCCGCGGCCGATCGCGCTGGTCACGACGCTCGACGAGAATGGTAGCGTCAACGCGGCGCCGTTCAGCTTCTTCAACGTCTTCTCCGAAGATCCGCCCCTTCTTGTGCTCGGCCTGCAGCACAAGGCCGATCTCAGTCCCAAGGACACCACGCGCAACATCCACCGCAGTGGGCAGTTCGTCGTGCATCTGGTAGACGAGGCGCTGGCGGCCGCCATGAACGACTGCGCGGTCGACTTTCCCTCCGGTGACAGCGAAGTGGAGGCGACGGGGCTGAAGACATTGCCGTCGATCGATATCGATGTGCCGAGATTAGCCGTGGCGCCTTTCGCACTCGAATGCCGACAGCATGTCGCGCTCGCCTTCGGGCCCGGCCGCGAACTCCTTGTTGGGGAGGTGCTGCGCCTGCACGCGCGCGAGGGCCTGATCGACCGGGAAAAGATGTATGTCGATTTCGACGTTTACCGGCCGATCGGGCGCTTGTTCGGCAATCTCTACGCTGCCCAGCGCGACACCTTCGCACTGGCGCGCGAAAGCCACGCGCAGTGGCTCGCGCGCAACGGAGCGGCCGAAACGTCCGACCAAAGTCAGTGATGCGAGAACTGTACCGTGCCCAGCGCCATGGTCACGGCCGCCTGGGTCGGGTCGATCACGGGAATCCCGAGCGCCTGCTCCAGCGGCCGGCGGTGCCGCGCCATGCCGGCACAACCCATCACGATGGCGCCGGATCCGTCTTCGTCCTTGAGCGCGCGCCCGACCTCGATCATCTTCGCGAGCGTCCCTTCGCCCGACGCGGTCTCAGCCACGCTCATGTTGAGCGGCCGTTCCCTGGTCAGGCGATCCATCAGGCCCATCTGCCTGAGGTAGCGGACATGGCGGCGGATCGAGCGCTGTGCGATCGCAATAACGCCGAAGGTTTCGGCGCGCGCCAGCGCCGTCAGCACGCCGCATTCGGCGATGCCGAACACGGGCCGGTCGGTTGCTTCGCGGCAGACATGCAGACCCGGATCGCTATAGCAGGCAATGACGAAGGCAGCCGAATGGTTGTCGCCTTCGACGAGGCGGCGCAGCGGCATCGCCACGCCATCGACGTCGGCCTGGCTCTCGATCCCGTAAGGACCCTCGGTCAGCGTTTCGCAGACGATCTCCGGTCCGCCTTCAAAGTCGAGCGGCTTCAAGGCTTGCTCCAGCCCTTGTGTCACGAGCTGGTTGGAATTGGGATTGATGACGAGAATGCGTGACCGGGACATGGTGTTTTCCTGCGGGATGCGTCGGTTGATCCTGCGAGATCGACGCGCAACAAGACGACAATGGAAGCAATGACCATGCCATCCAGTGATGCATGGTCCACTGTCTGCTGTGAAAGCGCAAGGGAGGGTAACGGTACGATCTGTGCTTTTATTCGGGAAATGCAAGACCTAGGATTCAGGACACAATATTCGGGGAGTTTGTCATGACCGAGCCCGCCTACGACCTTCTCATTCGCGGCGGACGCGTCGCGACCGTAAGCGACGTGTTCGAGGCCGACGTCGCCATTTCCGGTGAGACGATCGCAGCCGTCGGCCGCGGGCTACCGGGCGCGCGGCGGGAGATCGACGCGCGGGGCAAGCTGGTTCTCCCCGGCGGTGTCGACAGCCACGCCCATATCGAGCAACTCTCGGCCGCTGGCATTGTGAACGCCGACACGTTCGAGAGTGCGACTGTTTCGGCGGCCTTCGGCGGCACCACCACCGTGATCCCGTTCGCGGCCCAGCACGTTGGCATGAAGCTGCCGCAAGTGCTGGAGGAATATCACGCGCTGGCAAGAAAGGGCGCGGTCATTGATTATGCATTTCACATGATCATCGCCGATCCGACCAGGGAAACGCTGGAAGCGGATCTGCCCACGCTGATCAAGCAGGGCCATGGTTCGATCAAGATCTTCATGACCTATGATCGCCTGAAAATCGACGACGAACCGCTGCTCGACATTCTGCTTGCGGCGCGCGACGGTGGCGCGATGCTCTGTGCCCATGCCGAGAACCACGGCATCATCTCCTGGATGGTGAAGCGGCTGCTGGCGCGCGGCTATACCGATCCAAAATATCATGCCATCAGCCACGCCCGCGTCTCGGAAGCGGAGGCCTTCAACCGGCTGATCGGCATGGCCGCGTTGATCGACCAGCCGATCATGATCTTTCACGTGTCGACGGCCGAAGGTGCCAAGGTGATCCGCGATGCGCGCGGGCAGGGGCTGAAGGTGTTCGCCGAGACCTGCCCGCAATATCTCTTTCTCACCGCCGACGATCTCGACAAGCCCGGCGTGGAAGGCGCCAAATGGATGTGCAGCCCGCCGTCGCGTCGCGCCGCTGACCAGGAAGCGTTGTGGCAGGCGCTTGCCCTCGGCGATCTCCAGACCGTTTCGTCCGATCACGCGCCGTACCGGTTCGATGAGACCGGAAAACTGCGCGCCGGCCCCAATCCCAATTTCAAGCAGGTGGCAAACGGTCTGCCCGGCCTCGAAGTCCGCTTGCCACTGCTGTTCGATGCCATGGCTTCAAAGGGCCGATTGGGCCTCGAAAAATTCGTCGAACTGACCGCGACCGCACCGGCAAAGATCTACAATTTGCATCCGCGCAAGGGCTCAATCGCGGTCGGCGCCGATGCTGACATCGCGATCTGGGATCCGGCGCGAGAGGTCACACTGAGCGATGCGATGATGCATGATCTGGCGGGCTACACGCCCTTCGCCGGCCGCAAGCTGCGCGGCTGGCCAGTGACCGTGCTGTCGCGCGGGCGCGTCATCGTGGCGGACGGCAAACGCTCGGTCGGAGCGGGCTCCGGGCGCTTCCTTCCGCGTACGGGCGGCGAGGCAGCGAAACCGACCGGGCGCCTGATGCCGGACATGGATCCCGAACAGAATTTTGGCGCGACCCTGCTGTGATCCGTCCGCCGCAATGTCGGATTGAGCGATGAGAGTCCTTGTCTTCGGCGGCGCCGGTTTCGTCGGGCTCAATATCGCCGCGGCACTGCTGGCGCGCGATCATGCGGTGACGTTGTTCGACCGCGCGGGCTTGCCGCCTGAGGCAAGGAAGGAGTTTGCCCTTCACGGCGATCGGCTGACGGCGATCCAGAGCGATGTCACGGATAGTCAGGCCGTGGAAGCGGTGATCGCGTCGGGTTATGACGCCATCATTCTGGGCGCAGCGATCACCGCCGGACCGGCGCGTGAGGCGAGTGATCCCGAGACCATCTTACGGGCAAACCTGTTGGCTCAGACGCCGATCCTGATTGCGGCGCGAAGCAGCGGCGTTAAACGCATCATCAATCTGTCGTCCGCGGCGGCCTACGGCGCGAGCGCATTCCGGGACGTGCTGCTCGATGAAGAGACTCTCTGCGATCCGGCCTCGCTCTATGCCATCACCAAATTCGCTTCCGAGAAAGTTGCCGCGCGTCTGGCCAGTCTCTGGCAATGCGAGATCATCAGCATGCGGTTGAGCGCGGTGTTCGGGCCCTGGGAGCGGAGCAACGACGTGCGCGACACGCCAAGCCCGCAGGCCCAGATTCTGGCCGCGATGCAAGACGGGCGCGAGGCGGTTCTGCCGCGTCCGGGCGTCAGGGACTGGATCTATGCCGTGGATATTGCGGAGGCCGTGACATTGCTGATCGAGGCCGCGAAGCCGGAGCATCAGCTCTATAACATTTCAACCGGCGTGGAATGGTCGGCGCTGCAATGGGGCCAGGAACTGGCCGCCTTGCATCCCGGCTTCATCTGCCGGCTGACGGATACCAGTGAAGTGGCAACGGTCGACCTGCATAGTCCGGCCGACCGGGCACCGCTGTCGGTCGCGCGCATGGCAAAGGAGTTCGGCTGGCGCGCGCGGTTCGGCTGCGCGGATTCGGCTGCCGATCTGAGCCGTTGGTGGACCGGGCATCGAGGGGGAGCCTGACATGAGACTGGCAGGGCGGACCGCGATCGTGACCGGCTCCGGCTCCGGCATCGGCCGGGCCAGCGCGGTGCTTTTCGCTAAGGAAGGTGCCTTTGTTGCGCTGGTCGATCGCGACCGCGCGGGCTTGCAGGAGACGCTGGCGGCGATCGAGGGCGCCAAAGGCGAAGCATCGGTCCATGTCGGCGATGTCAGCGAGGTCGATTTCGCGAAAGATACCGTGGGCGATGTCTTGGCGCGGCGCGGGCGGCTGGATGTGCTGATGGCCGCTGCCGGCTTTTCCTGCGGCGGCACGGTGCTGACCACCGATCCCGACGATTGGGATGCGGTGTTCCGTACCAATGTCGGTGGTACCTGGCTTTGGTCACGCGCGGTGGTGCCCGAGATGCAGCGGCAAGGCGGCGGCTCGATCATCACGCTGGCATCGCAACTCGCAATCGCCGGCGGCAAGGGCAACAGCGCCTATATCGCCGCGAAGGGGGCGATCATCAGCCTGACCCGGACGATGGCGCTCGACTTCGCAGCCGACGGCATCCGCGTCAATGCGATTGCGCCGGGCGCCATCGACACACCGATGCTGCGGCGCAGTTTTGCCCGTCACGCCGACCCCGAGCCGGTGCAAGAAGCATCGCGCAACCGTCACGCCATGAAGCGGTTTGGCAAGGCAGAGGAGGTGGCCGAGGCCGCGCTCCATCTTGCCAGCGATGCGTCTTCCTTTACGACCGGCACCGTGATGGTGGTCGATGGCGGTTGGCTCGTAGCATGAGTAGCGCCCTTATCGCTCTCGAAGCCCGGGTTCGCGCCGATCTTGCCAAGACCGCGCATCCGGATGCCGCGTGGCTTACGCCCAGACTCGCGCCGGACGACAGACCGGCACTGGATGTGCTCGTGGTAGGCGCGGGCCAATCGGGTCTCGCGACAGCGTTTGGGCTGATGCGTTCGCAAGTGAGCAACATCCTTGTGCTCGACAAATCCGAGGAGGGATGGGAAGGGCCGTGGCTCACCTATGCCCGCATGCATACGCTGCGCAGTCCGAAGCATTTCACCGGGCCTGATCTTGATATTCCCAGCCTGACCTACCAGTCCTGGCACGAGGCGCGCTTCGGTGAGCAGGATTGGCGGAATCTCGACCTGATTTCGCGCGAGCATTGGGCGGAATACCTGCTCTGGTTCAGGAGCGTCCTGGACCTGCCGGTGCGCAATGGTTGCGAGGTCATCGAGATTTCGCCTACAGCAGGTGGATTGCTCGCGGCCAAGGTGCAGACCACTGATGGTGTCGACATTGTCTTTGCGCGCAAGATCGTGCTGGCGACGGGGCAGGAAGGCATGGGCGACTGGACCGTTCCGGAGCCGCTGCGCCATCTGCCGCCGTCGCTTTGCGTGTATGCGGCGCAGCCGATCGACTTCGCGCGTCTGCGTGGCAAACGGGTTGCGGTGATCGGCGCCGGGGCCTCGGCTTTCGACAATGCCGCGACCGCGCTGGAGGCTGGCGCGGCCGAGGTGCATCTGTTTTGCCGCAGGGCGGAGATCCAGGTGATCCAGCCCTATCGTTGGCTTACCTTCCGCGGCTTCCTTCGGCATTTTTGCGATCTGGATGATGCCTGGCGCTGGCGCTTCATGCGCGCCGTTCTGGAGATGCGGGAAGGCTTTCCGCAAGCGACCTACGATCGCTGCGCCCGCCATGCCAATTTTTATCTGCAAGAGAGCGCACCGATCGAAGCCGCCAGGGAAACGGCTCGCGGTGTCGAACTGCAGACGCCGCGGGGCGGGTTCGCAACCGACTTCGTGATTTGCGGCACCGGCATCGACATGAATTTTGCAGGCCGGCCCGAGCTGCGAAACTGCGCCGCCAACATCGCAACCTGGGCCGACCGCTACCAGCCGCCGCCGGACGAGCGCAGCCCGCGGCTTGGGCGCTTTCCCTATCTCGCTGACGACTATGCGCTGATGGAGCGCATCGCAGGCGAAACGCCCTGGATTGCGGATGTCCATGTCTTCGCGATCGCCTCCACCATGAGCTTCGGCGCGTCGGGCTCATCGATCAATGCGATGACCACGGCGGTGCCGAAACTCGTGCATGGGTTGACACGCGGCCTGTTTCGCGCGGACATCGAACGGCACTGGGCTTCGTTCAAGGCGTATGACGTGCCTCAGGCGGTCGTCGAGCGGCAAGTGCCGGCCGCCGGCGAGAAACGGTGAAACGATTTCGATGACGTTAGGGAGCTTGGCTCATACCTACTATGCTTGTGCTTCCGGCGGGTCTGGTTGGCATATCCCTTGCTTTTAAGTTGATGTTCTCATTCAGAAAACTTGGCAAAACAGGGAATAAGTCCGATGAGCGTTACAGGATCCAGGCGTCTGCTTCCGGTGGCTGCCTTTATTGCGGTTTCGTTGGCTGCTGGATCGGTGCAGGCGCAAACGCGCGCCGAAACATTGCGCTACGTGACCGGCGCTTCCGTCAATACGCTCGACCCGAATATTCCAGGGTCGACCCGCGAAGCTTTTGCGGTGAGTCTGAGTACCTACGACCGGCTGGTTTCCTTCGGCCGCAAGCAGCTCAACGGCAAATGGGTGTTTGACCTCAGCAAGATCACGGGGGAGCTGGCGGAAACGTACGAAGTCAGCCCGGACGGGCTGAAGATGACATTCCGCCTGCGCAAGGACGCCAAGTTTCAGGACGGCACGCCGGTAACGGCGGAAGACGTCAAATGGTCGCTTGACCGGGTTGTCACGGCGCCGGTTCTCGGCAAGGCACAGCTCCTTACGGGATCGATGACATCGGCTGACCAGTTCAAGGTGATCGATCCCTTGACCATCGAGGTGACGTTGCCGAAACCGGATAAATTGGCGCTTCCCAATCTCGCGACCGTCTATCCGATCATCTTCAACTCCAAGGTTGCGAAGGCGCATGCGACGCCAGACGATCCCTGGGCACTGGCATGGTTGAAGGAGAACACGGCCGGTAGCGGCGCCTACAAGATCGAGATCTTCAAGCCCGGCGAGCAGGTGATCATGGCGCGTAACGCGGAATGGAATCGCGGCACCGCCGACAAGTCGGCGTTCTTCAAGCGCGTCATCGTGCAGTCGGTGCCGGAGCCGGCGACGCGCGCCAATCTGGTCGAGCGCGGTGACGCCGATCTCGTCATCGATCTGCAGGCGAGTGACGTCCAGTCGCTCGAGGCAAAGGCCAAGCTGAAGGTGATCTCGACGCCCCAGTACAACGCCGTCACCTTCGTCTCGATGAACAACCAGATCCCGCCATTCGATAACGTCAATGTGCGCCGCGCCATCGCCTTTGCGTTGCCCTATGACGACATGTTCAAGGCGGCACTGTTCGGCCGCGGCTCGCCGCTGTTCGGCGCGACATGGGCGGATGGCAAGCCATCGAGCGGCGCCTATCCGATCCCGCAGCCGGTGAAGCTCGACCTCGACAAGGCCAAGGAATATCTGAAGGCGGCAGGCATGCCTGACGGCTTCTCGACCACGTTCAGCTTCAATGTCGGCCAGGCGTCGACCGCCGAACCGATGGCGGCGCTGGTGAAGGAATCGCTGGCCAAGATCGGGATCAAGGTCGATATCCAGAAGCTGCCGGATGCCCAGATGTCGACGCAGATCAATGAGAAAAAGCTTCCCTTCTTCACCGAGGGTATCGTCGCTTGGCTGCCGTCGACCGACTATTTCTACCGCAACTTCTACACCGGCAATCAGCGCTGGAATTACTCGTCGATCAACAATCCGGAACTGGTGGAGATCGCGCAGAAAGCTCGTTTCGAACCCGATGCGGCCAAGTATGAGGAAGACGGCATCAAGCTCAACGCCATCCATTTCAGCGAGATACCGCAGATACCGCTCTGGCAGCCCAGCCAGGACGCCGTGATGGCGTCCTCGGTCGAGGGTTACACCTACCAGTTCCACCGCCAGGTGGACTATCGCGATCTCAATCGCAAGTAACAGGTCAGTCAGATGCAGGCCCTTGGAGCAACGGTGGTACGGGCGGGCAGGCGCTTCCTGTCCTCGCTGCCGGCGCTCTTTGGCGTGCTCGTCTTCACCTTCCTCTTGATGCGGGTGCTGCCGGGGGATCCCGCGGTGTTCTTCGCTTCGGGGCCGAATGCTGGCAAAGAGGAGATCGAGGTCATCCGCAAGCAGATGGGCCTCAACAAGCCGGTGCCGGAACAACTGATGCTGTATCTCTATGATGTCGGCAGCGGCAATCTCGGCAGATCGATGATGACCGGGCAGCTGGTCACGAAGGACCTCCGCGAGCGGCTGCCGGCTTCGCTGGAGCTTACCTTCACGGCGCTGTTGATCGCACTGGTGACGGCGGTGCCGCTCGGTGTGCTAGCGGCGCTGAGACCGGGCTCCCTCATCGACCACGGCGTGCGGTTTTTCTGCGCGCTTGGCGTCTGCGTACCGACGTTCGTTTCGGGCCTGCTGCTGATCTATGTGTTCTACTACCTGCTCGGGCTCGCGCCCGACCCGACCGGCCGGGTTGATATCTTTGCGTCGCTGCCGCCCCGGCGGACCGGCTTCCTGCTGATCGACTTCCTGCTCGCAGGCGATTTCGATGGATGGTGGGCCGCCTTCAGGCAATTGATCTTGCCGGCGCTGAGCATGGCGCTGTTCGTGGTGGCGCCGCTAGCGCGCATCACGCGGGCCTCGATGCTGGTCTCGTTGGGCAGCGATTTCGTACGCACCGCGCGTTCCGTAGGCCTTCCCTGGTGGCGGGTCGTCGTCACCTATGCACTCCGAAACGCCATACTGCCGGTCATTACCATCGCAGGCATCGTGTTCTCGACCATGCTCGGCGCCAATGTTCTGGTCGAGAAGGTGTTCTCCTGGCCGGGCGTCGCCTCCTACGCGCTCGATGCGCTGCTGTCTTCCGATTATGCGCCGGTGCAGGGTTTTGTGCTGCTGATGGCCACCGTGTTTGTGATCGTCAATCTGCTGGTGGATATCCTTTATGGCATCGCCGATCCACGGGTGACAATCGGATGACCTCAGCGACGCTTCGCCATGCCGGCTGGATCCTGCGCGGCAACCCGCTCACCGCCGTTGCCGCTGCCGGCGTTTTCCTGCTTGCACTCATCGCGATTTTCGGGCCGTGGATCGTGCCGTACGATCCGATCGTCTCGAACGTGTCGCAAGCCCTGATGCCACCGAGCGCGGCGCACATCGCCGGTACCGATCAGCTCGGCCGCGACGTGTTCAGCCGCCTTATCGTTGCAGCACGGCTCGATCTCGCCATTGCCGTTTCGGCGGTCGGAATCTCCTTTGCCATCGGAGCCGTTATCGGCGCGATCTGCGGCTATGTCGGCGGCCGGCTCGATCGCGGCGTCGGCCGCTTCGTCGATGTCGTGATGGCCTTTCCGCTTTTCGTGCTGGCAATGGCGATGGTCGCGGCACTCGGCAACCGGGTCGAGAACATCGTTATCGCGACGGCCATCATCAATCTGCCGTTCTACATCCGGTTTGCGCGGGCGGAGGTGAATGTCCGCCGCAATGTCGGCTGGGTTGAAGCGGCGCGCGCCTGCGGCGACAGCCACCTCTCGGTCGTGCTGCGCTTCCTGCTCCCGAACGTGCTGCCGGCCATGGCCGTGCAGATATCGCTCAATCTCGGCTGGGCGATCCTCAATGCGGCTGGACTCTCCTTCATCGGCCTCGGCGTCAAACCGCCAACGCCGGAATGGGGCATCATGGTTGCGGAGGGCGCGCGCTTCATTTCCACCGGCAAATGGTGGCTGGTCGCCTTTCCAGGCCTGGCGCTGATGCTGACGGTGCTGTGCTTCAACCTGCTCGGCGACGGGGTGCGCGATATTCTTGACCCCCGCATGCGAACATGACCCAGTCGCTGCTCGCACTGAGCGACCTGCACGTGACCTTCTCGACGCGGCGTGGCCTTGTCGAGGCGGTGCGCGGTGTCACGCTGTCGCTTGGCGAGGGCGAGATGCTCGGCCTTGTCGGCGAGAGCGGCTCGGGCAAGTCCGTCACCGGCTTTGCGATCACGCGGCTGCTCGATGCGGCCGGGCGGGTCACGGCAGGCCATATCCGGTTTCGTGGGCAGGACATCACGCGAATATCGGCGGGTGATTTCCGCCATCTGCACGGCGCGGCGATGGCGATGATCTTCCAGAACCCGCGTGCAGCACTCAATCCGATCCGTGCCGTCGGCGACCAGATCGCCGATGCGATCACGGCCCACAAGCGAATGCCCCGCGATCAGGCGCGCGCGCAGGCGCTGGAGCTGCTGCGCGCCGTGCAAATTCGCGATCCCGAAAAGCGGATGGCTGCTTACCCGCACGAGCTCTCCGGCGGCATGTGCCAGCGTGTGATGATCGCCATGGCGATTTCCTGCAACCCGGCGCTCCTGATCGCCGACGAGCCGACCACCGGCCTCGACGTCACGACGCAGAAGGTCGTGATGGACCTTCTGATCGGCATTGCGGCCGAGCGCGGCATGGCGACCATCCTGATCACCCATGACCTCGGTCTCGCCGCCCGCTACTGTCGCCGCGTCGTGGTGATGGAGCAGGGCCGGCTGGTCGAGGAGGCCGAGCCGAAGACTCTCTTCCACGCGCCACAACACCCTTACACCAAACGTCTGGTGGCGGCTTCGCCCACGGCGAGTTCGCGGATCGCGGATTTGGTGCCGGAAGAGGAGCGGGGGCGGCAAATTGCGACGCACGTCGCATCCCGGCCGGAGCCGGCGCCGGGTACCCCGCCGCTGCTGGAGGTGCAGAAACTCGTTAAGCGGTTCGATCAGGGTGCCGCGGCGGTAGCAGATTTTTCAATGACGATCACCGCCGGCGAGAGCGTCGGTCTGGTTGGCGAATCCGGTTCCGGCAAGAGCACGACGTCGCGCATCATCTGCCGGCTGATCGATCCGAGCGAGGGGGAGATCGCGTTCGAGGGACAGTCGATCGGCCATATCCCGGCCCGCGATTTTCACCGGTCGCCGTTTCGCAAGGATATCCAGATCGTCTTTCAGGATCCGAACGACAGCCTCAATCCGCGTTTCACCGCCTTTGATTGCATCGCCCATCCGCTGCTGCGGCTTGGCGGCATGCGCCCGGGCGACGCGCTACGGCAGCGAGTGGAAGAGTGTGCGCAGCGCGTGGGATTGGGGATCGAATTGCTGACGCGCTTTCCGCATCAACTCTCAGGCGGTCAAAAGGCCCGTGTCGGCATTGCCCGCGCCATCGCCTGCCGGCCGCGCCTCTTGGTGCTGGACGAGCCGACGGCGGCGCTGGATGTCTCGGTGCAGGCGGTGGTGCTTCAACTGCTTGACCGGTTGCGGCGCGAGGATGATTTGGCCTTCCTTTTTGTCAGCCACGACCTCAACGTCGTTCGCATGATGTGCGATCGAACCATCGTTCTGCAGAACGGCCGCATCGTCGAACAGGGCGAAAGCCGGGCCATGTTTGACAATCCGAAAACCGCTTACACACGCGAACTGGTCGATGCCGTGCCGCATATCGAGCCCGGGCTAGCTGCGTTCGCGACCTGACACCATTGACGGCCACGACCCACTGCAAGGAGCCGCTTCCGCTCGATCAGTTGCGGCGGCGTTCCTCTGCGTCCATTGGAATGCACCGCGGTCGAATGACTACAAATTATGCAGTACGAATTAAAAAGGCGGCAGATGACACCGTGGTGCTCAATCGAATAGGGCAGTACCGCTGTCGCGATTGGAGTGCGCTGCGACGATGCGCTGCATCATTTCGACGAATACGGCCTGCTCCCGTTCACTTAAATTATCGAGCGTGGCGCGGTGCGCGGCCCGCGCTGATGCCTCGATTTTTGCCAGAAGCGCCGCTCCCGCCGGCGTCAATTTACAGAGCCGCGCGCGGCGGTCCTCATCATTTACGGCTCTCTCGACATAATTGTGAGCGGCCAGCCGCTTGAGCGCGCCGGTCGTCGTCGTCCTGTCCAACGCGATATCGGCCGCCAACGTGGTCTGATCGGCGGTTTTCCGCACCGCGAGCGCCGAAAGCAGGCTGTATTGCAGCGGCGTCACCTCGAATTCTCCGCACGCTTCCTGGAACAGCGCGACGTGAATCTGATGCAGCCGCCGGATCAGAAAGCCCGGTCGTTCTGACAGCGGCCACGGGCGATGTCTGGTCTCGCCATGACGCTTTTTTGCTTTCCGCAACGCACTCTCCCAGCCTCGGAACGTCAGCGCGAATAGCTCGATTCGATCGGCTTCGCCACGGGAAGATCATGGCATGAAGTTTGCTCTTGTAAAATACGAAGTATGCTTCGTATTCTGGCGACGGCGGGGTGACGCCGCCGGCGAAGACAGGAGAGATTGTTCATGTCGATCAGCGCCACCTTCGACCAGCTTCTGCGCGGCGGCCGCGTGATCTGCCCGGCCTCCGGCATCGACGGGATCAGGGATGTCGCCATCCGCAATGGCAAGATCGCGGCGGTGCAGAGCGACATTTTGCCGACCAGCGCCAGAGAGGTGATCGACGTAACCGGCAAGCTGGTATTGCCGGGCCTCATCGATACCCACGCGCATGTCTATCAGTATGTCACCGGCCGCTTCGGCATGAATGCCGACATGGTGGGCGTCCAGTCCGGCGTGACGACCTTGGTCGATCAAGGTGGCCCGTCCTGCATGACGCTGCCCGGTTTCCGACACTTCGTCGCCGAGCCTGCGAAATCGCGCGTTTATGCCTTCCTGTCGGCTTACCTGGTCGGTGGGCTCGAGGGCCATTACTATCCGCAACTCTATAGTCCTGAAGGTGTCGATATCGACGCCACGGTGAAGGCGGCGACGGCCAATCTCGACATTGTTCGCGGCATCAAGGCTCATGCCGAGATCGGCGGTTTCGCGCGTTGGGGTATTCGCGTTATCGAAATGGCGGCGGAGATTGGACGCCGCGCAGATCTGCCGGTCTATGTGCACTTCGGCCAGCTCTGGGGCCTGCCTGAAAGCGGCACCAATGGCGAAGACGTCGATACGATTTTGGCGCGCGTGATTCCCTTGCTGCGAGAAGGCGACGTGCTGGCGCATCCCTTCACGCGTCATCCCGGAGGCTTCGTCAACCGTGACGGTGAAGTGCATCCGGTGATCCAGGCGGCGCTCGATCGCGGCTTGAAGGTCGACGTTGGTCACGGCAGTCATTTCTCCTATCGTCTCGCCAGGAAAGCGATCGCCGCTGGAATCATTCCGACCACGCTCGGCGCTGATATTCACGGTTACAATACCCATGTGCCTGCGCCCGCCGGCACACCCGACCAGCATGAGGACGACGAAAATCATCCCTTCGCCGGCCAGGCCAAGTTCAGCCTGGTCCAGGCGATGAGTTCGATGATGGCGCTCGGGCTCACGCTCGAGCAGGTCGTGCCGATGGTCACATCCAACCCGGCCAGGATGCTCGATCGGGTTGACGAAATCGGCGCCCTCAAGATCGGCAGGGACGCCGACGTCTCGGTGATCGGAGAGCGAACCGGACGATTTGCCCTTCGTGACAACGAGAACAATGAAGTCGTCGCTGAGCGTCTGCTGCAGCCTGAGTTCTGCTTGCGCGCGGGTGCGCGATACGACGCAGTGGCGCCAATTTTGCCGCAGGCGGTTGCGGCGTAGGAGCAGCATCAGCCCGATCGAGGAGAGCGTCACCGTGCGCAATGAGCGCGAGTTTCCTTCCGCAGGCGGGGCGGGCGCCGGACAAGGCGTCGGCGCTCGGCTGCCGCGAAAGGAAGACGATCGGCTGATGCGGGGCCGCGGCCAGTTCGTGGCCGACATCCGCCTCGCCGGGCTGCAAGACGTTGCTTTTGTACGCAGCCCTTTGGCGCATGCGCTGGTCCGTGGCATCCACGTGCCGGAGCGTTATCGCGGCAGCGTCTTCACCGCGGTGGATCTAGCAGGCGTCAATCCGATCCGCGCAGTGTCTGGGTTGCCGGGATTCAAGATTTCCGAACAGCCGGTGCTGGCCACCGGCAAGGTGCGTCAGGTCGGCGAACTCGTCGCCATGTGCGTCGCGCCGACGCGTGCCGAGGCCGAGGATGTTGCGGCAGCGGTGATGCTCGATCTCGAAGAGCTTCCTGCCGTCTATGACATGCGGAAGGCGCGCGAGCCGGGTTCGGCTCTCGTGCACGAGCATTGGGGCGATAACGTCTTTCTCGAAACCAATTTCGAGGTCGACATCTCCAGGGCGTTCGATGCGCCGATCAAGGTGTCGCGCGAGATATCGACGGCGCGGCAGTGCATGTCGCCGCTCGAGGGGCGCGGCGTGGTCGCGACCTTCGATCACCGTCTCGACCAGCTCACGCTCTATTCCTCGGCCCAGATGCCGCACATCACGCGCAGCGGCCTTGCCGAATGCCTCGGCATGGAGCAGGGCCGAATCCGCATCGTTTCGCCCGACGTCGGCGGCGGCTTCGGGCACAAGGGAATCCTTCTGCCAGAAGAAGTCTGCCTCTCATGGCTGACGATGCGTCGCGGTCATCCCGTGCGCTGGACCGAGGACCGCCGCGAGCATCTCACCGCCAGCTCCAACTGCCGCGAGCACCACTACAAAATCACCGTCTATGCCGACCGTGACGGCCGGCTGCGCGGCATCGATTGCGAAGCGACCGTCGATTCCGGTGCTTACTCGTCATATCCGTTCTCGGCGTGCCTTGAGGCGGCGCAGGTCGCCAGCATCCTGCCTGGACCTTATTTGATGCCGGCCTATCGCTGCCGGACGTTTTCGGTCGCCACCAACAAGTGTCCGATCCTGCCTTATCGCGGCGTGGCCCGCACCGGCGTCTGCTTCGCGCTGGAACTGATGCTCGATCTTGTCGCGGCGCAAGCCGGGCTGGAGCCGGGCGAAGTGCGCTTGCGCAATCTGGTGCGGCCGGAGCAGATGCCGTTCGACAACATCACCAACAAACACTTCGACAGCGGCGACTATCCCGAGGCGATGAGACGGGCGTTGGCGTCCATCGACGTCGAAGGCGTGCGCGCGCGTCAGCACAGGGGCGAGGCAGATGGACGCCGGATCGGCGTCGGCGTCTCCATCTATTGCGAGCAGGCCGCGCATGGCACGTCGGTCTATTCCGGCTGGGGCATCCCGATGGTGCCCGGACACGAGCAGGCGTCTGCGCGCTTGACGCCGGACGGCGGCCTCGAACTGCGAGTGGGGGTGCATTCCCACGGGCAGGGGATGGAAACGACGCTCGCCCAGGTCGCGCACGAAATGCTCGGCGTCGACGTCGCCAAGGTCCGCATCGTCCTCGGCGACACGGCGATGACGCCGTATTCCACCGGTACTTGGGGTTCGCGTTCGATGGTGATGGCGGGCGGTGCGGTCGCAACCGCTTGCCGTGAGTTGGGCGAACGCGCCAGACGCATCGGCGCCAAGCTGTTGCAGCACGATCCGGCTGCGGTGGTGCTGCAGAACGGCGAGGTTCGTGGCGTCAACGGCAGCGTCACCCTGAAGGAAATCGCCCATACCTGGTATCGCCGGCCGCAGGATCTGCCTGCTGATGTCGATCCCGGCGGACTGGAGGTCACGGCAGGCTACAAGCCGCAGCGCGACACCGGGACCTTCAGCTATGCCGCGCATGCCGCGGTCGTTGCCGTCGATCCTGACATCGGAGAGGTCGAGATCCTCGATTACGTCATCGTCGAGGACGGCGGCGTTCTCGTCAATCCGATGGTGGTGGACGGCCAGATCTATGGTGGCCTGGCGCAGGGCATCGGTACCGCGCTGTACGAGGAGATGCCGTTCGACGCGGCTGGTCAACCGTTGGCAACGACGCTCGCGGACTATCTGCTGCCCGGGCCCACCGAAGTGCCGGCGCCGCGTCTCGATCACATGGAGACGCCGTCGCCCTACACGCAGTTCGGCGTGAAGGGCATCGGCGAGGGCGGCGCCATCGCCCCGCCGGCCGCGATCGCCAACGCCGTCAACGACGCGCTGCGGCCGCTCGGCGTGGAGCTGATGCAGTCGCCGATTACGCCTTATCGCGTCGTCGAGGCGGTTCTGGCCGCGCGCGACGCAGAAAGGCCGGCGGCATGAAACCGGCGCCTTTCGGCTACGAACGTCCACGCGACTTGCAGGCGGCACTTGCCGTGCTCGGCGAGACCAAGACTTCCACCAAGATCATTGCCGGCGGTCAGTCGCTTGGTCCCATGCTCAATCTGCGGCTGGTCGAGCCGCAGTTGATCGTCGACATCAGCGGTCTTGCCGAGCTCAAGCAGGTCGAGCGTCGTGGCGACGAACTCGTGCTTGGGGCATGTGTCACCCATGCCGACATCGAGGATGGACGAATTCCGGACGTCACGCGCGGCGCCATGCAGCGCGTCGCCGCCAACATCGCCTACCGCGCCGTGCGCAATCGCGGCACGGTGGGCGGGTCGCTCAGCCATGCCGATCCTGCGGCAGACTGGGTATCCGCGCTCTCGGCGCTGGGTGCGCGGTTGACGCTGCGAAGCCGCGTGGGTGCGCGGATGGTCACGATGGAGGACTTCATCGTCGCCGCACTCGAATCTGCGCTGAGCGATGGCGAGATCGTCGAAACCGTTCATGTCCCGGCGATACCGGCATCGGCGCACTGGGGCTATGCCAAGAGTTGCCGCAAGACAGGCGAGTTCGCGCATGCGATCGGCGCAATCCTGGTCGATCCGAGCGCTGCGACCGCCCGCGTCGTGATCGGTGCGATCGATGCCGCGCCGATCGTCATCACGGATGCTGCAGAGCTGTTCGGTGGGCGCATTGCCGGCGACTACAAGGATCGCTTCGACGCGCGTGTCGCTGATGTCCTGCTGGCAAAGGCGGGCGTCTCGAACGCGGTGCATCGTCATATTCATGTGAACGTGCTCAAGCGTGCGGTCAGCGAGGCCGCCGCATGAGCGTGATCGCACTCACCGTGAACCGGCGCGCCGTGCAGGTATCAGCCGAACCGCGCACCAATCTTGCGGATTTCGTCCGCGAGAAGCTCGATCTGACCGGCACGCATCTTGGCTGCGAACACGGCGTTTGCGGCGCTTGCACGGTGCTGCTCGATGGCGTGCCGGCGCGCTCGTGCATCACGTATGCGGTGGCCTGTGAAGGGGCTGAGGTTACCACGATCGAAGGCCTCGATGAGGATAGCGTTACGACAGAGCTTCGCGCGGCCTTCACCCGCGAGCATGCGCTGCAATGCGGCTATTGTACACCGGGAATGCTGGTCTCGGCGCGCGATCTGGTGCTGCGCCTGCCGCAAGCCGACGAGCGCCTGATCCGCGTCGGATTGAGCGGCAATCTGTGCCGGTGCACCGGCTATGTCGGAATCGTGCGGGCGGTGCAATCCGTGATCGAAGCGCGGCGCGCTCGCAGTATCGCACCGATGCCGGACGGAGGACGAAAGATCTTGGGTCCCGTTGGCTCAGGTCGCAGCGACGCGGACCGGACCGAATGCATGCGATCGGTCGAAAGCGAGCCAACATCGCCCGAAGCGGCCGGTTCGGTTCCTTCGATTCCGGATTTCATCCCGGCCACCGTCCTGGAGCAGCAATTCAGCGTCGCGCATCCGCCCGAGCAAGTATTTGCGATGTTCGACGACATCGCAGCCGTCGCGGCCTGTCTTCCTGGTGCGTCATTGACGGCGTCGCCGAAGCCGGAGCGGATCGAAGGAGCGATCCGGGTCAGGATCGGTCCGATCGCCGCGACGTTCCAGGGCGTCGCACGCGTCGAGCAAAACCCCGCTGACATGTCCGGCCGCATCGTCGGCATCGGCAATGACCGGCGTAGCCGGTCTTCGACGCAGGGCGAAATTCGCTACCGGCTGGTGCCGCTCGAGCACGGGACGCGCGTCGATCTTTCCATCGGATACACGCTCACGGGCGTGCTGGCGCAGGTCGGGAGGCCGGGGCTGGTGCGCGATCTCGCGGCGCGTCTGATCGCGGAGTTTGCCGGCAATCTCGACCGCCGCCTGTCGGGTTCGTCACCGGACGACGCCACAGCGGCCGAGCTGAATGGAGTGGCGCTGGTTTTCGGTCTCTTGCGTGCGCGGGTCGCCGGTTGGATTGGCCGTTTCTCGTCCAACAAGGACGGAGCGACGTGATGGATCGATCGTCCGCGTGGCGCGGAAACGACGAGGTTTGAACTGCGGATAGATGAACAGCGTGAGATTGGAGAACCACATGACATGGACTTTCAGACTTGTTCCGACGATGGCGCTCGCGTTCGCCTTGCTGGGTGGTACCGCGAACGCTCAAACCATCAAGATCGGCGTGAATGAGCCCCTGACAGGCGCGTTCGCCGCGTCCGGTACCTACGTCGTCAACGGCGCCAAGATCGCGGCCGATGAGATCAATGCGAAGGGCGGCATTCTCGGCAAGAAGCTTGAACTTGTCATCGAGGACAAAGCAATCCCACCGAAGCAGCCGCCGTCGCTGAAAAGCTGATCACGAGCGACAAGGTGCCGGTTCTGATGGGGGCGTGGGGTTCTAGCCTGACGCTTGCCGTGATGCCTAAGCTGATGGAATACGAGACGCCGATGGTGGTCGAGACCTCCTCGTCGGGCAAGATCACCACAACCGGCAACCCCTACATCTTCCGTATCTCGCCGCCATCGGCGATCGAAGCCGCGGCATTCAAGGGGATCGTCGACAAGCTCGAATTGAAGAAGGTCGATTTCCTCATCATCAACAACGACTGGGGTCGCGGCACCGCTGAAGATTTCAGCAAGATGATGAAGGAAAAGGGGATCGCGGTCGGGACCGTCGAGACGATGGACCAGGGCGCCCAGGACATGAGCGCACAGCTCTCCAAGCTCAAGGGCACGGATTCCGAGACCATCATCGTGACGACGGCGGTCGACCAGCTAACGCTGATATTCAAGCAGGCCGCCGCCCTCGGCCTCAAGAAGCGCATCATCACGACCGGAGGTTCGCAGAATCCCGATCAGATCATCGCACAAGCGGGTGCTGCGGCGAACGGCACCATGCATCTGACGACCTTCCTGCCCTGGTTCCCCGAGAAGACGCCGAACCCGGAAGCGACCAGCTACTTCATCGCTGAATGGAAGAAGCGTGGCTACGACTTCGCCGGCTGCACCGAAAGTTTTCGTGGCTATGACGGCATCCGCACGGTGGCGGCGGCAATCGAGAAGGCGGGCAAGGCTGAGCCTGCGGCGATAAAGGCGGCGCTCTGGGATATCAAGGTGAAGGGCCTGAACGGCGACATCGTGTTCCGCAAGTCCGGTCCCGAAGGCAAGGAAAGCGGTCAGAGCCAGCCCAACGTCTATCTGATCGAAATCACCGACGGCAAGATCGGCATGAAGACGCTCTGACGACACGTTACTGACTGTCGAGGGCTGCTGCGGATCGCGACCCTCGACGGCATTGAGATTATCCGGGAGCCACCTTGAGCGAGTTTCTGCAACATCTGATCAACATGCTGGTGCTCGGCGGCACCTATGCGCTGCTGGGCATCGGGCTGACCTTGATCTTCGGCATCATGAACGTCGTGAACTTCACGCACGGGGTGCTGTACACGTTCGGCGCCTACATCATGTTCATCGTGGTGCACCAGCTCGGAATTAACTTCTTCCTCGCGCTGCCGCTCGCCGTCCTCGCGGGCTGGCTGCTTGGCGCGGTGATCGAACTGACCCTGCTGCGGCCGCTGCGCGGCTCCGACATCGACACGACCATGCTTGTCATGATCGGCGCCTGGATCGCGATGCAGTCCGGCACGTTGTGGATATGGGGCGGCGTCGCGAAATCGGTGACCACGCCTTTCCCCGAGGCGCCACTGGTCCTGGGACCAGTCTCGGTGTCCTGGTTGCGGCTGTTCGTGCTCGCAGCTGCGGCGATACTGATTGTGGTCACCTATCTCCTGATCAACAGGACAAAGCTCGGCTGTGCGATGCGGGCGACGTTTCAGGATCAGGACACCGCCTCGCTGATGGGCGTCAATGTCGACCTGATCTACACCTCGACCTTCGCGATCGGTTCGAGCCTCGCCGCCGCGGCGGGCGCGCTGCTCGGTCCGGTCTACGTCATCTTCCCGCAAATGGGCGATCTCGCCGCCGTCAAGGCATTCGCGATCGTGATCCTCGGCGGACTGGGCAACATCACCGGCGCGGTCATTGGCGGCTTCATTCTGGCATTGGCGGAGGAACTGGGCGCTGGCTATGTCTCGTCGGGATACCGTGACGCCATGGGCTTTTTGATCATCATTGCGGTTCTGATCTTCAAGCCGACCGGGCTTTTCGCGCGTTCGGAGCGCGTCGGATGAAGTCAGCACTCGCCATTCTCACGGTCGTCGCGTTCGCATCGGTGCCGTTGTGGCTGCGCGATCCGTATCTCATGAACGCGCTGATCACGACCGGCATCTTCATCATCGGCGCGATGAGCCTCAATCTGCTGCTCGGGTTCACCGGCCAGCTCAGCCTCGGTCACATCGCGTTCTTCGGCATTGGCGCTTATGTCAGCGCATTGACGTCGCTTGGTTTCGATGTCGGCTTGCCCTTTGGCCTTCGCATTGTTCACGCTCCCTGGCCGCCGATCGCGGGCTTCGTGTTGGCCATCGTCGTTGCTGGATTATGTGGATATCTGGTGGGGCTGCTGTCGTTTCGCGTCCGCGGCGCCTATTTCGTGATCGTGACGATTTCCTTTGCCGAGGTGGTGCGATTGGTAGCGCTGAACTGGGTCGAGCTGACGCAGGGCCCGCTGGCGCTGACCAACATTCCCTCGATGACGATTGGATTGCCGGGTTTCGGAGATCTGACTCTCCGCACCAAGCTGCAGAACTACTACCTCGTGCTTGCCGTCGCGGTTGTCACCTATCTGCTGATCTCGCGCCTGGTCCATTCACATTTCGGTCGCGCCATGCGTGGGCTGATGGAAAACGAAACGCTGGCGGTATCCGTCGGCATCGACGTGACAAGGACCCTCACTTTGGCAGCGGTGATCTCGGCCGGGATCGCAGGCGCAGCCGGCAGCCTCTATGCACACTACATCCGGATCATCGATCCCGAGGTGTTCGCCTTCATTAACACGGTGACGATGGTGATCATGGTCATCACCGGCGGCAAGGGGTCGCTGGCCGGGCCCGTCGTCGGCGGCATGATCTTTGGACTGTTGCCTGTGTTTCTGCGTCCGATCATGGCGCCGGAGGCGCAGTGGATCGCGTATGGCGGCGTGCTGATCGTTATCCTGTTCATATTGCCGCGCGGGATCGTACCGTCGCTGGCGCTGCGATTTGTGAAACCGCGGAGCCGGGCCGAGGCGGTTGCTCCGGTTGCCTTCTCCGAACGCGACGCCAAGGAGCACGCGTGATGATAGCGACTGCCTTGAAGGTCGAGCAGGTCGCCGTGCACTTCGGGGGGCTGGTCGCGCTCTCGGACATGAACTTTACGGTCGGCGAGGGCGAAATCGTCAGCCTGATCGGGCCTAACGGCGCCGGCAAGACGACGGCTTTCAACGTCGTCACGGGCTTTCTTGACCCAACCCGCGGTGCCGTGAGCTATCGTGGAACCGCGCTCAATGGATTGAAGCCGCATCAGATCGCCGATCTCGGTTTGGCCCGCACCTTCCAGCGCACCAGCGTTTTTCCGAACGACACCGTCTACGACAATCTGCTGGTCGGGCTGCATCGCCAGGGGAGGGTCAGCCTGCTCGAGGCCATTCTCGGCCTGCCGCGCGCGCGGTCTTCGGAGCGCCGTTTGCGGGAACGCGCCAGCGAATTGGTCGAATGGGTCGGGCTCGAACGCCGCGCGCACGATCTTGCAGGCTCGCTGTCCTACGGAGAGCAGCGTCTTGTCGGCGTGGCGCTGGCGCTGGCCGCCGAACCGTCGATGCTGCTGCTCGACGAGCCGGTCTCTGGCATGAACGCCTCGGAAACCCACACCTTCGTGCAGTTGGTCCGCAACATCAGGGATCGCGGCGTCACCATCCTACTTGTCGAACACGATATGCCGATGGTGATGAGTGTCTCGGATAGGATCGTGGTGCTGAACTACGGCCGGATCATTGCCGAGGGACCGCCGGACGTGATCCGGAACGATCCGGCGGTCATCGAGGCCTATCTCGGGCAGGGAGCGACACGTGCTTGAGATTCGCGACATGGTATGTGGCTATGGCGGTGTCACTGCTCTCCGCGGCATTTCGCTGGAGGTCAAGGCCGGGCAGCTCGTCGCCTTGATCGGCGCCAATGGCGCCGGCAAGAGCACCACGCTGCGCGCGATCTCCGGGCTGGTTGCGCCGCGTTCGGGATCGATGCTGTTCGAAGGCAAGGACATTGCGGGTGCCAAACCGCCGCGCGTGGTGGCCTGCGGGATCGCGCATTGTCCGGAAGGACGGCGGGTATTTCCTCATATGACGGTCGAGGAAAATCTCGACATGGGGGCCTATCTGCGCAGTAGTACCGCCGAGATCGCGGCCGACCGCGATCGGATCTATGCCGAATTTCCACGCCTTGCCGACCGCAAGCGGCAGGCTGCCGGCACCTTGTCGGGTGGTGAGCAGCAGATGCTGGCGATCGGCCGGGCGTTAATGTCACGTCCACGCCTGATCATGTTCGACGAGCCTTCCCTCGGGCTTGCGCCCAACATCGTCGAGCGAACTTTTGCGATCATCCGCGGCATCCGCGATGCTGGAACGACGGTGCTGCTGGTGGAGCAGAACGCCTTTGCGGCGCTCGAGATGTGCGACCACGCCTATCTCTTGGAAGGTGGCCGCATCGTTCTGTCCGGGCCTGGCGCGGAGATGATCGAGAACGAGCACGTGCGAAAGGCCTATCTTGGCGGATGAGCGGCCTGAAACGGCGGCGTTGTCGGGCGATGAGCAATGGATGCCGGTCTGCGGCATTAGCCGGCTGATTTCGCAGACGATCGTCTGTGTCCGCGTGACCGGCGTCGACTTGATCCTGGTCTGGAGCGAAGGACGCGCGGTAGCCTGCGAACGAATATGCCCGCACGAACAGGCTGACCTCAGTCTTGGACATCTGTCGGGAGGGCGCTTGTTCTGTCCCCGTCACGCGGCCTCGTTCGATCTCCGTAATGGCCGGATTTCCTCCGGCTGGCCGAGCCGGCCGTTGCGGCTATACCCGGTCCGGATCAGGGACGATCAGATCTGGACGGACGCAGGCGCGATCAAGAAGCCCATGGCCTAGCCAATGGCTATCCGACCAGCTTTCGGGCGATATCGACAAGCGCGCCGTCAGGACGCCGCAGTTCACTAAGGATGCTGAAATGGTCTGCGCCTTCGATCGGGAACAGATTACCTGGCGCGTGCGCGGCCATCCGCGATTCATGAAGCTTGATCGAATCGAAAACCAGCGCCGGCAGTTCGGCCGTGCCATAGGCAATATCGAGCCGCTTGTGGACGGCAGGCAGGCTAAGTGGCGAAAGACTTGCGATTTCCTGGTCGGTCAGCTTCAGCGCGTTGTTGAGCCCGGTGTCGCGGATCGGCGCAAGATCGTACACGCCGGAAATCGCCAGTCCCGCGGTGACGCGCGGGTGCTCGAGTGCCATTGCGACGAGGTGCGCGCCGGCCGACCAGCCCGAGAGCACGACGGGCCCGGAGATGCCGTATGACTCTCCGTTTTGGGTCAACCAATCGAGCGACCGGGATATCTCAGTCACGATCTCCGTCAGCGAAGCGTCGGGCGCCAGCGAATATCCGGGAATGGCAACCGACCAGCCATGCGCCGCGACGCCTTCGACCAGCATGGCAAACACTTCGCGCGAATTGCGCTGCCAATAGCCGCCATGCAGGAAGACCAGGCAGGGTGCCGTCTTCTCGGCGGCCGGATAGAGGTCGATCTTTGTCCTTTCGCGTTCGCCATAGGGAACATCAAGAAACGAGCTGCGGCTGGCGCGCAGCGTTTCGGACATCTGGTTTCTTTCGGCGATCAGCGCTGCGCTGTTCTTTACCGCTGCATTGTTGTCATAGGCGGCGTCACGCTCCGGCTGGGAAAGCGCTGCCCAGCTCGACCGGGGATCGGGAATTTTGTCTTTCATCGCCGATATGTCAGTCACGCGTCACTCCCGCTGAAGCCTAAGCGTTCGTTGTTGTTCAAGTCCCCTAGGGGACGATCACGAGTTTAGTACGACCAAGCCCCCCCGCGCGGTCGCGGCGATGCTGCCGGTTTTGGCGACCGGTGTCAGCGAGCGCAGCATGCGGATGTCCGGTTTGGTCAGGTTCATGCAGGGTGGAACCATGCAATTCTCGTGCTTGGAAGGGTAAGTACAGGGCCGGTGCCAATGAGATGCTTGCGAGCGCCGTAGTCGCTTGGCCGGGGAAGGGCGAGTTCGTCGAAGTTGCGCCGTGCTGCATAGGTGCCCAGCAAAATAGCTGGATACGTCTCCGCCGGCGCAGTCAATGGCATGGAAATTGCTGAACATTTGGCTACAGTTCGTCGGTCAGCACGCGGAGATTTTGGAATGCTTGAGGGAGCCGAAGTGCGGCTTGCCGTCGATATCGGAGGCACGTTCACGGATTTCGTCTTGGACGTGGGCCAGGATCGCAGGACGCAAGGTGCTGACGACGCCCACGCGACCGGAGCAAGCGGTGCTGGACGGGATGCGTCTCATTCTGGCCGACGCGCGCGCCCACATATGCGATATCGACGTCTTCATTCACGGCACGACGCTTGCGACCAACGCCATTATCGAACGCCGCGGCGCGAAGACGGCGCTTGTCGCGACGCAAGGTTTCCGCGATGTGCTCGATATCGGTACCGAGAGCCGCTACGATCAATACGACCTTGCGATCGACAAGCCGAAACCGCTGGCGCCGCGCGCCCTGCGCTTCACGGTCCCCGAGCGCATCGACGCGCAGGGCGCCGTGCGGTTGCCGCTCGACGAAGCCGCCGTGCGTGCACTCGTGCCCGAGCTGCGCGCGCAGAATGTAGAAAGTGTCGCCTTCGCCTTCCTCCACTCCTATGCCAATCCCGAGCATGAACGGCGCGCCGCCGCGATCCTGAAGCAGGAAATGCAGGGCGTCTGGGTAACGCTGTCGTCGGCGGTGTGCCCTGAAATCCGCGAATACGAGCGGACCTCGACTGCGGTGGCCAATGCCTATGTGCAGCCGTTGATCGACGGCTATCTCGCGCGCATGGCCGAGGGGCTGCAGGCCGAGCAGTTTCGCGGCGCCATCTACCTCGTGACCTCGGGCGGCGGCGTCACCTCGATCGAGACGGCGCGGCGCTTTCCGGTGCGCCTGGTTGAATCGGGGCCGGCTGGCGGCGCGATTTTTGCGGCGCAAATCGCGGCGCGTCTCGGCGAGAGCAGGGTTCTGTCCTTCGACATGGGTGGCACCACCGCGAAGATCTGCCTGATCGAAAAGTATCAGCCCGAAACCTCGCGCGTGTTTGAGGTCGATCGCGCCGCCCGCTTTCTGAAAGGGTCGGGCCTGCCGGTGCGCATTCCCGTGATCGAGATGGTCGAGATCGGCGCCGGCGGCGGCTCGATCGCGCGGGTCGACGCCCTGAAGCGCGTCACGGTCGGGCCCGAGAGCGCGTCATCCGAGCCGGGGCCGGCCTGCTACGGCCGCGGCGGTCAACGACCCGCTGTGACGGATGCGGATGTCGCGCTCGGCAAGATCGATCCTGACGCATTTGCGGGCGGGACGATCAAGCTTAGCCCCGAACTGTCTAAACGGGCCTTGTTGCGCGATATTGGTGAACCACTGGGACTGTCGGCGGAAACTTCGGCCTACGCCGTGCATGAGGTCGTGTGCGAGAATATGGCGAGCGCTGCCCGCGTGCATGCAGTCGAGCGCGGCGCCGTCGTCGGCCAGCACACCCTGATCGCTTTCGGCGGCGCCGCGCCGCTGCATGCGGCCCGTGTCGCCGAGAAGATCGGCGTCTCGCGCGTGATCGTACCGTCCAATGCCGGCGTTGGCTCGGCCGTCGGATTTCTTGCCGCGCCCATCGCCTACGAGTTGGTGCGCAGCCGTCATGCCAGGCTCGATGCGTTCGATGTCGCAGCTGTGTCCGACCTGCTGGATGAGATGGCGACCGAGGCGCGCGCTTTGGTCGAGCCCGGCGCTGCCGGTGCGCCGGTGCGCGAACGACGCGCCGCCTTCATGCGGTATGTCGGACAGGGACATGAGATCACGGTCGAGCTGCCGAATCGGCGGTTGACGGCCGCGGATCTCGCAGGTCTGCGCCAGGCCTTTGAGACCGATTATGCGGTCTTGTTCGAGCGGCCGATCCCGGGCGCTGCGATCGAGGTGCTGAGCTGGTCGGTGCTCGCGACCACCGAGCCGCGCAATCCGTCGCGCGTTGCCGAGGTTACGCGCAAGCCGGCCGGAAAAGCCGCGGGCAGCCGCAAGTTTTTCGATGGCCGCGCGGGGAAGATCGTCGAGATTCCGCTGTACCACCGTGACCAGATGGCGCCGGGGGCGACCATCGCGGGACCCGCTGTGATCGCGGAAGATGAGACATCGACATTCGTCTCGACGAGCTTCGACGCCCATATCGACGGTGCCGGCAGCATCGTCATGGAACGGAAGGCGGCATGACCATGAATGAGGCAAGCGGCGCGAGCCTGATCGATCTGCAGATCATGTGGCACCGGCTGATCGCCGTGGTCGAAGAGCAGGCGCAGGTGCTGCTGCGCACGGCCTTCAGCCCGATCGTGCGCGAATGCGGCGACCTCTCGGCCGGTGTGTTCGACCTCAAGGGGCGTATGTTGGCGCAGGCGGTGACGGGTACGCCTGGCCACGTCAATTCCATGGCCGAGTCGGTCAAACATTTCATCGCGCATTTCCCGATCGAGACGATGAAGCCGGGCGACGCCTACATCACCAACGATCCCTGGATGGGGACCGGCCATCTCAACGACTTCGTTGTCACCACGCCCTGCTTCAAGGACGGCAAGGCGGTCGCGCTGTTTTCCTGCACCAGCCATTTGATGGATATCGGCGGTATTGGTTTCGGGCCTGATGCCACCGACGTCTTCATGGAGGGGCTCTATATCCCGATGCTGAAGCTGATCGATCAGGGCGTCGTCAATGAAACGCTGATGGCGATGATCCGCAGCAACACGCGTCTGCCGATCGACACCGAGGGCGACACCTATTCGCTGGCTGGCTGCAACGATGTGGGCTGCCAGCGCCTTGTCGAGATGATGCGCGAATTCGAGATCTCTTCACTCGATACGCTTGGCGATTTCATCTGTGACCGCTCACGGGAGGCGGTGCTCGCCGAGATCGCCAAACTACCGAAGGGCGTCTGGCGCAACAGCATGGTCGTCGACGGCTATGATGCGCCGGTCACGCTCGTGGCGACGCTGACTATTTCGGAAGAGGGTATTCACGTCGACTTCGACGGTACCTCGGCTGCCTCGAAGTTCGGCATCAATGTGCCGCTCTCCTACACCACGGCTTACACCGTGTTCGGCCTTGGCTGCGTGGTCGCCTCGCAGATCCCGAACAATGCAGGCTCGCTCTCGCTGCTGACTGTCGCGGCACCCGCGGGCTCGATCCTCAATGCTCCGAAGCCGGCGCCGGTGGCGTCGCGCCATGTCATCGGCCAGATGCTGCCCGACGTGGTGTTCGGCTGCCTGCGTCAGATCATTCCCGAGCGGGTGCCGGCCGAAGGCACGTCCTGCCTGTGGAATCTAAATGTGCGCGGACAGACGCGCAGCGGCGCCGGCGGCAACTACGGATTCTCGATGGCGGTGACGAGCAACGGCGGCACCGGTGCGCGTTTTGCCAAGGATGGATTGTCGGCCACGGCCTATCCCAGCGGCGTACGCGGCACGCCGGTCGAGATCGCGGAGACGCAGACGCCGTTGATCTTCTGGCGCAAGGAGCTGCGTCCGGATTCGGGCGGCGCCGGCCGCACCCGCGGTGGCCTCGGCCAGATCATCGAAGTCGGCAGCGGCGTCGATGCTCCGTTCGACATTCTGGCCGCCTTCGACCGCATCGATCATCCGCCCCGCGGCCGTGATGGCGGCCGTGACGGAGAAGCCGGCTATGTCGGACTGAAGTCGGGACAGAAGCTGCGCGGCAAGGGGTTTCAGACCGTGCCGCCAGACGATCGGCTGGTGGTGATGACGCCCGGGGGCGCCGGGATCGGCGACCCAAGGCAGCGCGCGCCGGAAAGCGTCTGCGACGACGTCGAAAGCGGCCTGGTGTCGAGCGCGAATGCGGTTGCGGTTTACGGTTTCGCGGACTGACGCGCCCGGCGGCAGCGTTGCGCTTGCAGCCTGATCAAGTTCGGAAACGACAACGTCACACATGCTTCAGCAAGAGGAGAGGGGTTCATGAAGACGACCAGGCGCACATTCATCGCAACCGGAGCCGCAGCGGCAGGTTTCCTGGCCGCTCCGCACATCGCGCGGGCGCAAAGCACGATCAAGCTGGACCTGTCGACGGTTTGGCCGGAGGGTAATTTCCATACCAAGAATGCAAAACTCTTCGCAGCCGAGGTCGGCAAGGCAACCGGCGGCGCGATCGAGATCGTTGTCCACGCCGGCGGCTCGCTCGGCTACAAGGGCCCCGAGCATCTCAATGCCGTGCGCGACGGACTGGTGCCGATGGCCGACATCCTGAACATCCAGCAGGTCGGCGAAGCGCCGTTGCTCGGCATCGAGGGTGTACCTTTTCTGGTCTCGTCTCCGGATGAACTGCGGGTACTGCAAAAGTATTCGCGACCCGAGTTCGACAAGATAGCGACCAAGTACAATCAGACGATCCTCTACACCGTGCCATGGCCAACGCAGTACCTCCACAGCAAGGTGAAGACCGATAACCTGGAGGGTCTCAAGGGCCTGAAAATCCGGGTGCCGGACCGCCAGGCCGGCGACATGGTGAATGCGCTCGGCATGGTGGGCGTGCAGATCCCCTGGGGCGAGACAGTGCCGGCGCTTGCATCGGGCGCGGTTGTCGGGGTGACCACCTCTTCCGTCTCGGGTGTGGACGGCAAGTTCTGGGAGTTCCTGAAGTACTTCTACCGGACCAACCATGTGTGGAGTTCGCAGATCGTCACCATCAACAATGACAGTTGGAAGAAGATCTCGCCAGCGCACCAGAAGGCTATCATGGACCTCGTCGCCAAGCTCGAGCCTGAGTTCTGGAGCGTGTCGATCGAGGCCGATAAGGCCAGCAGCAAGCGCCTGATCGAGGGCGGCATGGAACTGGTCGAAGTGCCTGCGACCCTGCTGAAGGAGATGCGCGAGAAGACGGCAAGTCTTGAGCAGGCCTTTATCGCTCGTGCGGGGGCCATCGCCGGCGATATCATCAGCAAATACAGGAAGGATATCGGCCGTGCATGATGTCGCTGCCGGCGCGGCCGCGGCTAATACGTCAGACGGCAAGACGGACAAGCAGGCGGGCCTTAGGCCAGCCTTGGATGCAGTAGCGCGCGTCCTGGACGGCGTCGACCGCCTGTCGGAATGGGGGGCGTGGGCGTCCGCCCTGTGCATCCTCGGCATCCTGATGCTGATTGTCGCAGAAGTCGTCGCCCGCAACATTTTCAACAAGAGCATCGACTTCGCCTGGGAGTTCAGTGCCTACCTCATGGGCGCGGCGTTCATGCTGGGCGCCGCCTATTCACTGCGGACGGGCTCGCAGGTACGGGTGAAGGTGCTGCTCGACAACCTGTCGCCGCCCGGCCAGCGCGCTCTCGATCTGTTCGCGACGGCGCTGTGCGTGATCGTCGCCGCTTACCTGACCTTTGCGCTCGGGCATTTGACCTGGCTCTCCTGGATGCGCGAATCGCGCTCCGACAAGGCGAGTGAACTTCCGCTCTGGATCGCCCAGTTTCCGTTGGCCTTGGGCGCGTTGCTGTTCACGCTGCAATCGCTGACGCGCTTCGTGCGCGTGCTGCGCGGTGAGCCCGGCGAGGATGAGACGTTGCGCGTCGGTCAGGATGCGAAGGCGGAGGCGTCGTGACCATCGTTCTCTTGACCCTGCTGGGACTGCTCTCGGCCACGCTGCTTGTCAGCATCTGGATCGGACCGGCGTTGATCGGTATCGGCATCGTGATGCTCGACCTGTTCACTTCGCGCCCGACCATGCGGCAGATCGGGCTGTGGTCGTTCAACGTGCTTACCTCGTCCGAGGTCGTTTCGCTTCCGCTATTCATCCTGATGGGTGAATTGCTGTTCCGCACACGCCTGTCGCAGTCGCTGTTCACCGGGATCGCTCCCTGGGTCGGCTTTCTCCCAGGCCGGCTCCTGCACACCACTATTTTGGGCTGCTCGCTGTTCTCGGCGATCTCCGGATCGTCGGCCGCTACCACGCAGGTGGTGGGCCGCATCACGCTGACGGAGCTGCTGCGGCGCGGCTACAACAAGGACATCGCTGTGGGCAGTCTTGCCGGCGGAGGCATGCTCGGCTTCCTGATCCCGCCCTCGATCCCGATGATCATCTATGCGGTTCTGGCGGAGGAATCGCTGTTGCGGCTGCTGACCGCCAGCTTCCTGCCGGGCTTCATCGTCGCCGGCAGCTTCATGACCTATATCGCCATACGTGCCCTGATGCGGCCTGACATCGTGCCGGAGCACGACCGGCGGATTTCGGAATGGAGTTGGTCGGACAAGCTGAAGAGCTTCGTCGAGTTAGGACCGGTCGCGTTCCTGATATTCACCGTGCTCGGCACGATGTATCTCGGTATCGCAAGCCCATCAGAAGCGGCGGCGATTGGCGTCGTGGGGGCGCTGCTGGTAGCGCTCCTGCAGCGGGCGCTCACGTGGGAGTCGCTGAAGGAATCCTGCCTCGGCACCGTGCAGACCACCTGCATGATTGGCTTGATCGTCCTCGGAGCCTTCATCGTCGGCACCGTGCTGGCGAACCTGCGACTGCCGCAATTTATTTCCGGGGCGATCTCGTCCTGGAATCTGGCACCGTTCGTTCTGATCATGTTGCTGATGGTCTTCTACATCGTGCTTGGTACCGTGCTTGAAGGCTTCTCCATGATCGTGCTCACTCTGCCGATCGTACTGCCGGTGGTTCTGGCGGCCGGATTCGACAAAGTCTGGTTCGGCGTCTTCCTGATCCTGACGATCGAGATGGCGCAAGTGAGTCCGCCAGTCGCCTTCAATCTGTTTGTGATCCAGAATCTGACCGGCGATTCACAGACCTATGTGGCGTGGAAAGTGCTGCCGTTCTTCCTCATCATGTGCGGCTTCGGGATATTGATCACACTCGTCCCCGGCATCGTCACGTGGCCAGCCGATTTCCTGCTGGGTAAGTAGATGTGCGGGCAGGCCACTCCGCATCGCTCAGCATTTGATACTGTCCCGGTACTCGACCGCGCCGACCTCGCACCGAAAATTTAGGTGCAATCATGGTGAAGAAAAAGGCACGGCGTCATTATCGAAACACCCATGGAAGCGCGTCAAGCCGAGCCCGGCCCCTCGATTCTATTGCTACTTATCATCGTCGTAAGTGTCGCGGTGATCGCTATGGGCTTTGTCTGGTTCGTGTCCTTCCGTACCTAGTTTCGGGTTGCTTTTAGCTCGGACGATTTTATGGCCCGTCATGTGGACAAATTGTCACGCCGGACCGCATTGATCGCCAGCCAGGCAATCCCATGTCCATCCTAACGGAGGACATCATGAAGCAATCGCAGCATTTCTTAGAAAATGCGGAGAACTGCGCGCAACTTGCCGAGCGCGCTGCTGACGAGCCAACTTACAACCGATACAAGCGTATGGAAGCCGCATGGCGGGCTTTGGCCGTTGAGCAAGACTGGCTGAATGGTGAAATTGTTCAGAACGCCAAGCCAGCTAAAGCGAGCGAGTCTGTCGGCTAACTGCTGCCGCGACTATCGTCTATGGAACTTAGCTTTGGCTTCTTTTCCGTTTGATCACGCAACGTGGTCAAACCGTCGTAGTTGCTCGCAAGACGCAAAAGCCTTCTTTTGATAAGCGGGTCAGCTTCGTTCGCAAGCTCCCGAAGGACGCGCGCTCTATCCCTATAAAATCGTTCGTCCATGTACGTCCCTCTCAATAGGGGTACATGCCCGTTTTCTTCGACCGATGATAGTAATCTAGATCACACGTCCGACCTTCACGTAGCGAAGCTTACGTTCACATTTTCGCAATGGAAGCTTGTTCTTTGATCGCTATTGAGGCGGCCATGATAGAAGCTCGGATGTCCCAATACGATTCGGAAAAAGAATGGCAAAAGCTAAGAAAGTAGTTCGCCGCGCGTGGTCAAGAGACGATGTTCGAACAATGAAGACAATGGCCAAAGCAAAGTTAGGCGTCACTAAGATCGCAAAAGCGTTGAAGCGGACTCCCGGTGCCACCACTGTTATGGCTACGAAGCTGGGTGTTTCCCTATCAACGCGCGCCTAAATGAAACAGCGACAGGCCGTCGTAGCGCCTGTCGCCATTTCCACACATTTTCAGCGAGCGATTTCTCTAGGTCACGCTGCGCGCGGATTGACCACGGTGTATCCACGCAGTGAGCGCGCATGAATTCTCGTTGAGCGCCCGCCTGAGTTCGCATCATATGCCATCCAAATGTCGCCTTCGACGTGCTGTTCTAGAACGAAGACGTGCCCGCGGCGCGCGGCAACCATTCCCGGTGCCGGCGAAGTTCGTGGGAAGCGCAGCCAGTTGGCCGCCAGATTCAATCCCGGTACGATATGGCCGAACACGCGTATGGATGCGCCGCAACCACAGAAAGAACGCGGGCAACCGGCCGGGCGACCGCCGACGACCTGACCACGACCGCCACTCACTTCCGCCACTGCGTTGCGATGTGAAATCTCGCGCTGCTGAAAGCCGCGCTGTTCTCGCGGATATGACGCAAGTCCCCCGCGACGAGACTGGAAGACAGACAAGTCGCAGGGCATTGTGACGTTGCATTCGGATGCGGCGACGGAAGGTCGGGAAGGACGAGCATCTGATGCGCTCGATGAGAGAACAACAAAAAATGACGCAAGAAGTACCATACGCATGCAGGACTCCGATCTGGCGAAGCCTGCCCCGACGCAGAAGCCAATAAATTTTGGGCGAAAATGCGATAGCCGGTGCTATGCAGGAACTTCATGGGCTGATTTGCATTAGCGTTTTGCTCGATTGTGTACAAGCGCGGCTGCATCTATGCCGACACCCGAGCCGCCGACTGGCCCTATCTATTGGCACAAAGCGCTTCGTTACCGAGGAGCTTTATTATAGTTCGACGCCTCCCGCCGACGATTACGTCGCACTGGAGGTCAGTCATTGCTGCCCACCTCGTGTGACTTGTTGTTCTGCTTGCGGGTCGGGCGCTTTCGTGTCCGGCCAACCCGCAGGAGGTGCCCCAGGCGTCTTTTGAACTGCGCAATGAGATCGTCGTTGTATTGTTCCGAGCTTGTGTCGCTGTCTTGCTTCTCTGACTCGGGATCCCGGACCTCAGGTAGCTTTTGCATCGAGGCTGGCTCCTGCGTGGGAGGCCGATGCGTGTGAGTTCACGGTCGAGATTTGCGGTTCTCCAACCACTGGAAACTCCGACGGAGCCAGCGTGGAGAGCTCGTGCGCAGGCAGCGTAGTCTCGGCTTTATCGTCAGAGGTTCGTATTCCGCACTCTACGGCAGACAATTCGATCTGCGCGAGCATGAGAACGGCGGTCTTAAAGGAAACATTGATAGCCCGGCTGAGCTGAAATGGCTTGATAGGTTCCGTGCCGCACCCGGTCAGGAAGAGAGCCTTCAGCCATTTATGAAATGGGACGTGACTGCACTCGAACATTGTGCCCGTTCGCACCGAGAACAGCTTGCGGCACCCATAACACTTGTGAGTGCCGGTCTTGGTACTCAATCCTCTCAGGAGACTAGTCCGGCGATTTTCGCCGCAATGGGGACACACGACCCCGTTCGGCCAGAGGCAGGCCTCGATGAGTTCGAGCGCCGCACATTCATCTTTGAAGCAGAGAGAGAGATCGGTACACATACGGGGCCTCGTTTGCTTCCAAAACGTCGCCGAGATGTTTCACTCCCCTTCGATTTCATTCTCTGAAATCTTTACGTGTGCTTATCCCATGCGAGAACCGTACCAGTTCTTGAATGGAACATAAGCGCGGATTGCAAAGGATTGCTGACAAGGCTCAGGTCAGTACCTAGCTGACTTGGATCGGTTTCTCTGGAAATGAGAACTTCGATAGGACATGCGCGTGGTCACCCTACGCTCTTGACCAGTTCCCGAGCGTGAGTTCGCAAGCGGCGCGTGCACACCGAGCGATCAGCATGCACAACTATAGCGCATCAGGGATCACGCATCACGCGTTCGTGGGTTAGAATAATCAGGTTGCGGTGCACCAATAGTTACGCACTAATTAACGAGGATAGTTACGCATTAATTAACGACACGGCCTGACCGAGGGAGAGTTGTTCCCGAGCACTGCCGACTAAGCGACACATAGTGAGATCCAGTCGTGACCGCGGCGCGAGCTGCGGAATGGGGACGGCTTGCATAACGGTCCCTTATTGGAGCTTAAGCCAATGCAGTTGTTTCAGTTGCCGAAGAGTGCGACCACGGAAGTTGGACTGCTTATCGACAGGCGTATCAAGCAGAGATCGGCGAGGTATCCGATCGGGGGCGTACCGAAACGGCTGCTCGATATTCTCGTTTCTTCGTCAGCGCTACTGGCCTTTGCACCGCTCTTTCTCCTCGTTGCATTGCTTCTAAAGGTCACGGATCGAGGTGCCATTCTTTATCGGCAACCACGCGTCGGCTTTCGCTCTTCCAGCTTCGGGTGTCTGAAGTTCAGGACAATGGTGATGGATGGCGACGCGGTCCTGGCGCGCTACCTTCGCGATAATCCCGAGGCTGCGAGGGAGTGGGCCGAAACACGCAAGCTAAAGCGAGATCCACGCGTGACTGCGGTCGGCCAGGTGTTGCGTCAAACCAGCCTGGATGAATTGCCGCAGCTCTGGAATATTCTTCGTGGCGACATGAGCATCGTCGGTCCGCGGCCGGTAGTCGCCGAAGAGATCACAATGTACGGACCGAGCGCGGGGCACTATCTGCTGACGCGTCCCGGTCTGACCGGCGCGTGGCAGGTCAGCGGCCGCAACGATGTTTCCTACGAGCGCCGCGTTTCCCTCGATCGAGACTATGTCGAGAACTGGTCGTTCTGGAATGACATTAAGATCATCGCGAAGACAGTGCCGGTGCTGATTACGGCCAAGGGCACATACTGATGCGGGTCGCAATAGTCCACTATTGGCTTGTCGGCATGCGCGGCGGCGAGAAGGTTCTCGAAGCCATCTGCGAACTCTACCCATCGGCCGACATCTTCACGCATGTGGTGGCGCCGGAGTCCATCTCCCCGGCGATTGCTAACCATCGAATCATCACGTCGTTTATCGCTAGGCTGCCGCGCGCAAAGGTCTGGTACAAGAAGTATCTGCCGCTAATGCCGCTTGCGCTCGAGCAGTTCGACCTTCGCGGCTACGACCTGATCATCAGCAGCGAATCCGGTCCCGCGAAGGGGATCATTCCTCCCGCGCATGCGGTCCATGTCTGCTATTGCCACTCCCCGATGCGGTACATCTGGAACATGTACCACGACTATAGGTTCGCGTCCGGCGTGCTGACGCGCGTCGCGATGACGCTGTTCTCCCACTACCTGCGCAACTGGGATCAGGGGTCATCCGCTCGGGTCGACTTGTTCGTCGCCAACTCCAACAATGTGTCATCACGTATCCGCAAATACTTTCGCCGCGAATCCGACGTTGTCTTTCCACCAGTCGATGTCGACGCCTTCGAACAGGTGGCGGCTTCTGATGTCGGCGACTACTATCTGATGGTGGGGGAACTTGTTGCCTATAAGCGGCCCGACCTGGTCGTTGACGCCTTCAACGCGTCTGGCAAGAGACTCATCGTCATAGGCGGCGGTGAGATGCTGGAGACTCTGAAACGGCGCGCGCGGCCCAACGTCATGATTATGGGGCCGCAGGCATTTGCAGTCCTTCGGCATCATTATGCGCGTTGTCTGGCTCTGATTTTCCCCGGTGAAGAAGACTTTGGTATCGTGCCGGTCGAAGCGATGGCGAGCGGCCGGCCCGTCATCGCGTTCGGCCGCGGCGGAGCCACCGAAACAGTCGTCGACGGTGTTACTGGTGTGCTGTTCGCGGAGCAGACCACGGAGGCGCTCGGGAATGCGATTGCGCGCTCCGAGACGATCAGCTTCTCTGTCACCGACATCGTTCGGCATGCAGCCGGCTTCAGTAAGGAGCGCTTTAAGCACCAGATGAGACGTTCGGTCGAGCGGGCATTGCGCGAAAACGCGACAGTTGCTGCCGGCTACCAGAATCAGAATCCGTCCAGCACCAGAGCGCGAGTCGTCCATGCGAGCAAGTTCTAGGGCGGATGAACTCTCAGTCTCTCACGGTGTCGAGTGGTAGTATCATGAAGGTTGTCACCTTCAACGTTAAGTACAGCCCGAACCTCGGTGATGGGGTGATTGCCGAATGCCTCGAAGCCGAGCTTGGGCGGCGGCTACCCGATGTCAGCATTGAAGCTCTAGATCTTGCCGGACGCACCGATCGCGACAGTCCGGCGAGGTCCGGCGGTCGTGTCCTTGCCTTGAAAGCATTGCAGATGACGCCCGCGATCCTGCGCGACGTGTTGGTCGAGGCAATCCTTCGCCTTCAGATGAGGAGGAAATGCCGACCGGTCTGGCGCGAAGCGCTCTGCGATGCCGATCTCGCGATTGTCGGTGGTGGCCAGCTAATCCAGGACGGCGACCTCAATTTCCCGGTCAAGCTGTCGATTGTAGCGGCTGAGTGCAAGCGCAACAATGTTCCGATCGCCTTGTTTGGCCTAGGTGTCGCCGAAAGCCGGTCCAGACGAGGTGCAGGACTGATCTCGTCACTGTTACATGCTGACCAACTGGTGTTCGCAGGTGCGCGCGACGGGGACTCTGCGAAACGGCTACGCCAGCGTCGCGTGAAGGGCGTCGTCGTGACGCCGGATCCCGGCCTGATGGCTTCTCAGGTGTGGCCATCAATTGTGCGGCGACAGCGCAAACGCCCTGTCATTGGCGTCGGGATAACCCATCCGGTTATTTTGCAACATCACGGGGAGGGACAGTCCGATGATACGATCATCATGGGGCTCTATCGAAGCCTGATAAGGCGACTGCTGGCTTCAGGATACGACGTAACCTGTTTCTCGAACGGAGCTCGGGAAGACCGGACTTGCCTAGACCGTGTCGTTGATTCATTCCGTGATGACGATGGGCTGACGCGCGCGCCGGACTGTAGGAGTCCCCGGGAACTCGCGGAACTGGTCGGAAGCTTCGATGCAGTTATCGCCCACCGGCTGCACGCGTGCATCCTTGCTTACTCCTACCGCGTGGCGCACGTCGGCTTGAGTTGGGACTCAAAGCTAGCGGCGTTCTTCGCAAATGTCGGGCGGAGCCGGTACCTGGTGGAGTTCAGCGCTGACGCTGTGCAGACAATGCCGGAGCTCTTGGCCGCTGCGCGGGCCGAGACGATCTGTGATGTCCAACATAAGCGTGTACTCGCATTAACGGGGGCATCGATCGATAGTTTGGTGCGGCTGCTCAAGGGGGAGACTCGGCCAAAGCTGATCGAGCATTCCGAACGGGCCTTGAATGCAATGCCTCTCAGCAAGGTTCGCGCATGACAGTCGAACTGATCGGCATTGGGACTGTTTTGGTGGGCCTCTGGGCGTTGTGGCAGGGCCCGATCGCCGCATTCTGGGTGATGGCCCTGGCTACCCTGCTGGGGGCGGCGGCCGCCTTCAAGGTTCCAGCGCTGGGCGACGCAAGCGTCCCACCGGTTCTGGTAGTCGCCATCTTTCTTGCGATAACGGTCGGACTGCGACCACACCTGCGTACTGCAGCGCTCGAGAGTCTTGCGCCGCCGGGTCCCGGTTTCTGGATCCTGTTGTTCACGATCTACGCCGTTGCAACCGCATTCTTTATGCCCCGGCTGTTTCAGGGCCTGACCTACGCCTACTCGCTCGCGCGAAACGACGCCGACGTTGGGATCGTCAGTCTGCCCTTGAAACCTCGAGCCGCCAATGCGACGCAGGCCTTCTATCTCATCGCGGATCTCGGCTGCTTCATGAGCACCTGGGCCCTTATGGTCCGGGATCAGGCCAAGGGCATCACAAACGCGTTGATCGTGTGTGCGGTGGTTTTGCTCGCGTCGGCCGTCGCCGACGTCGCCACACATTATACCGACACGGGATTCCTGCTCTCCTGGCTCCGCAATGCCAACTACCGGATGCTCGAGTCCGGGGAAATCGGCGGATTCAAACGCATCGTCGGCACATTCACCGAAGCCGGCGCCTTCGGCTACGCGGCGCTCGGCTTGCACGCATTTACCCTGAGCCTCTGGCTGTACGGGTTCCGCACTCGCATCACCGGATCGCTCGCGCTGCTTCTCGCGCTATCGCTGTTGTTATCGACTTCGACGACGGCCTATGGATCCTTGGCGATGTTCTCGTCGCTCATGGTGATCGGTGCGCTTGTGAAGCTCGCCAATGGACAGGCCACCGGCAGGGACTGCAGCTATCTTTTTATCGTCTCGATGATCCCGTTCTTGCTGTTAGTGGTCATCTTGTTCGTGCCTTCGGTCTGGTCGGCTGTTACGGGCCTGTACGAGTCCGCCATTTCCAACAAGCTGGCAAGTCAGTCCGGGATTGAGCGCATGCGCTGGAATTACTTCGCGCTACAGAATTTTTGGGACACTTCGGGTTTCGGCGCCGGGCTCGGGAGTGTCCGGGCGTCGAGCTTTGTGGTCGCCTTGCTCGCCAATACTGGCGTTCTCGGCCTGCTCCTGTTCGTCGTGACCCTGGCGTCGGTGTTCGCGATGGGAAAGCCGATTTCTTTTGTGGACGTTGTCGGGCGTGCAGGCCTGAACGCATGCCTTGCTCTCTTTGGCTCCGCCTGCATATCGGCCGGTAGCGTCGATCTTGGGTTTCTCTTTTTCATCTTTTTTGCGCTTGCCGCCAGCGGGCGACAATTGCGTGAGCGTGCGGCTCCGGCGTTGGTGAAAAAGCAATCCGTTGGTTGGCGCGCGTCATTTCACGCTGCAGGGACGTAGTTCATGATACAGCCGCACTATCCGGAATCGAATGACAAAGTGTTCGGTGTCTGGGACATTGCCGCCTTTCTCCTGGAGAACCGCAAAACGATTGCTGTTTTCATCGCAGGGACCGTCTCTGCCGCCGTGGTCTATCTTCTGCTGGCGACGCCGATATTCGTGGCAACGACCAGCGTCCTCATCGACCCCAACCGGGGGGCGGAACTATTCAATGCAGCGCCGATGCCTGCGACGATGACGTCGGATCAGTCGCGCGTTGAGAGCCAGATGGAGGTAATCAAGTCCGACCGGGTCGCCAATTCGGTTATCTCACGGCTGAAACTTGAGCAGCGGCAGGAGTTCGCGACCGGACCTTCGCTCGTTCAAACCCTCTTAGCGCGGATTACTCCGACTTCGACGGCGTCCGCAGCAGGGGAGGCGGGTCCCCCAGATACGACGCAGTTTCGTGAAGTTGCGTCGCGCTTTGCTGGCAAACTGTCAACGAAACGAATCGGGCAGTCTTTAGTCATAGAGATTTCCTTCTCGTCCGCCGATCCAAACTCGTCTGCAGAGATCGCCAATGAAATCGCTGAGTCTTTCATCAGAACGATAGTCGAGGCCAAGTCAAAGCTCGCGGAGGAGCAGGGCAAGTGGCTCTCGGGGCGATTGGAGACCCTGCAGCAGCAGGCGTTCGAGGCGGCGCGCAGGGTTAACCGCTTCCGCTCTGTCGGCGACTCCCTTTCCAGCCAGGACGCCCGAGCAAAGCTCGAAGAACTCGAGAGCATCGCGACCAGCTATCGCAGGATGTACGATGATTTCCAGCGCCAATACAACGAGACGCTGCAGCGCATCAGCTATCCGGACGCTGACGTGAGAATCATTTCTCGGGCGTCGGCCCCGCTGGGCAAGAGCAGCCCGCGCACCACGCTCGTTCTTGCATTCGCGGTTATTCTGGGAGGATTGAGCGGTACGGCGTTTGCGGCGGTACGCCTCACTGGCGATCGTACCGTTCGCTCCCTAACGCAGCTCAGCACGACTGTCGGAGTAACCCCCCTTGGCGCGATCAATGATCTTTCAGAAGCGAGCATTTGGCGGGAGGGGAAGCTGCGGTGGTTCAGCAGGAACGCGACGACCCAAGACGTTGCGGGTACCTTGAGCAGGATTGCGGCCGGCCGCCTCAGCACTTCGGTGAAGATCGATCTTCGAAGGATAAGAACAACTATCGCGTCGTTAACGGCGAATCCGGATGTCTTATGCATCGGCGTGATTGCGTGTTGCGAAGGGGAGGGGTCGACGACGGTTGCGACATGCCTGGCCAATGAATACACCCGAAGCGGCGCACGGACCATTCTGGTCGATAGCTGCGCTGACAGCCGGACATTGAGTCAGGAACTGGTCGCCAGAACGGCGACAAAAACGCAGCCGGATGGACGACAGGAGTCCGAGCAAGCGGTCGAGCCTGGCGCTCTTGCACTGGCATTGTTGCCGTCTACCGAAAGTTACCTCCAGCCGAGCGAAACCAATCGGCTCCTGACAGAACGGACGGCGGAAGTACTCACGGAATCCCGGCTGGAGTTCGAACGGATCATCGTCGATCTGCCAGCGCTGCTGTCGTCGGATCATTGGAAGCTGCTCATTCCCTACGTCGACCAGGTGATCATCGTAGTCGACTTCGGGAAAACGACGGTCGACCAGACAAGAGACGGCCTGATCGAACTCAATCTTGCAGGCGGCAAGGTGCTCGGTGCCGTTCTCAACCGCGTGCCCGCAATTGCTCGGAAGACCTGGTCATGACGATCGCCGGGCAGAGAGAGAGGTAGTGATGACCGTTAGCGCATTTGTCGAACCTTCAGCAACTCCTGTGTTGTCGGCCATTCGAAGTCGTCCCCGGCTCAAGGCGGTGATGAAAAGGTACCTCGAAGCGATTGGCTATGACACGACTGACTGGGTGCGTGTGGCAATGTATCGACATGCGTTCGAGTTTATCGCACGGCTGGGACCGGAGCGACTTCGTGTTTTGGAGGTGTCGGCCGGCTCGCAATGGAAAAGCAGGTTTGCCTTCGAGTCGTTTACGGGCACGAGCTATCCGGCGTTTGATATCTGCAAGGACGCCCTGCCGGATCAGTTTGATCTGGTGATCGCCGATCAGGTCTTTGAGCATTTGAAGTGGCCGGCCCGTGCTGCTCGCAATGTACATGCGATGGTGCGGCCAGGCGGCCACTTCCTCATCGCCACGCCGTTTCTGGTTCGCTATCACCCATCGCCGATCGATTGTAACCGGTGGACGTCCGAGGGGCTTTCCTGCCTCTTGCAGGAGGCAGGGTTTCCCGAAGCTGGGATCCAGACCTTCGCCTGGGGCAATCGTTCGTGCCTCAAGGCGAACCTGTCCGCATGGCGCAAGCGCGGTTTCTTCGGCTCACTGCGCAACGAGCCGGATGTTCCCATCATGGTGTGGGCATACGCCAGGAAGCCGCTCGGACCTGCGGAGGCGGCTGGATGAATGGCACAAGCGCCAATTGGTCGGAAGAACGCGCGCAGCATCCGCCGCTCAGGATTGTCGTGGGTATTGCAACGTCGGGTCGCCCGCTCATTCTTGCGCGGCTGCTGGAGCGCTTGCGCGTGCAGACGCGTAGTGCCGATGCTGTCATTGTTTGCGGCCCGTCTCCAGCCGACATATCAGGGATCGATTCAGGGCATCCGGGACTTCGCTGCATCACCAGTGATCGGGGCCTGACGATACAGCGTAATGCGATCCTCAGGGCGTGCGCAGCCTTTGACGTCGTGGTCTTCCTCGACGACGATTTCGTGCCTTGTCCCGGTTATCTTCAGACTGTCGAACGGATCTTTAAGAGCAGGCCCGATGTTGTCGTTGGCACCGGACATGTTGTCGCCGACGGCATTCGTGGTCCCGGGCTCGCCTTCGAGGATGCGCTCAAGACGCTGCAGCGAGACGGTGAGGCGGAGCCAACGCTGGAGATTGAGGACGTCTATAACGCCTACGGCTGCAACATGGCGATACGCATCGACGTGGTGCGCGCGAGGGGGCTGGAGTTTGACGAGATCCTGCCACTCTACGGCTGGCTGGAGGATGTCGACTTCAGCCGTCGCATGGCGGCATATGGCCGGATTGTGAAGATCAGTGCTGCGCGCGGCGTACACCTCGGCGTGAAGTCCAGCCGTCAATCGGGTCGCCGGCTTGGCTACTCGCAGGTCTCCAACCCGCTCTATCTGGTTCGCAAGGGCACCTGCTCGAGCAGCAAGGCGCTGAAGCTCATGAGCCGCAACATCGTGGCCAACGTCGCCAAGACGTTTCGCCCGGAGCCCTACATCGATCGCGCGGGTCGACTGAAAGGGAACATTCGTGCGCTGCTCGACCTGCTGGCCGGCCGCCTGTCACCGAAACGCGTTTTGAGTTTGTGAGATACATGTATGTTGCAGGTGGTTGACCACTTTCGTCCGGCATCCGGGTCGCTAAAAGCGCGGCCAGTGCCGGATCGTGTCGTCATCATCAACGATGTATCCCAAGTGCGTGGAGGCGCCACGAATGTGGCGTTGCATTCCGCGGAATTGCTGGATGGCAGTGGCATTCCGGTTACTTACTTCACTGGCGACGATGGCTTGCACTCCGAGCCCCGGCTGCGCAATGCAGATGTCGTGGCTGTTGGCGGTGAGCATATCCTCCGAAAGGCATTGCCGCGCGCGGCACTGGACGGGCTGTACAACGTCTCGGCCGAACAAAAAATGGCCGCCTGGATTGCCACCAACGATACGCTGGGCACGATCTATCATCTGCATGGCTGGTCGAAGGTACTATCACCTTCGGTTTTCCATGCGCTGCGTCCAGTTGCAAAGCGCCTGATCGTCAATGCTCATGACTTCTTCTTGGTTTGTCCGAACGGCGGCTATTTCAACTTCCGCAACGAAAGTCCCTGCGCGCTGCGGCCGATGAGCGCGTCGTGCCTGCTCAGCTCGTGCGATCGACGCAACTATACCCACAAGCTCTGGCGATCTGTCCGACAGGAAATTCGTCGCGCAGTCTTCGACTTAGCGTCGGGTGCCAAAGTTCTAGCGGTTCATGAAGGCATGCTGCCGCATCTCGAACGCGGTGGAATTCCGCGGGCGAAGCTTGCGACGCTGCGCAACCCGGTTACGCCGTGGCACCCGCGACGCATCGAAGCCGAGCGAAACAAGGTGTTCCTGTTCGTTGGCAGGCTCGAGGAGGACAAGGGTGTCGACCTTCTTCTCGCGGCAGCCCGCGACGCGAACGTGCCCGTTCGTGTGATAGGTAGCGGTCCGCTCGAGGGCAAGCTTGCCGGGATCTATCCGGACGTGGAGTTCACCGGGTGGAAGAGCGCAAATGACATGCACGCACTCGCCCGCGATGCCAGGGCCCTGGTCATGCCGAGCCGCTACCGTGAGCCGTTCGGCCTGGTGGCATTCGAGGCGCTCGCGAGTGGTCTTCCGGTCGTCGTCTCCAGTTTTGCGATGATCGCCGACGAACTATCGGAGGTCGGAGCAGGCATATCCTGCGATCCTTACGATCGGGGTGCTTTCAGCAAAGCTCTGTCGATCCTGGCATCCAACGACGAGCTGACTGCTTCGATGAGCGGTCTGGCGTACGCCAACGCCGCGCGCTTCTCGCTAAGCCCGAGCGAGTGGGCGCAACGACTTGTTTCGCACTATAGCGACGCCCTGCAGGAGGCCGCAGCGCGATGAACAAGCTTGCTGCGATCCAGATCCTGCGTGCCGTTGCGGCGCTCCTGGTCCTTGTTTCTCATGCAATCTTGCGGCAAGCCCAATGGGCCCCGACCGATCCGTTGACCAGTCAGATCGCGATTCACATCGGCATCCTTGGCGTCTGGATCTTCTTCATCATCAGCGGCTTCATCATGTCGTACACGTACTACGACAACTTTGCTCGTCCCGGCGCCGCGAGGCAGTTCATCGCCAGCCGCATCATCCGGATCGTTCCGATCTATTGGTTGGCCACCGCGCTTGAAGTTGCGCTGCGCCTTCATCACGGCGCCGGGCTCGACGCCCACAAGCTGATCTGCTCGCTGTTTTTCATTCCGGTTGCGGTCGAGCCAGGTCCGATGGCGGCGATGCGTCCGACGCTCGGCGTAGGCTGGACATTGAATTACGAGATGATGTTCTACGCGGCTTTTGCCTCGGTGCTGTTGCTGTCGCGCAGGAAGGGATTGGCGGCGTTGATTGCTCTGATGGCAGGAGTTGTTTTGACCGGAACGCTCTTCAAGCCGATTGCCGATACGCGCTCCCCCACGAGCCTGATCACGTTCTATTCCGATCCTATCATCCTGCTGTTCGGTGTCGGCGTCTTGATCGGAGTCGCCGCTCGCTGGCTCAAGATCGCGCATACCGCTCGCAGTCACGCGACCCTCTTGATCGCGCTGGCCGCGTTTCTCGCTGTTGATGTCACGTTGTTTGCAGTCTTCGTTCGCACTTATCCCGCTGACGTTGAGTGGATCGCTGCTTTCTGGGTTATCAGTGCGATTTGTGTCGTCCTTTGTGTCACGGTGCGGATAGACGACACGCGATGGCTCACCCAAAGACTCGTGCAGGTGGGAGATGCATCGTACAGCCTCTATCTGTTCCATTTCTTTGCGATCATTGCCGCGGAGAAGCTTTGGTGGTGGTTCTTCGGGAAAAGCGAATCATGGATGTTCGTCCCCGTGTCTGCCGTCGCGGCTATCCTGGCAGCTATCGCGATCCATTATTTCGTCGAGCAGCCGATCGGCAAGCGATTGCGACGCGTCAGTGCATTGTTCAATAAGCGTCGATTTGTTGGATCGAAAGCCGTTTCGATGGGCGGGAGGCCTAGTGAGGTGACTGCAGCCTGGAATGGAGCTGCATTGCCATTGAAGCCGTCGCGTCCAGAGTTGTCATCCGGCACGCCCTTCCACGCCGACATGGTCCACAGAAGGAGACGCTAGTCATGCAGCACGCAACGTGGAATGCCATCGAATCCTCTTCTGTCGCGATGAGCGTTTACCGCTCCTATCGGAGGCTGCTTCCGTCGTCAGCCAGGGCCCTGCTGCGCTGGCTTGCGATGCCCCGCTGGAATGCGGCCGCAGCCCTGGTCCGTCATCGCGCGGCTAACACGGTGCTGTCCGGCCCGTTTACGGGAATGCAACTGAGCTTGACCCCGGTCTCAAGCCGGAATCTGCTCGGTTATCTTCTCGGCACGCAGGAGCTGGAGCTGCATGACGTTGTGCGCCAGGTGATTGCGCGCGGCTATCCGCGCATCATCAACGTCGGTGCGGCTGATGGATACTACGCCATCGGATTCTTGCGACAGATGCCAAGGACGAGCGTTACAGCCTTCGAGGGTGCCCTGGAGCATCATGCCGGCCTGCTGCGGGCGGCTGTTCTGAACGACGTTTGCGCCCGGTTGACGCTCAGGGGCTTCTGCCGTCCGGATGACCTCGGGGCCGAACTCGCCGAACTCCCCGGTCCGACCCTAGTGCTTGCCGATATCGAAGGCGGAGAGCTTGACATGCTGGACCTCGTCAAGGTCCCACGCTTGTCCTATGCCGACATCCTGGTGGAGACGCATGATGCGTTCGTGCCCAACTGCACCGAAAAGTTGAAGGCGCGATTTTCGGAAACGCACAATGTTGAGCAGATTGTCGCGCGGCCACGTTCGCTTGCAGACCTGCCCGCTGCGATCATCCCCGAGCTTTCGAAGTTCATGCCGCGCACCGCTGTCGAACTCATGAACGAGCGGCGCACTGGAACGCAGATGTGGCTCTATCTCACCGCTAAACGGCAGCCGGAAGTCGAGGCTGTTGGAGTTGTAGAGAGATCGAATTCGGACAGAGGCGGCTCGTGAGCATTCTACTGGCCAGCGGCACATCATACCTTCCCCACGTCGTCGGTGGTCTGGAAGTCAATACCCATGAGCTCGCGCTCGAACTGAACCGTCGCGGAGTCAAGACGTCCGTCTTGTCGCGGTTGCCGTTACGGCGCGTGGATGGCGCATTGCGAGCCGCCGCCAACTTTCTTCGCGGGACCGACGTGTGCGTGGACCGGCAGCTTGGCTACGATGTCTACCGATCGCGCAAGCCTTGGGACAGTCTTGATGGGCTGCCTCTCCCTCGTCTGGTCGTGGTTCAGAACGGGAAGATGGTTGAGATCGCCGAGGCGTTCGTCCGCCGCGGCGTGCCGGCGATCGCCTATCTGCACGGGCTCGAATTTGAAATGGGCCGCCGGCGTTGGACCGCCACCAGCGGAGGTCTTCCTTTTTGCGCCTATATTGCCAACTCGGAATTTACTGCGGGACGGTTCCGCGAACGGTTCGGGATTCATGCCTGCGTGATTCCGCCTGTGTTTCGGGCCGAGCGCTATCGCTTGGCTGGTGATCGTCGCTACGTCACTTTCATCAATCCGGTGGCCGAGAAGGGCGTCGATGTCGCCCTCGCGATTGCCGAGCAGTGTCCGGACATTCGATTCCGCTTCGTCAAGGGGTGGCCCCTGAGAATGCGGCAGGCCGCGCTGCTCAAGGGGCGTATCCGCAGGCTGGCCAACGTCGAACTTGTCGAGCGCAACGACGACATGTCGCCGATCTACGCCTCGACACGTGTGTTGCTTGTGCCGAGCCAATGGGAGGCGGAGACCTGGGGCCGCGTCGTTTCAGAGGCACAGTTCAGCGGAATTCCCGTGCTGGCGAGCGATCGCGGCGCATTGCCGGAGACGGTCGGTGCAGGCGGGGCCATCATCAAGTATGACGCGCCTGCCTGCACCTGGGCCACCGAGTTGAGACGGATGTGGTGCGACGATCTGTACTACCAGCAGCTACAGCAGGCAGCGCTGGCGCATTCGCGCCGCCCGGAACTCGACTTCAAGCAGCAGATTGATGCCTTTCTGGCAGTTGCCACGAGGATTGCGGCATGACTGCCTCAACGCTTCTGCCACGCTCGGACATAGTCGACGTACATGTAGGACGGGCTTGGTGCCTCGTCGATGGGCCATCCGGCGCCAAGCCCAAGATCGATCAGCATGTACATCGGCTGATGATGTTCGGCAGGCGTCGGCACGCTCCCCACCTCACGACGATCGAAATAGAAACGCGTCCACTCGCCGTCGATCTTTACACCATAGGTGTGGAAGTCTGCGTAAAGGGAATTCGGCGGCACCGCGACGAACTTGTGCGTCGTGCGGGAGTTTTTCGGCACCTTGCGATCCCACACATGAACCGAAGCGGTGTAACGCGCGGGCATATGGCCGTAGTGCTCGACCACGTCGACCTCGGACGTATGAGTAGAGCGATCGAGGCCGATCAGCCAGAAGGCGGGCCAAAGGCCCTTGCCCGCCGGAAACCTGGCTCGCATTTCGAAGTACCCGAACTGCTGCGCAAAGCCTTTGCCCTCCCGATCGACAGACGCCAGAAGCCCGCCGCGCCACTTACCATCCACGCCCTTGGCGGCTTCGATGCGGAGCTGGCCGTCCTGCGTAGTGAATGGAAAGCCCGGCTTCGGATCGGCGAAGGCCGCGCTCCCAAAGTCGCCGTTCCACGGCGTGTGGGCGATCCAGCGCGTTCCCGGTCCCCACGCGGACACGTCCAACGTGTCAAAATCCTCGCTGAAGGTTTGTATGAGATCCGAAAGATCGAGTTCGTCGCCGGTATCGGCGCGCCCGAGCGTTGGAAGTCCAGCCAGTACAAGAAGCAGCAAAAGAACTCGCGTAACCATGTCAACGCCTCATACCCTGAAGGAGAAGGCCTCCGACCCGAAAGAACCATAGCGATGCATGATGGCGATGTCATGCATGGCAAAAATCCGAGGCCCGACAGGTCGGGACCTTTGATGCAGTGGGCCGTCGACATGCAAGCTGGAAATCGAAAAGGGCGCACGGCATGTCCAGGTTCGTGAAGAACTCGACGCTTGGCGCGCTGGCTGGAGCTGCGATTGCGCTTGCGAGCTTCTTCAGCAGCATTGCCGTGGCGCGTACGCTTGGTGTGAACGAGACGGGATCGGTCGCCTATGTCATCTGGCTTGTCTGGATGGCCGCGCCATTCGTCGATCTGGGTCTATCGTCTGCCGTTGGACGATTCCTGCCGTTCTTGCACGGAAGCGGACAGTACAGCGTGGCAGCCCATCTGGACAGGAACCTTTCGCGACGGCTCGCGATTGCGGCGCTTATCGCGGCCATCTGTGCCGGCATGATGGTGTGGCTGTATGGTCACCAATCCCTTGCAGAGTTTCTTAGCGGCGGTGCGGCGAGGGGCGCATCAATGCCGTTAGCGGTCCTCATGATCCTGCTTGTCGTTGGCCAGGCGCTGACCACTTACACCTATGCTCGTTTGAGGGGACGGCAGGAATTTTCCTTGGCCGCGCGCATCGCAGGCGTTTCGCTGTTGCTTCAGGTCTCCGCCGTGATCGGCGGTTCACTGTTGTTCGGGATCACGGGCGCATTGGCTGGTTACGCTGCCGGCATGCTGGTTCCGTCAGCCGTGTGCCTGTCAACGATGGTCGGGTCGGCGTCGATCGATCGAACGCTGAGCCGGCGCGTGACCTCGTTTGCCCTCTTCTGCTGGGGAGCCAACGTCACCAGCGCCATTGTCTGGTCGCGGATCGAGCTGTTCTTCCTCGAGCGCTACTGGGGAATGGATTCGGTGGCGATGTTCGCAGTTGCGCTGGCGCTGACCCAGCTCGCCATTCAGGGCCCCATGTTGCTGACAAGCGCAGTGCTGGCATCGCTCGCCGAGAAGCGCGGGCGTGACGATCTCGATGGCATGAGAGGGCAGTTCGCTGCCGCGGTTCGGCTTCTGGCGGCACTCGTATTTCCGATATGTTTTGGCACCGCTGCCATTATCCCAGAACTGCTGCCGGCTCTCTATGGTGACAAGTTCGTCGCCGCCGTGCCGGCGGCAATGATCCTTGTTTCCGTTGCTGCGCTAAGCGTGTTGTCGACAGTCGCCACCAGTCTGGTGCAGGCGCTTGAGCGAAGTGATTTCGTATTTGTGAGCTCCCTCTGTGGCGCCGCATGTGCGCTGGCCGCCGGCTTCCTGCTGATTCCCGAATTCGGCGTGATGGGCGCCGCTTCCGCGCGGGTGGCAATTCAGATGTTGATGATCGGTCTGGGTTGCTGGTTCGTCGTGCAGCGGCTCGGATTCACCGTTCCGGTGGTCGCGGCTCTGAAGCTCTGCGCTGCTGCACTCGCCAGCGCTGCGGCGGCATCCGTTTGCATCAAGGTTATTGGCCATCCTTCAAGCATACCGGTGGCGATTGCCGCAGGGGCGGCGGTCTACGTGGTTGGGCTGCGCGTAGTGAACGCGGTCGAGCCCGGTGATGTCGCTTTCCTGACTAGTCTTACGCGATCGCTGCCGCCGGCCCTCGCGGAGATCGCTGCTCGTCTTGCAGCTTTCGTCAGCGCAACGAAGCGTAATGAAGGAATGCTGCCGCCATGAGATCAGAAGAGGATCACCGCATGCCGCGTAACTCGATGGAGACATGGATTACGGCTTCGATTTGGAGCCATCGCGTCACACCACCGGGCGTAGGCGCATGGCTTGCGGCCCTTTGCGTGCTTCAACTTCTCGCCACACCGGCTTTCAGCGCTGAATATCTTCTCGGTCCTCAGGACAAACTGCGCCTGAAAGTCGTCGAATGGCGTGCCGGCAAGGCCGAATACTACGAGTGGACGCCGCTTGGCGCGGAATACACCGTAAATCCCGCCGGTCGCGTGTCCTTGCCGATGATCGGCGAAATCGCCGCGGAGGGGCGGACCAGCGATCAACTCGCTCGTGCGATCACGGCAGAACTGTACAAGCGCACCGGCTTTATGGGTGCGCAGGAAGCGGCGGTCGAGATAGTCCAGTATCGCCCGTTCTACGTGCTCGGCGATGTGGAGCGCCCCGGTGAATTCAGCTTTCGTCCCGGCTTAAGCGTCTTGCAGGCAGTCGGCGTAGCCGGCGGCTTGCATCGGCCAAGCGAAGCCGGGATGCGGGAGCAGATCAACGCGGCAGGAAACGTCGAGGCTGCACGTCTGGAACTGTGGCGGACCTACATCCGCCGCGCTCGGCTCGAAGCTGAACTTGCCGAGCAGAACACAATCACTCTCCCGCCCGAGCTCGCCAACAAGAAGGACATCGGAAGTCTCCTGGCAGAGGAGGCAACGATCCTGATAACCCGGCGCGACGCGCTGCAATCGCAGCTCGCGGCCTTGTCGGAACTGCGATCGCTGTATGAGAAGGAGATTACCTCACTGCGGAGCAAGCTGGCGACACAGGAGAAGCAGGTCGCCCTGGCCCAGCGCGAGCTGAATACCGTCGGCGCGCTTGTCGATAAGGGGCTTGCAGTCACGTCTCGGCAGTTCGCGCTGGAGCGCACGACCGCAGATATTCAAAGCGGAATGCTTGACGTGCAAACAGCGTTAGTGCGGGCTCAGCAGGAAGTGCGGAAGACGGAGCGGGATGCGACCGATCTGGTCAAGGACGGAAAGGCGAAAGCCTCGTCCGAACTGCGGGAGGCCAAGGCCAGCATCGAGCAACTGATCAATCGGATAAATACGTCTGAAACGCTTGTCGCCGAAACAACGACGTCGCCGCGGACGGCTCAAAATGAGAGCGGCGGGAAGTCGCTTTCCTACTGGATACAGCGGCGCAAGGATGGCGCGATGGCGACATTCCCGGCTGACGACGGAGCGCTTGTGGAACCTGGCGACGTTGTTCGCGTCGAGGTCAATCGCGCGCCGGGTGCCGCAGCGTCAGTCTCGCGCAAGGGTGTCGCGACAACGGCATTCAACGCGGGGAACTACGCCACCATCGTTTCGCAATCGGGTGAGAAGTAGAGCGGAGCATGCAACCAACCGGGCTTCAGCTTGTGGAATGGTCAGTCTTGCTCGCGCGTGCGACATGCAGAATCGCATGCAGCCGGGCGAATCCGGGCGAACGAGCCTTCAGCTTTATGAGAAATATTCGCGCGACGACGGCTCCCACGTATCCGACCTGCAGAAAAAGCAGCGCCAACAGCAACTCGATGGCCAGCACCTTCCAGGAGGTATTGGCTAAGCCGAGCAACAGTCCGTATCCGGCAATGAGAGCCGCGACGCCGATTGTAAAAGCGCCGAGTCGAAAAATGACGCCGCAGGCAAAGCCTGCGGCCATGAACAACATGCCCGCGAGCATTCTGAGCTACCTTTGCGGTCGGTCGCGTCGGCGATCCAATCGGAACGCGCGCCGATCTCTGTCGATAAGCTGGCGTTCTATCCGACGAATATTAGCGTCAAGATGCATGAACAAATCAATAAGTCGCGCCTAAAAAATGGGCAGGAAGCCACCTTCGACAGCTCGAGGAGCAGAATGGGAGCCGGCGCAGGAGCAGAACGATTGCCGGTTCCACCGGGAAACGAAGAGGTCGTAATGAAGATCGCAAGAGACTTTGCATGCGACGCGTGCGGCTCTGCCTCTATCGCGCCTCCGCCAAGGCTGGGCGATAGCGACGAGGTCAGGTGCCAGCACTGCAAGAAAGTTCTGATGACCTGGAAAGTCTACAGGCTCCTTGGCGTCGACGATGCAGGCGAAATCGCCATTGGCCCTACTTGTTGGGAAGATTGAAGACCAGTTCTGCTCAGGAAGGGCGGAGCGGGCGTGTGTGACCGCCTGTTTTACGGTCGCGACTGGGCCAGGACCGACAGAAGGTGAATGACGATGCAGGACTTCCGGACGACGCGATTGATGAATGGCGGTAGCGTGCTAGTCACCGGTGGAGCCGGCTACATTGGAAGCCACGCGGTCCTGGCCCTGCTGGATGCGGGCGAGCGAGCCGTCGTAGTCGACGATCTATCCACGGGTCTGCGGGTCGCCGTTCCGGAAGGCGTGCCATTCTATCGTGCAAGCTGCGGCGACGCTGCGATGGTCGCCAAGATCCTGCAGGACCACGCTGTTGATACAATCATGCACTTTGCCGGCAGCATATCAGTCGCCGAGTCCGTTCGTGATCCCGGAAAATACTATTTGAACAATACCGTGAACACACATGCGCTGATCTCACAAGCCGAGCGCGCTGGCGTTTCGCACTTCATATTTTCGTCAACTGCCGCTGTTTACGGAGAGCCGCGAACGATCCCGATTGAGGAGGAAAACGAGACGGTCCCAATCAACCCATACGGCCGCTCGAAACTCGCCATCGAATGGATGCTACGGGATGCAGCAGCATCGACCCCGCTCAGGTATTGTGCGCTGCGCTACTTCAATGTCGCAGGTGCCGATCCGGCGGGGCGTTCGGGGCAGTCCACGCGAGAGGCATTTCATCTCATACACGTCGCGGTGCAGGCAGCGCTGGGTCGGCGGCGGGGCATGGACGTATTTGGCAGCGATTATCCTACCGCGGATGGATCCTGCATTCGCGACTATGTGCACGTCGCCGATCTCGCGCAGGCGCACGTCGATGCGCTGACGTATCTGCGAGGCGGGGGAGAATCCGTGACCTGCAATGTGGGATATGGCCGCGGCTACTCGGTCCTGGATGTGATTGATGTCGTCAAGCGCGTTTGCCGCGTCGATTTCGACGTGAGGATGCGCGAACGCAGGCCCGGCGATCCGGCTATCCTTGTGGCATCCAACGCAAAGGCGAAGTCCATCCTGCGGTGGAGATCGTGTCACGATCATCTCGAGCAGATCGTGCAGCACGCACTGAGCTGGGAACGACAGCTAAAGCTCGGCGTTCCGGCATGATCAAGATTACTGACACAGACTCGACATTGTCGCTTCAGGGGACATCTTAAGGCACATCACAGGGACCGCCGAGGTCCGGCCCTGGCAGATCCGCGCAGCGTGCGAAACGCTCGCCACCACCAACAAGGTGGTGTCGCCGGCGAAACCCGCGGCCCGGAATCGGTCACCAATGAACAGATCGAAAGCACCGTACGCGAGGCCATCAAGGACATCGGCTACGAGCAGGACGGCTTTCACAGACCGCTTGAAATCCTGCTGCATCAGCAGTCCGCTGACATCGCGCAGGGCGTCGATGCGCTGCAGCCGGGCGAGAAGAAGGAAGAGGGCGCGGGCGACCAGGGCATCATGTTCGGCTACGCCACCAACGAAACGCCGGTCCTCATGCCGGCGCCGATTTTCTACGCCCACAAGATCCTGCGGTTGATTTCCGAAGCGCGTCATTCCGGCCGCGAGAAGGTGCTCGGTCCGGACTTCAAGAGCCAGGTCACCGTCCAGTACGAGAAGGCAAGCCCGTCGGCGTGCGCGAGAACGTGGTCTCGCACCAGCATCTGGTCGAGGACCTCTCCTCCAATCAGATTCGTGACATCGTCGAGCCCTATGTCCGCGAAGCGCTGCCCAAGGAATGGATCAACGGCAAGACCATCTGGCACATCAATCCGACCGGCAAGTTCTACATCGGCGGTCCCGACGGCGATTCCGGCCTCACCGGCCGCAAGATCATCGTCGACACCTATGGTGGCGCGGCGCCGCATGGCGGCGGTGCGTTCTCCGGCAGGGATCCGACCAAGGTCGATCGTTCGGCCGCCTATGCCGCGCGCTACGTCGCCAAGAACATCGTCGCGGCCGGTCTCGCCGACCGCTGCACGCTGCAGCTTGCTTACGCGATCGGCGTGGCGCGGCCGCTGTCGATCTATATCGACACCCACGGCACCGGAAAAGTGCCGGAGGACGGGCTCGAGAAGGCTGCTGCGAAGGCGATGGATCTGACGCCGCGCGGCATCCGCACCCATCTCGATCTCAACCGCCCGATCTACGCGCGCACCGCGGCCTACGGCCATTTCGGCCGTATGTCGGACTATGAAGGCGGCTTTTCCTGGGAGAAGACCGATCTGGTCGAGTCGCAGAAGCGCGCTGTCTGAACCGCCGGTTCTGTCGCGTAGAAGCATGACCCAAATGGACGAGGCGGCTGTCATCGTTCTTCCCCAGAACACCGCAACGCAAGGACCTGTCTACCTCAGGAGGCGATGATCAGCGAATGTTGGGAGGCCCCGCAACCATCCAGAGCGCAATGGGTCGGTTGGGCCTCCTTGACGCCCTGAACAGCACGCGAAAAATGCTAACGAGAGTGATCCCCGACCCTTCTCCCGCCTGGTCCGCTGACCGCGCTGTCTTCGGCAAGGTAGTCTGGGGAATGATGCTGAAGCATCATGAAGATCAATGAGGCACATTTTCCCTCAAACTTCTCAGTAACACGTCGAAAGCGTTGGATTCGCGGACTTCCCTAGGGGAGCGCCCGCTTCCCAAATTGTTCGTCTGACATTGCGCTTTAGGCTACTGCCTCAAAAAGCAATTTGAGATGGTTGCGTGTCCCCGCAACCACTCTTGTTATAACTCGCTCACCGTCCCGGTCTAACCGCCGGGACGGATCTGGCTTTCCCGGGGAACGCGGAGGCGAGCAATAAAAGGTCCGGCTGCGTGCAGCGCAGATCCATCCAGAAGACGGGCTGCCGCATCGCTTGCTTCGGGGCTGGAGCACGACCAGACCATCCCATCAGCGCAAATCAACGATAATATCAATCACTCTTGGCCGATCGTCGTTGGTGCCGGTCTAGGCGAAGTCTTTGCGCTCTCATGCGCTTTATCTCGTCTTCGAGCGCTTCAGTTTTTTCGCTCAGTCCTGCGTTCTTGGATTTTGGCGCATCGGCAGCGCGCAGTTTTTTCAGCGCCTTTTCGACCGAGAGCTTGGGTGTTTCAGCCATGGCAAACCTCATGTCCAGGAAGCCTCGGACAATAGCAACCTCGCCAGTCCAAAAAGATTGCGCGCCGGCCGCGAACCCCTCGCCGCGCGAGCGCGAGACTTACTGGTCCAGATCCGACGCAGGCATCCGTTGATCTAGATCAACAAGAGTGGTGCGGCGGCGATTTGCTCTACGCTCCATGTCCGCAGGGATCATGGACGACCGGCTGTCGCTTCATTTTGGCTCAAGTCGACCTTGGCCGCGTCCCGCATCAATGCGCTTTGACGACGATCAGGCATGGAGGCGGCCAACATCATGAACCCTCTGTTAAGGGAAATCCGCCATACCCCGTTGCTCTGGATGCTGATATTTGTGCCGGCCGTGCTGATCGCAGCCAGGGTTGTGCCTACCTCCCATACGCTCCTGTTTGTCCTCGCAGTTCTCGCAATCGTTCCGCTTGCTGCCCTACTTAGTCATGCAACCGAAGCGGTCTCCGAAAAAACGGGCGATGCCGTGGGTGGGTTGCTGAATGCGACGCTTGGAAATCTCACGGAGTTGATCATTGCGGTGACGGCGCTCCGCGCCGGAGAGTACATGCTGGTGAAGGCATCGATTGCCGGCGCTATCGTTACCAATTCGCTTTTCATGCTCGGAGCGTCTTTTCTGTTGGGTGGCTTCCGGTACCACATTCAGGAATACAACCGCGCCGGAGGCAGGATGTACTCCGCCTTGCTGTTGATGGCGACGATTGCGCTACTCGCGCCGGCGGCAGTCTCCGAACTTGATCTGGCCCGAGGAGAGGTGATGGCCCAGAATTTCAGCGCTGCTTTGGCCATCCTGCTCATCGTGGCATACGGATTGAGTCTGCTGTTCTCCTTAAAGACGCATAAGGAACTCTTTGCGAGCATGGATCACGGCGAGGCGGGAGAAGCAAAGTGGCCGATCAATTTGGCTGTCGGAACACTCCTCGTTGTTACCGTGTTGGTGGCGCTGGTAAGCGAAATCTTCGTTGAGTCGGTGCAACACGCGGCGACGACGCTGGGGATGAGCCCGGCGTTCGTCGGGTTCATCATCGTAGCCCTGGTCGGTGCGGCGGCTGAAATGGCCGTAGCATTTTCCGCAGCCCGCAAGAACCGCCTGGATATGAGCGTCAGCATCGCGCTCGGAAGCGCGTCCCAGATCGCGCTGTTTGTTGCGCCAGTGCTTGTGCTCCTGAGCTACGTCGTCGGGCCCAAACCAATGGATCTGCAGTTTTGGCCGGGTGCAGTGACGATGGTAATGATCGCTACCGTGACGGCGACCTTTGTTACGAACAGCGGCCGCTCAGCATGGTTCATTGGTGCTCTGCTGATATTCATCTATGTCATATTCGCCATGACACTCTATATGGTCCCGCCCGGATCGCACGGACCGGTCTGAGGTCGTCGCGCCCTGTCTCGCGCGTGGCTGAACGACATCGTTTGCGCACTATGGGGATCAAGGGTGCCGCGGTGTACCGGTTTGAGGTCGATGAAACAGGCGCTACATGCGAGCAAATTTTTACGGTTATTCCGCTGCGTTTCTCGCCTTCATTTCATCTGCGCCACCTAGCGCGATGGCGCAAGTTCTCACGCCGTTCCGCTATGAATCGCAGGCGCAACGCCATTGTCCCGGGGACACGATCGTCTGGCTCGACTTCGGAAGAGGGCGCTACTATCTGAAAGGTCAGAGGCGCTACGCGTCGGGATATACCGGTAGTTTCGTATGTAGAAATGAGGCCCGGAATAGCGGCTACCGGCGCTCGCCCTTGGGCTTGAGGTAGGCCTGAACTGGTGCGCCGGACGCGCCGTGCCTTCCGCTACCTCTCGACACGGCAGCGCGCTCCAAGCGCCCCGCGCAGGTTCAGGTCGGGACGGAGTTAATGTCGCACTGGAAGCGCGCGTTAACCGAGCTTCAGCACCAGATGTAGTGTCTGCGGGTCTCGGTGCGGGGCGGGCCTGAAGCCGAACTTTTCGAATACTTTTCTCATCGCGGCGTTCTCGGGCAGAACCTCAGCCGTCAATTCCTGCAGTCCCGCATCGTTCGCAAACCTGGCGAGATGACGCATCAGGATCGAGCCGACGCCTCGTCCCTGCCAAGCATCGACGACGACAAATGCCATTTCGGCCCGCCCGGGCTCGAAGACAATGTACCTGCCGCCCCCGGCAATCACCTTACGGCCGGCTTCCTCTGCTAGCGCGACAATCGCGACATGATTCTTGAAATCGACGTCCATGAAGAAGGCGCGCTCCTTCTCCGAGAAGTGGCGCTTCATGACGAAGAAGCGGCGCTGCAGGGATTGCGCGCTGGTCCTTTCGACCGCAGCGAGCATGTCGGCTTCATCCTCCCGCCGGAGAGCGCGGATTTCGACTTGGCTGCCGTCGCGCAGGAGCTCGCGTGCGGTGTAGTTGATCGCCTCAGACATTGGGCCTCGTGTGCTGGCGAACAAGTGCAGCCGTCTCGTTCGGCGCTCGCCGATGAAGCCCGGGCCGGATTGCGATCGTTTGATCTGGATCAAGACTTCAGGGCGAAAAGCAGCCGGTAGCTTGACGACCGCATCCGCACTCGCAGGTGAAGGCGCGTCCTTGAAAACCTCTCGCCAGATCCGGTCCGGAGAGGACCTCATCCAGCTTGCGATCCGGCTAGGATTGCTCGCCTTCCTGATCTATTGGACGTTCGTTCTCATCCGTCCCTTTGTGCCGATCCTGGCCTGGAGCATCGTACTCGCCGTTGCGCTCTATCCTGTCTTTAATCTCCTTTCCAAGCTTCTCGGCGGTCGCCAGAGACTCGCAGCGGTAATTCTCACCGTCATCAATCTCGGCATCGTCATCGGGCCGGCGACCTGGCTTGGCTTGAGTGCCGTGGAAGGGGTGAAGGATCTCGCCGCAACTCTGGTTGCTGGTAACCTGGTGGTTCCATCTCCGCCGAAGGGCGTCAAGGATTGGCCGGTCATCGGTCCGCAGTTCTTCGAGCTCTGGAACCAAGCGTCCAACAACATTCGAGCGGCCTTGCGCGAGGTGGCGCCCCATCTGAAGCCGTTGGCTGGCACCATGCTCAGCCTCGCTGGCGATGCCGGCGTGGGAACGCTCAAGTTTCTTCTGTCTGTGGCGCTGGCTGGTTTTCTCTTTCCCTACGGCTCGCAGTTAGTGGCGGCGGGCAGGGGCTTTCTCTATCGCATCGTGCCCGAGCAGAGCGAACATTTTCTGGAGCTGGCGGGTACGACCATAGGCGCGGTATCCCAGGGCGTTATCGGCGTCGCAATCATCCAATCACTGCTAGCGGGCATCGGCTTCAAGCTGGCTGGCATTCCCGGCGCCGGCCTGTTGGCTTTTGTGGTCATGATCCTGACAATCGTGCAGATCGGCGCGGCAATCGTCCTGGTTCCCGTGATCATCTGGATTTGGATAGACAAGGATTTTACCACTGCGCTTCTGATGACGGTGTTCCTGTGTATCGTCGGCATACTCGACAACATCCTGAAACCGCTCGTGATGGGGCGCGGCCTGACGACGCCGACGCTCGTCATCTTCGTCGGGGTGATCGGAGGAACGCTCGCACACGGAATTGTCGGTCTCTTTATCGGACCGATCATTCTCTCCGTGGCCTGGGAATTGACGGTCGCCTGGATACGCACCGATCGTGCCGACGCGACATCGCCGAACCAACTTTCGAACGTTGACCTAGATCAACGTTCGATGCCGCGAGGCTCGTTGAGTGAACTTCGCGACAAGTGAGGTCGAAACATGCAGATGGAAAACGCAAAGCTGCCGGGCGGCCCGATGTCAGGGCTTGTCGCTTCGGCCGTAGAGTACATGATGGATGCGAGCCAGCGCAGCGTCCTGTTCCTGGACGTCTTGCGTCGACGCGGTGACCAGTACCGGGAACACATCGCGCAAACGGCACCGCATGTCCTGCAATATGCAGCCGAGTTGATCATTGACGGCCGCAAGCTGGATGAACCGGTGAATTATGCGCTGGTGCGCATCATTCCGCCCAAAGGCGTCGAAATCGATCTCAAGCGGCGCCCGTTCATCGTGGTCGATCCGCGCGCAGGTCACGGTCCGGGGATCGGCGGATTCAAGGCGGACAGTGAAATCGGCGTCGCAATGAAGGCGGGCCATCCCTGCTATTTCATCGGCTTCCTGCCCGAGCCGATGCCAGGACAAACGATCGAACGCATCGCGCGCGCCGAAGCGGTATTCATCGAAACAGTCATCAGCCGCCATCCGGAAGCCAACGGCAAGCCTTGCGTGATCGGAAATTGCCAGGCGGGCTGGGCCGTCATGATCCTCGCATCGCTCCGGCCGGAACTGTTCGGACCCGTCATCATCGCAGGGGCGCCGCTTGCCTATTGGGCGGGCGTGCATGGCAAATACCCGATGCGGTACTCGGGTGGCCTGCTGGGAGGAAGTTGGCTAACGGCGCTGACGAGCGATCTCGGAGCCGGCAAATTCGACGGCGCCTGGCTCGTGCAAAATTTCGAGGGGCAGAATCCGTCGAATACGCTGTGGACCAAACAGTACAACGTCTATTCAAAGGTCGATACCGAGGCCGACCGATACCTCGAATTCGAACGCTGGTGGGGCGGGCACGTCAATCTGAATGCCGAGGAAATTCAGTTCATCGTCGATGAACTGTTCGTCGGCAATAATCTCGCTGCCGGTCGCATCGTGATGTCTGACGGTCAGCCGGTCGATTTGCGCAATATCAGATCGCCGATCGTGGTGTTCTGCTCCAAGGGGGACAATATAACCCCGCCGCAACAGGCATTGCACTGGATCCTCGATCTCTACGCCGACGTCAACGAAATCAGGGCCTACGGTCAGACGATCGTCTACACGGTTCACGAGAGCGTTGGCCATCTCGGTATTTTCGTTTCCGGTGGCATTGCCAAGAAGGAACATGCGGAATTTTCCAGCAATATCGATCTGATCGATGTCTTGCCGCCCGGTCTCTACGAAGCAACTTTCGAGGCCAAGGACGTCGACACGACGAATGCCGATCTCGCCGTCGGCCAGTGGGTAATGCGCTGCGAGGCGCGGACGCTCGACGACATCCGGGCCATGGGAGGCAATTCCCCCGAGGATGAGCGGCGGTTTGCCGCCGCCAAGCGCGTATCGGAAATCAATCTCGCGGCCTACCAGAAGTTCCTCCAGCCCTGGATCAAGGGCATGGTGAAGCCTCAGATGGCGGAGATGATGCGCAATCTGCACCCGTTGCGGCTTCAGTATGAAGCTTTCAGCAGCCGGAATCCGCTCATGGCTATGGTGAAGTCGCTGGCGGAGCGGGTGAGCGAGGATCGCAAGCAGGTCTCGACAGACAATCCCTTCGTTGCCTTTCAGGAGCAGGTCTCCAAGCAAATCGTTAATGCGCTGGACAGTTGGCGGGATTCGCAGGAGGCGCTCAGCGAGGCGGCCTTCCTTGCGATCTACGGCTCGCCGGCGTTGCAAGCAGCTGTCGGAATCGATCCCCAATCGGCCCCATCCCGCCGGCAGGAAATGTCTGCTTCACACCGTGAAAAGCTTGAGAGGCGAATCGCGGAGCTGAAATCCAGAATCAGCGAAGGGGGCCTTCGCGAAGCGGCCATTCGCGGCCTTCTGTATGTCGGGTCGGCGAGGGGGATGGTGGACGAGCGGAGCCTCGAAGCATTGCGCAACGTTCGCCGTAGCGACGCCGGTGCGCGGCTAACGCTGACAGAGTTCAAGGTGCTGGTTCGCGAGCAATTCTTCATGCTTCTGCTGGATCAGGAGGGAGCACTGGCCGCGATACCGAAGCTGTTGCCCGACAATGCAAAAGCACGCCAGGCGGCTTTCGGGGCGATTCGCGAAGTGCTGTCCGCTAGTGCCGCAATATCGGGTGAGGTCGCCAAGCGGCTGAAGCGTGTTGCCGAGCTGTTCGGCGTCGATGCGGGTGAATTTTCGGATAGGGCTTCGAACGTCGCCCCTTTCGATCCCAAGGCGAAGGCATCGTAGCGTTAATTGGAACGATCCGGAGCGACACCATGAAAGCCATGCCAGCTGATTCAGGAAAAGCGCGCTCTCCCAGCAAGTATGACCGTCTGATCGCAGCGGCCAAGGCGGTGCCGCCGGCGCCGACCATTGTCGTGCATCCCTGCGATGAAACCTCGCTGCGCGGCGTCGTCGACAGCGCGGCGGCGGGTATTATCCGGCCAGTGTTGGTCGGGCCCGAAAGGAAAATCAGAGATACGGCCAGCAAATACGGCCTTGATATCTCCGGCTTCGAGATCGTCGATGCTCCGCACAGCGAGGCCGCAGCTGCAAAGGGTGTTGAGCTCATCCATGCCGCCAAGGGCGAGATGCTGATGAAGGGCAGCCTGCACACCGACGAGCTGATGCGCAGCGTTACGGCGAAAGTGGGCGGCCTGCGGACTGACCGGCGGATAAGCCATGTGTTCGTGATGGATGTGCCGGCCTATGCCGAGACCCTCCTTGTAACGGACGCGGCCATCAACATCTTTCCAGATCTAGATGCCAAGCGGGACATCATCCAGAACGCGATTGATCTCTATACGCAAGCCGGTTTTGGTAAATCACCGCGCGTGGCGATCCTGTCGGCGGTCGAAACCATTACCTCCAAGATTCCATCCACGATCGAGGCGGCGGCGCTCTGCAAGATGGCAGATCGCGGGCAGATCACCGGCGGCGTGCTCGACGGGCCACTTGCCTTCGACAATGCGATCGATGTGGAAGCGGCACGGATCAAGGGAATCAAATCCGAGGTTGCCGGCCGGGCGCAGATCCTGCTCGTTCCCGACCTCGAAGCCGGCAACATGCTGGCGAAGAATCTCGCCTACTTCGCCAAGGCGGATAGTGCTGGCATCGTGCTCGGCGCCCGGGTGCCCGTCGTCCTGACGTCGCGTGCGGACACAGCGCGCGCGCGGATGGCTTCCTGCGCAGTTGCGGCTCTCTATGCAAATGCCAGGCGCCAGCATGCCCCAAATGTTGCCGCGTGATCGCCATGGATACGATCCTCGTCGTCAATGCTGGCTCCTCGAGCGTCAAGTTCCAGATCTTTTCGGTCGAGGGAGAGGGGAAGCTGCGGCGCCTGATCAAGGGCCAGATGGATGGCATTGGCAGTCGTCCTCGCCTGCGGGCGAGCGGCGCGGACAACGATGCACTGGCCGACCGCGTCTATCCGATCGAAGCCGTTCCGGACCTTCCGGCCGCGATGGGTATCGCAGGCGGATGGCTGCGGGACGAGCTTCGCATCAGCCCGGTGGCCGTCGGTCATCGTGTCGTTCATGGCGGTCCGGACTTTGACCGGCCGGTGCTGATCGACCACGGCGTCGTAGCCCGGCTGGAGCGATTCGTCGCGCTGGCCCCGCTTCATCAACCGCATAACCTGGCCCCGATCCGGTCGCTTCTGGCCAATTTTCCAGCGCTTCCGCAGGTGGCCTGCTTCGACACCGCGTTTCACCGCACGCATGACGCCGTCGCTGACTACTATGCAATACCGCATCAGCTTCATGCCGAGGGCGTGCGGCGTTATGGATTCCACGGTCTCTCATATGAATATGTCGCGAAGACCTTGCCGCAGGTCGCACCCGAGATCGCAAAGGGGCGGGTGATTGTGGCGCATCTCGGTAGTGGCGCCTCCATGTGCGCGCTGAAGGGAGGACGCAGCACCGAGAGCACCATGGGGTTCACCGCGCTCGACGGGCTGCCCATGGGCACGCGCCCGGGGCAAATCGACCCTGGTGTCGTGCTCTATCTGATCTCCGAAAAGGGAATGTCGGCCTCCAAGGCACAGAACTTCCTCTACCGCGATTGCGGATTGAAGGGACTCTCAGGCATTAGCAACGATATGCGTGAACTGGAGACGAGCGAGGATCCAAAGGCGAAACTGGCGGTCGAGTATTTCGTCTATCGGATCGGCCTCAACGCCGGCATGCTTGCAGCCGCATTGCAGGGGCTGGACGCTTTCGTCTTTACAGCCGGTATTGGGGAAAACTCGGTGCGTATCCGGGCGCGGATCGCCGAACAACTGCGGTGGCTCGGCGTGACGCTCGACGAAGCCGAGAATTCCCGCCACGCGCGCCTGATATCGCGTTCCGACAGCCGTATTCCGGTCTACGTCATACCGACCGACGAGGAACTGATGATCGCCCAGCACACCCTGTCGCTGCTGGTGAACAGGCCATCGTCCAATGTTAGACATGTGAGGGTGTCATGATTCCCGTATTCCCGGATACCAAGGTCGCCTTGAAAGGCAAGAAAGGCCTGATCGTCGGCATCGCCAACGACCAATCGATCGCATGGGGGTGCGCCAAGGCCTTTCGTGCGCTCGGGGCTGATCTCGCCGTCACCTATCTGAACGACCGCGCCAAAAAGCACGTCGAGCCGCTCGCAAAGGCATTGGAGGCGCCGCTCTTCATGCCAATGGATGTCATGGTCGAGGGCCAGACGGAACAGGTGTTCGAACGTATCGAGAAGGAATGGGGGCAGCTCGATTTCCTGCTGCACTCGATCGCCTTCTCTCCGAAGGAGGCGCTCCATGGACGTGTGGTGGACGTCGGCCGCGACGGATTCCTCAAGACGATGGACGTCTCGTGCTGGTCGTTCATGCGAATGGCCCATCTGGCCGAACCGCTGATGAAGAATGGTGGAACCATGTTCACCATGACCTATTACGGCAGCCAGATGGTGGTGGAGAACTACAATGTGATGGGCGTGGCGAAAGCGGCGCTCGAAGCGGCCGTTCGCTACGTGGCCGCGGAATTGGGCCCGAAGGGCATCCGCGTTCACGCGATCTCACCCGGGCCGCTCGCCACGCGTGCAGCGTCAGGTATCCCCGAATTCGATGAGCTGATGGACAAGGCGCAATCGAAGGCCCCGTCGCGCAGCCTCGTCAGCATTGACGACGTCGGCAACGCCACCGCATTTCTGGCGCTCGACGGCGCCAAGCTCATCACCGGTGGCGTGCTCTATATCGATGGAGGCTATCACATCATCGATTGACGCGAT